>CAMYUQ010000006.1 GCA_947302045.1 uncultured Clostridia bacterium
CCTTCAGAACGAATAAAAAAGGTCGCCGCTTTTTCATAAAAAGCGGCGGAAAAACCTTTTTTAAGGTCGCGGCTTTTTTGAGAAAAAAGCCGCCTAAAAAACTTTCCGGCAGGGCGCTAACGAGTGCCTCCGGCGTTACACCCATCTATGCTGTCGGGGTGTAAAGTTTGGCAATTCGCGGAACAAACGTCGAGTGTTGGAAGCGGGCTTGCCCGCCGAGTGCCACCGGCGTTACACCCATCTATGCTGTCGGGGTGTAAAGTTTGGCAATTTGCGGAACAAACGTCGAGTGTTGGAAGCGGGCTTGCCCGCCGAGTGCCACCGGCGTTAAATGACGAGGAAGCGCACGCCTTGCAAAGAGTCTTTTGCGTCGGCGCTCGGAGACGCCGGCAGTTTGTTCTTTTCAAGCAGTGCCGAGACCGGCGTGTGATATTTCTTTCCGATCCCCCAGAGCGTCTCCCCCTCTGCCGGGAAGCAGACCACATAAGCCGCGCCCTGCGCCGAAATTTCTTCCCCAAACCGTACCTCTCCGAGTATATTCGCCGTTTCCGGAACACGCATCGCCGCCGATACGCCGAGCTCCGCGTCGATCCCCAGCCGCTCGCTGTCGGTTCGCGCACGCGCCGTCAGAACCGAAACCGCCAGATCGGCGTCGGTCGGCGCTTCGTCTCCGCCCGGCACCTCAAACCGGAACGGCACTTCCACCTCCTGCGCCGAAAAATCTCCGTCGCCCGCTAAAATCAGATGGAACCGGCATTTCCCGCCGATAACGTATTTTCCGCGCTCGCAGCCGACCGCACCCGGTATGGCTTCTCCCGTAATATCCACCACCGAAAGCCCCGGTTTGATCCCTGCCTCCGGGAGCGGAAGAGCCGTTCCGAGCGAAAAGTTTCCGCAAACGCACTTCACCGCCTTTGCAAAAGGGATCGATTCGTAAACCGCCTCGGTCTCGCGCGTCGTCGAATAGAGATCGCGCAGATAGGGAACGGTTTCGTTCCGCTGCGCTCTGCCGGTCAGAACCAACGATACCTCGCAGAGCATCCGCCCGTCCTCCACTTCCACCCGCACTTCCGGGCAGAATCCGGAAGCCGTTGCCGTGCAGTTGACCTCCGCGCCGCCGACCGGAATATCGGTCTGGAAAGGGATCCGCCGCAGAACCGGGTAGGGAAGATCCGAACTCCCGTCCCGCACGCAAAGCAGTTTCAGGCAAACCTCTCCCCGGCAGTGGACTTCTCCGCTCCCGGCGTCGGCTTCGCTGACGAGTACCTGCCCATCCGAGGCGATCACCCGAACCGTTCCGTCCCCGTTTTCGAGAAGGATCTCGTCGGCAAGAGAGATCGGCTCTGTGCGCCCGATGAAGAGCCGCGCCGCTTCCATCTCGCCGGTCAGGCGTTCGTTTTCGGTCGCCTCAGCTCCCTCCACGTCGTACGGGATCCGAACCCCGTATAGCTTTACTTTGGAGTGAAGCCGGCATTTCAAATTCAATTTTCTCGGTCCTGCCGCACGTCCGCTCACCGCTTCGGGCAACACTTCCACGTCGCAGGTCACCCCCTCGGCGGGATCGAATCCTTCCGGAAATTCCACCGGGACGGTAAACCGGTAGTCACCCTGTTGCTGTGTGCTGTAAACGCCGCCGTCCTCCGCGGCGTAAAGGACCTTGTAGTCAACGGTTCCGGTCACTTCCGCGATGCCGCCTCCGATATAAACCTCCGCCGGATGCACGGTCACACGCACGCGCAGCAAACGCTTGATCTCCGGCTGATAATCCGGGAGGGCAAAATCGCCGAGCAGATCGGTCAGCACCTCCCGTTCCGCAATTTTTCCCTGCATTCTGGTTTCCATTGTCATATCTCCTTTCGGTTTTTATATACCTTATGCGCAAAAAGAAAAAAACAGACCGGGAAAGCCGGTTTGCAAAGCGGTTTTTCTTGACTTTTGCGCGAAAATATTGTAAAATAAGGAAAAGAGAGGTGATAGCATGGAACCGATCCGGATCCTGGCGGTGGTAGGGCCGACCGCCGCGGGCAAAAGCGCCTATGCCGTGGAACTCGCGAAACGGGTCGGCGGCGAGATCATTTCCTGCGATTCCATGCAGGTCTACCGGGGCATGGATATCGGAACGGCAAAACCGACGACGGAAGAGATGGGGGGCATTCCGCATCACCTGATCGATATTGCCGAGCCGGACGAGCCCTTTTCCTGCGCCGACTACGTGGAATATGCCAAAAAAGCCGTTTCCCGGATCGTCGCGCACGGAAATCTGCCGATCTTTTGCGGCGGTACCGGGCTTTATCTCGACCGTTTTCTGCACGGAGGCGTTGCGGCACCCACCGAAAACGATCCTGCCCTGCGAGCCGAGCTTGCCGCTTTTGCGGCAAAGGAGGGCAACGCGGCGCTGCATGAGCAGCTGGCGGCGGTCGACCCCGAAAGCGCGGCGCAGATCCACCCGAACAACGTCCGCCGCGTGATCCGTGCGCTTGAAATTTTTAAGCTGACCGGGATCCCGAAAAGCGTTTGGGACAGGCAAACGGGGGGGCTCTCGCCCCGGTATCTGCCCGAGGTGATCGGGCTGGAACTGCCGCGGGAGGAACTGAACCGCCGGATCGACGTCCGCGTGGATCGCATGATGCAAAGCGGACTGGTCGCCGAGACCGAACGGCTGGCGGCGAGAGGCGTATTTGAGAAAAACCGAACGGCGGCGCAGGCGATCGGCTACAAAGAGATCCTCCCGTTCCTTCGCGGAGAATGCAGCGAGGAGGAAGCGGCGGAGCGGTTGAAAACCGCCACGCATCAGTATGCCAAGCGACAGATGACCTGGTTCCGGGCAAAGGATTACGTAAGGTTTACAAGAATCTGACAAAAAGGGAGGCGGCGGACATGAAGCGGAAAGCGTTTCTGAAAACCTACGCGACGCGGATCGCGTTGACGTTGTTGATGCTCTGTCTGATCGTCTACACCGTTTATCATGCGATCGGCAACTCCTCGGCGGGGTTGCTCACGGTCGCCGCGCGGGAGATCACCGACTCCCGGTATCTCGAAGGAGAGGGCTACGTTTTCCGGTCGGAAACGGTTTTGCAGGCGGAGCAGGCAGGGCTGGTAGATCCGCTGGCGGAGAACGGCACGAAGGTCGGCAAAGGCGCGGCGCTTGCCAAGGTTTACCCGAACACCGGCGGTTTTACGCTCACAGACGGGCAACGCCTGCTCGATTCGATCAACCGGCAGATCCGGATCCTGCAAAACAGTCTGCCGCAAAAGGGAGATTCGCTTGCCGACGCCGCCGGGATCCGCGCCGACGCCGCCTTTGATCTGTTGGAGATCCAGAAGCTGACCCGGGCAGGGTCTTATGAAAATATCCCGGCGCTGGAAGAGGAGATGCTCTCCCTGCTCGGTCGCTACGATTCGCTCACGCAGGGGGTCGGGGAAATCGAACGCGCGCTGGATGAGGCGACCGCGCGGAAGCGCGAACTGCTCGCCGGATCGACGCTGACCGTCACCGCCGAGACGCCCGGCTATTTTTACGGTCGGGACGCGATCGACGGATACGAAACGATCTTTACCGAATCCGAACTGCAAACCCTGACCCTTTCCCGGCTGCGGGAGCTTGCGAAAACCGATCCGGTCCCTTTGCAGGACGCGGCGGTGGGGAAGTTTGCGGATTCGTTCCGGTGGTATTTTGCCGTGCCGCTGGCAGACGCCGAACGGTATCTGACCGCCGGGGAAACCTACACGGTGACGCTGGACGGGAGCGAAAAGACGGTTTTGCCGATGAAATGCGAGAGGATCGCGGCGGGGGAAGATACGCCGGTGGCGATCTTTTCCTGCGGAGAGCTTTCGCCGGGGGAGGTTTTGCCGCGTGTTTGGAACGCGACCGTTCTGGTGAGCGAAACGCGCGGATATTACATTCCGGAGCAGGCGCTCGTGCAGGTCGGAGAAGAGACAGGCGTCTACGTTTTTGAGTCGAGCACGGTCTATTTCCGCCGGGCGGCGATCCTGTTTGCCGGGGACGGCTACTACGTTGCCGCGCTGACCGATCCCGATCCGGAGAACGACTATTTCTATCTGTCCGGGAACGATCTGTTGGTCGTATCCGGAAAAAAACTTTATCACGGGAAGGTGTATCAATGAGCGTATATTCCGAAACCGAGCGGAACCTGCAAGAGATCCGGTCGCGGATCCGCGCCGCCGAGGAGCGGGCGGGCAGGAGCGGAACGACTCTGATCGCGGCGGTCAAATATACCGATGCGGAGCATATCGCCGCTCTGGCGAAGCTCGGCGTGCGCGAGATCGGGGAAAACCGCGTGCAGCAGCTTCTGGAACACCGGGAGGCGCTGCAATCCCTCGATCTGAACTACCATTTTATCGGCAAATTGCAAACCAACAAGGTCAAATATATTATCGACAAGGTTTGTCTGATCCATTCGGTGGACACCCTTTCGCTGGCGGCGGAGATCGAGAAGCAGGCGGCGAAGCGCGGACTTACCATGGATATTCTCGTTGAGATCAACAGCGGTCGGGAGGAATCCAAAAGCGGCGTGATGCCCGAAGCGGCGGCTGATTTTTGCGGCGAAGTCGTAAAATTTCCGCACCTGCGCCTGCGCGGATTCATGACCATGGCGCCCAGATGTGAAAAAACCGAGGATTATCGAAAATTTTTTCAAGAAACTTATCAACAAGGTCTTGACATTTGGACAAAAAAACTTCATAATATAGGTAGGCCGATTTTTTCGATGGGAATGTCGGAAAGTTTTGAACCGGCGATCGAGGAAGGCGCCACGCACGTCCGCGTGGGAAGGTCTCTTTTTCGGGTCGGTCAAACCCCCGGCGATCCAACACTACATCAGGAGGATTTTACAGCATGAACCTGCTCAAACGCTTTATTCGCGACAATACCGCAACCGAATATGACGACGAGGATGAATACAAGGATTTCTATCATCCGCTGGATCCGGATACCGAGGATGTTGCGGCGTCCATAGAAGAAGACGTTGCGTCGCTGGACAGTCCCGCGCGCAAGGATCCGGAGATCCATCCGGTCAGCCCGGAGAAGGTGACGCTGAAATTGATCCAGCCGAGAAGCCACACCGAGGCAACGCGGATCGCCGACAAGCTGAAAGAGGGCTGTATCGTTCTGCTCGACATCAGCAATCTGACCAAGGAGCAGGCGCTCCGGCTGGTGGATTTCCTCTCCGGCGTGGCGTACGTACTCGGCGGCGAGATGATCAAAACCAATCCGAATACGATCGTTGTTTCTCCGTCCGGCGTTGACGTATCCGGCTTTATTGCCGAGGAAACGGCGGCGGCTGACGCGGCGGAGACGACCGACGACGAAAACTATGAGATCGAGGACGTCCCCGGGGACGCAGAAGAGATCTGAGTTGACCGATCGGGGCGGATACGGGAGGAATCTTTCGGGCAAGAGGGATTCCTCCTCTTTCCGATTTTGAGCATACGGTGAGGGGGAAAAGATGGAACTATTCGGAACGATCCTGCGGGGAACGCTTTCCGCGATCATCACGCTGGCGCAGTTGGCGTTGCTTTTGCGCGCGGTTTTTTCCTGGATCGACGTGACCGGAGAAGGTCGGATCTCGGCGTTTCTGACCCTTTTGACCGAGCCGCTGATCTTCCCGATCCGGAAATTATTTGAAAAGCTCCACTGGTTTGAAAACGTCCCGTTTGATATGGCGTTTCTTTCAACCGTCATCATCCTCGCCCTGCTCGACGTGCTTGTGACATTCCTGTAAACACAAAAATGCCGGGAAGTTTTTTGACCAACTTTTTTACAAAAAAGTTGGTAGGGTAAAAGGGGCAACGCCCCTTGGTCTTCCTTTCGCGCGGAGCGCGAACCAAAATACGCTGAAAAGAATTGCCGCCCTTCCGGGCGGCACTTTTATCGTGGATGGTTCGTTCCTCCGGAACGAAAAGGGCTTTGTCGCTTTTTTGAAAAAAAGCGACGCAAAAAACTTCCCATAAGGGGTTGTACGATCAAAAATCGCTGCATTCGAGGATCCATGCCGAGCCCTTGCGGATCGTGATGAGTGCCGCGTTTTTCGTGATCTCGTTTGAGATCGAAAAGCCGGCGTTGCGCCGCAGAAGCGTTGCGTTTCGGAGTGCATATTTTCCGCCCTCAACCGTCACGCCCTTGACCTTCTCGGAGATCGGGACCACCGAAAAATAGCGGAAGTTCGCGTCCCGCACAAGCAGTGCGCCGTCGTCTTTGACATATCGCGCCCGTATCCTTCCGTTGGTGATGATCGCCGGAACGCCGCGCCCGTGCAGGTCTTCGAGCAGGGCAAGATTCGCGAGCGAATGGTCGAGCCGGCCGCCGAATCCTCCAACGATCACAAGAGAGGTCGCGCCGCGCCGGCAGGCAACCGACGCCGCGAGCTGCGTATCGGTGTCGTCTTTTTCGGCAGGCACACGGATCATCTCCACGCCCGGCAAATCTTCCGGCTCGCCAAGCGAATCGAAATCTCCCACCAGAACCGTCGGTTCTACTCCGAACATCCGAGCTGTCCGCAAACCCGAATCGGCGGCGATCACCAGATCCCCCGGCTCGGGTCGCTCCGAAACGCCCTCCGGGAACACCTCGCCGCCGGTATAGAGAAACGCGCGCATATCAGCCCTCTTGTAACATTTTACCCAGGATCGGGATCAGCCGGCGCGCCACTTCCGCGTGTCCCTCTCTTGTCGGATGCAGCGGATCCGGCGAGATCCACCCGAAAGTATCAATATAGCGCAGGTTGGCATCATTCTGCCGGTTGTATTCCGCGATCGCCGCGCCGAGTTCCTCGTGGTAGGCGCCGCAAAAAGCAGAGAGCGCAACGATGAGAGCGTCCGGGTTCTTGGCGCGGGTCAGTCGCACCAGTTCCAGATATTTCTCGCAGTAAAGCACCGGGTCGTTCCTGCCGCGGTCGTTCGCCCCGTGGTTGATCACCACAACGTCGGACGGCGCGTGCGTGATCGGCGAACCGTCGAAATTATAGGGGTATGCCAGTGCCGCCGGGGGAACTTTTCCGCTCCCCGATTTCGTCAGACCGACCGCACCGTAACCCATGAAGATCGGGCGCAGGTCGAGTGCCTCGGCAGTTCGCCAGGCATAGGTTGCGCAAACGTCGTCCTGATAGGGGCGGTTGAGCAGATCGTTTTCATAAAAGGGCGCGTTGTCGACCAGAACGCCCTCGGTGATGGAATCGCCGATGAACTCGATCGTGCGGCGCGTATCGGGAGCGATGGCGACCGGTTTTTCGCACTTCACGCCCAGAAAACTGACCTTGCCGCGCAGAGGCGCATACCACCGCGCCGTTGCTTCCTGTCCGCTCTTATAGATGATGCGAACCGTATGGATCCCGTCGTCCGGGCAGATGATGCGGAGCGCCTGATCGATCGGCGCCTCGGTCATCACGCCGCCGTCCACCCGGATCCAGAGGTGCAGGCGAATGTCGTCGTTGGTCAGGGTATTGAAGCGTGCGACCGCCATCTTCCCTTCAAAGCAAAAATCGAGATAGGAACCGGTGGCGGTGCAGACCGCCTCGGTTTCGTCCCGGACGTCCCAGCGCCCGGTCAGGCGAATACTCTCATGTCGATAAGGTACAAACATTTTTCCATCGGGCAGGGTTCCTGCCCACTCCTTTTTTTATTGTAAACTCTTTTTTTCCGCCGCCGTCATCCGGTAGGGAATCCATTCCGAATCGTAGGCGTAGATGCAAAGCGTGCCGTAGGACTTTTCGTCGTAATTGATCGCGCCGTTGTAGTAGATATCCACGTAAATACCGTCGGTCAGGTCGTCGATCGTGATATTGTCAAAGGTATACCGGAAGAAGGTGTAAAGCCCGGTCTCGGCGCGGATCGCTTCGCCGGAGGGGAAGAACCGCTCGGTCGAAAGGGTCGCGGGATCGAGGTTGTCGTCCTTGGTGTTCGGGGTCAGATCACGGGTCTTGACGAGCGTGACGTCAAACCACATCCCGGATTTTTGCGGAACGGATTCGAGTTTATAATCCTCGGCGAGGTGGCGCAGGGTGCTGTTGTTGTAGCGGAAAACGATCTGCACCTGCTTCGCTTCGGGAATAAAGACGCACCGCGTGACCGAAAAATAGCCGGCGTTCTCTTTCGCTCTGGTAACGCTCGCCTGCTCCTGATATTGCAAAATCAGCCCGTCTCCGTGTTCGGCGTAGGCGATTTTCAGAGTTTCGTTCGGGGCAAGGTACTTCACCTGTTTGGGGTCTCCAGAGGTACACATCCGCCAGATCAGGATCGTCGGAACGATCAGAATGACGGCAAGGAAGATCGCCCGCAAGAGCCAAAAGGTGACGGCAAGCGGACGTGGCATTCTGGTTCGTGACATGAAAAATCTCCTTTTGAGGGGGCGTTCAGAGTTCTTTGAGGAAGGGTTCAAAGGCGAGTCCGTCGCGCACGGGCGTTGGGAACTCCGCCGTGAACCGCATCACGCGGAAAACGAACGCGGCGGTTTTTTCGCAGGCGTCGGGCAGTGTTTCTCCGCGCAGGAGCAGACCGAGCAGAACCGAGGCGAAGAGGTCGCCCGTGCCGGGATAGTCGTTTTTGCAGCAGGGAATTTCGCTCGAAATCGCCGCAGACCCGTTGCAAAGACAATAAGTTCGGATCGTTTGCTCCGCGGTTCGCACACCGGTGACGACGATATTCTGCCCGGGGCGTTTGAGTTTTTGAAAAACGGAAGAAAGAAAGTCCTCCAACGCCGCCTCGGAAAGCGTGCGGGTGTCTATATAGGGCAGATCGGCGAGCAGGCATGCCTCGGTGAGATTCGGGGTGATGAGGTGCGCCCGGGCGGTCAGCTTGCGGATGCCGTCCACGAGAGCCGGCGTATAGGTGGAATAGAGTGCGCCGTCGTCGCCCATGACCGGATCGACCAGAATCAGGGGAGCTTTGCCCGATGGGTCGGGTTTTGCGCCGAAGGTATCGAGAAAATGCTCCACGGTATGGATCTGTTCGGCGGAGCCGAGAAAGCCGGTATAGACAGCGGAAAAGGAAAGGTCGAGCCGATCGAAATGTGCGGCGGTCTGCTCCATATCGGAGGTGAGGTCACGGAAGTGAAGATGATCGAAGCCGCCGGTATGGGTGGAAAGGAGCGCGGTGGGCAGGGGAACGGCTTGGTAGCCCATTGCCGAAAGGGTAGGCAAAATGACGGTCAGCGCACAGCGACCGAAGCAGGAAAGATCGTGGATCGCCGCGATCCGCGGCGGCAACGCCTTTTTCAATTCCATAGCCGACCCCTTTCTTCGTTGTATTTGCAATGTTCGCACGAACTTTTCAGGAAGTTTTCGCTGTCGCCTTTTTCAAAAGGCGACCGGGGTAGAGGGGCGCGCCCCTCGGTTTTTTCGCGCGTAGCGCGAATAAAAAACGCGTTTTGTTCGCGCCTTTGGCGCGAAATGTTTTAAGGTCTCCACTTTTTTGAAAAAAAGTGGAGCAAAAAACTTTCCGGCATGGCGCGGACGAGTGCCTCCGGCGATGCCGAAATCTATGCGATTACGCTTTTAACCGATCAAGCGCGTTTTGCAGGATGATCTGCGCCGAAAGGGTGTCGATCACGCCCTTGCGCGACCTGCCGCGCGTGTTGGTCTCGTTGAGATACCGCGCCGCCGACATCGTCGTCAATCGCTCGTCCATCATCGCCACCGGGATCGCAAGCCGCGCCGAGAGCATCCCGGCAAATTCCAGGCATCGCGCCGCGCGCGCGCCTTCGGAACCGTCCATGTTCCGGGGCAGACCCACCACGATCGCGGCAACCTTGTGTTCCACCGCTAACTCGACGACCTTCGCCGCCGTTCTCTCGATCCCGCCGGGGGAGATATACCCGATCCCGGAAGCTAAGATTCGTCCCGGGTCCGAGAGCGCAAGCCCCGTGCGCGTATCTCCGAAATCGACGCCCATGACGCGCCCGACGGTGCTTTTCAGCGCAAGCAGATCCGATACGGTTCCGTCCATGAGAGTCCTCCCTTTTTTATGATTTGAGTAATTTTGCCAATTCGGCGCAGTTGAGGTCGGCTCCCACCGAAACTTCGGTCTCGGTGCGCGCCGCGAGATCCTTGATCTTCACCGCCCCCGCGGCAAGCTCGGTCGCGCCCATGACGAGCAGGTGCGTAAATCCGGCTTTCACGGCGTAATCAATCTGCTTGCCGAATTTCTTCGCGCTCCCCAGATAGACCGCGTTGACGATCCCGCAGTCGGCAAGCTTTCCGGAGAGGGCAAAGTATGTTTCGGTATTCACGTCCTCGAACCGCGTGATCAGCAGTTTTGCTTCTTTGCCAAACGATTCCGGAACCAGCTTGTGCGTGAAGAGGAAGTTTTCCAGCGTCACGTCGCCCATGCCGAACCCGACGCCCGAGACCTTCGCGTTCTTGACGAACAGCCCCACCAGATTGTCGTATCTGCCGCCGCCGAACATCGCGCGGTTGTTTTCGGGCGCGTTGTCGAACACCTCGAAAACCGTTCCGGTATAGTAATCCAGACCGCGGATGATGCCGAAATCAAACACGCAATACCGATCGAGTTTGAGCGCACGCAACGCTTCAAACAGACCGAGCAGTTCCTGCGCACCGGTCGATTCGGGACAGAGCGCGGCGGCTTCTTCCACCGACATGGAATAGAGCCCGTCGATTTTGGCGATCTGCCCGGAGGAAAGACCAAGCTCGGTCAGCTCCTTTTCGTAAACCTCCCGCGGCACCTTGTTCTTCCGGTCGATCACCTTCGAGATCAGCCGACAGCCCTCTTCATCCTTTTCGGTGATCGCGCGGATCGCGTCGTTGAAGAAACGGCGGTTGTTGATCCGCACGGTGAACATGGTCTCGTCGGCGCCGAACGCGCGGAGCAGACGGATCGCCGTCAGGATACATTCAAGGTCGGCTTCATAGGTCTCGCAGCCGAAAATATCCACGTTGAGCTGCCAGAATTCCCGGAGACGCCCGCGCTGGGTCGCCTCGTAGCGATACATATTCGGGATCGAAAACCATTTGAGCGGAAAGGCGAGATCGTTCATCTTCGCCGCCACCATCCGCGCCACGGTGGGCGTCATTTCGGGGCGGATTGCCAGATGCCGGTTGCCCTTATCCATAAAGTGGTAGGTCTGCTTCTCGGCAAGCTCTTCTCCGCTTTTGGCGGCGTAAAGGTCGAGAGATTCGAGCATCGGACCGTTGTATTCTTCAAACGCCGCGCCCTCCAATACGGTTCGGATCACGCCGAAAAACCAGTTGCGCAGACGCATTTCCGCCGGATAAAAATCCCGCGTGCCTTTGTAGGGTTGTGTGGATAATTTTTCACTCATTTCGTTTGCCTCTTGTCTTTCCCGACTTTTTGTCTCCTTTTATTATAACAGACCGGTTCCGGTTTTGCAAGAGATTTTCATAAGTTTTGCCGGGGGCGGGGGAGGTTTGCCCTACCTTTATGAAAAATGTTCAAGAATAATGAAAAAAAGCGAAAAAGTTTTAGGGAATTTTTTTACAAGAAAAGAGTTGCTTTTTGTAAAAAAAGGTGGTATAATGAGAATGTCTTTTTTCAAAGATCGAAATGATTCGGAAAAGGAGGCAGACCCCATGCAGTTGTTGGAAGAGCGGATTCGCAAAGACGGCAAAGTCTACGACGGCGACATTCTGAAAGTCGACGGATTTCTCAACCATCGCATCGACGTGGGATTCGTCTGCGAACTCGGAAAAGAGTTTCACCGGCTGTTCGGAGGCTGCGGCGTGAACAAGATCCTGACGGTGGAAGCAAGCGGGATCGGGATCGCGTGCCTCACCGCACAGTATTTCGGCTGCCCGGTGGTCTTTGCGAAAAAGAGCCGGACTTCCAATCAGGACGCCGAGGTCTGGTCTGCGGCGGCGCACTCCTACACCCACGGAACCGACCACACGGTCATTGTATCGAAAGAATACCTCGGGAAAGACGACAAGGTTCTGATCCTCGACGACTTCCTGGCGAACGGTTGCGCCGCGCAGGCACTGCTGGATATCTGCGGGCAGGCAGGCGCCGAAGTTGCGGGCATCGGAATCGTGATCGAAAAAGCATATCAAAACGGTGGAAAAGCCCTGCGCGCAAAAGGGATTCGTGTAGAATCGCTGGCGCGGGTCGCCTCCATGAACCTACGGGACGGAATCACCTTCTGCTGAGCGGAAGGGATGATTGCGCCCTTTCCTTTTTGGGCAAAACAACGGTTGGTTTATCGGAGCGAACGCTCCTATAAATAAAATTTTTTTACGGAGGAACAGAAAATGTTCAAAAAGATCCTTTCTCTCTCTCTGGCGCTCCTGATGGTCGTGGGCGCGATCTCGGTTCTTGCTTCCTGCAAAAAGGAAACCAAAACCACCGCAGTCAAAGCCGCTCTCATTTGTCTGCACGGTGACAGTTCTACCTACGATAAGAACTTCATCGACGCATTCAAAACCGCTTGCGCCAACAAAGGTCTGAGCACAACCGACTACACCGTCGTGACCGACATTCCCGAAGAAGGCACCGCTTGCTACGACAAAGCCGCTGAATTTGCAGATGACGGCTACAACCTCATCTTTGCAGACTCCTTCGGACATGAAGCCAATATGCTCAAAGCCGCAAAAGAATTCAAGAACGTTCAGTTCTGCCATGCAACCGGTACGCAGGCGCACACCGCAGGCGTTGCCAACTACCACAACGCGTTCGCTTCCATCTATGAAGGCCGCTACCTCGCGGGCGTTGCCGCAGGACTCAAACTCGTTGAGCTCTACGGTGAAACCATCACCGATGAAAACGCAAAGATCGGCTACGTTGCCGCTTGGCCCTATGCGGAAGTCATTTCCGGTTACACCTCCTTCTTCCTCGGCGTTCGCTCGATCGTTCCGAACGCAACCATGGAAGTGAAATACACCAACTCCTGGTACAACGAAGCCGCTGAAAAGACCACCGCTCAGGCGCTGATCGCCGACGGCTGCAAGCTGATCTCCCAGCACGCCGACTCGATGGGCGCTCCCACCGCTTGCGAAGAAGCAGGCATCCCGAACGTTTCCTACAACGGCGTGACCGGAACCAACACCTTCGTGATCGCTTCCAAAATCAACTGGGTCCCCTACTTCGAGGCCTGCATTGACGCCGTGAAGAACGGTACCGCGATCGAAGCAAGCTACACCGGAACCATTCAGACCGGTTCGGTTGAGATCACCGCTGTCGGCGCCGCCGCCGCTGCCGGCACGCAGGCGAAACTCGACGCCGTGAAGGCAGAGCTCATTGCCGGAACCCGCAAGGTGTTCGATTGCAGCAAGTTCACCGTGAAGAACGCGAAAGCCGATGAATCCGATTTCAGCAAGGCGGCTTACATCACCATGGATGAGGAAGGTCACCTCACCGGCTACAAGGCGGACGTCAACGACGACGGAACCTACACCGGCGAGACCGAGGTCATCAAGACCGCAAACGGCATCACCTACTTCGCAGAGAGCGACTTCCGTTCCGCTCCTTACTTCGATATCATCATCGACGGTATCATCCTCGCGTAAAAAAATCGCAAATCCGAAAAAGAGAACAACAGGGCTGCCGCCTTCGGGCGGCAACCCTTGCTCTGATTTTATGCCACTTCTATGAAAGGGAACAGAAGCAAATGGCAAAGGAAGTTTTGATCGAATTTCAGAACATCACCAAGACCTTCGGCGCCGTTGTTGCCAACAACAACGTCTCCATGCAGATCTTCCAGGGGGAGATCCTCTCGGTTCTGGGAGAGAACGGGTGCGGAAAAACCACCCTGATGAATATGCTCGCCGGAATTTACTATCCGGACGGAGGAAAGATCCTCATTCGCGGCAAAGAGGCGCATATCCACTCGCCGAAAACCGCGTTTTCCTATCGGATCGGCATGATCCATCAGCACTTCAAGCTCATCGACGTCTTCACCGCCGCCGAGAACGTGGTTCTGGGCGTGAAGAACGGCTCCAAATACAACCTCAAAGATGTCAAAAAACGGATCGGCGAAATGTGCGACCGATACGGTTTCCATATAAATCCCGATAAAAAGATCTACGAGATGTCGGTTTCCGAAAAGCAGACGGTGGAGATCATCAAGGTGCTTTACCGCGGAGCGGACATCCTCATTCTGGACGAGCCCACCGCCGTGCTCACGCCGCAGGAGATCTCAAAGCTATTCGACGTTCTGCGCGCCATGCGAAACGACGGGAAGTCCATTATCATCATCACGCATAAGCTCAACGAAGTGATGGAGATCTCCGACCGCGTCGCCGTGCTCCGCAAAGGGGAGCACATCGGAACGGTGAAGACCTCCGAGACGAGCGAGCAGGCACTCACCGAGATGATGGTGGGCAAAAAGATCACGCTCAACATCGACCGCACAAAGGTCGAAAATCCTGCCGACCGGCTGTTCGTCAACGGGCTCAACTACACCAATTCGGAGCACGTTAAGGTGCTGGATAACATCTCCTTCGTTGCCCGTTCGGGGGAAATCCTCGGGATCGCCGGGATCGCCGGCAGCGGGCAGAGGGAACTGCTCGAAGCCATTGCCGGTTTGCAGCCGCTCGATTCGGGTGAGATCATTTTCCACCGTCCGAAGAAGGATCTGCCGGTCTCCTTCTACCACAAGACGCTCAAACAGGTCATCGAGCTTGCCGCCGAGGGCAAATTCCACTATGCGGACGGCACGCCGGTCGATCTTTCGGGCAAGAGCAAGAAAGAAATCCGCCGCCTCGTCAACGAAGAAAAGATCCTCTTCAACGAGGACGAGATCATGAACCTGCGCGATAAAACGCCTTTGCAGATCCGCGAGCTCGGCGTCCGGCTCTCGTTCGTTCCCGAGGACCGGCTCGGCATGGGGCTTGTGGGCAACATGGATATCATCGACAACATGATGCTCCGCAGTTACCGCAAGGGCAATTCCATCCTGCTCAACCGCAAAAAGCCCGAAAATCTGGCGGATCAGATCGTCAAGGGGCTGGAAGTGGTCACTCCCGATCTGCATACGCCGGTGCGTCGGCTCTCGGGCGGCAACGTGCAGAAGGTGCTGGTCGGGCGCGAGATCTCGATGGCGCCGAAGGTGCTCATGGCGGCATACCCGGTCAGAGGTCTGGATATCAACTCCTCGTATCTGATCTATAATCTGCTCAACAAGCAAAAAGAGGAAGGCGTCGCCGTGATTTTCGTGGGCGAGGACCTGGACGTTCTCATGGGACTTTGCGACCGGATTTTAGTCATCAATTCCGGCCGCGTGACCGGCATTGTGGACGCCAGAACCGTTACCAAAGAGGAAGTCGGGCTTCTGATGACGAAAACCGACGCCGGAAAGGAGAAGCGCGATGAAAAAGAAAACGGCTGACCGTTCAACGGCTCCCGAACAGGAACCGACCCAAAGCGGCGTAAAATCCCGCTTCGAGCTTCCTTTCCATATCGTCAAGCGCCCACACATTGCCCCGTGGAAAAAGATCCTGATCTATGCGATAGCACTCGTGGGCGGAATGCTTCTCTCGTCGCTGATCTGCGCGGTCTTCTCCAAAAACGGAAAGAATCCGCTTGACTTTTTCGGGCAACTGTTCAACGGTTCGTTCGGCACGCCGCGCAAAAGCTGGCTGCTGTTCCTTGAAACGGCACTGCTCCTCGGCGCTTCCATCGCTCTGATCCCGGCGTTCAAGATGAAGTTCTGGAACCTGGGCGGCAACGGGCAGATCCTCATGGGTTGCCTTTGCGCCTACTCCTGCTCCTATTGGCTGGGCGGAAAAATGCCGGACGGGCTGCTGCTCCTCGTCATGTTTGCCACCAGCGTTGCGGCAGGCATCCTCTGGGCGTTGATCCCGGCTCTCTTCAAGGCGGTCTTCGGCACGAACGAAACGCTCTTCACCCTGATGATGAACTATGTGGCGGCAGGGGTCGTACTCTATTTCCGCTCCGCGTGGATCAAGAACGGCTCGGGTCAGTTCCCGACGCTGGACCACGGGATCCTCCCCTCGCTCGATAAATACAGCGCGGCGTTGACCGTGTTTGTCTTCTTCGTTCTGACCGTTTTGATGTTCGTTTATCTGCGGTACAGCAAGCACGGCTACGAGATCTCGGTAGTGGGCGAGAGCATGAATACCGCAAAATACGTCGGCATCGACGTGAAAAAGGTCGTGATCCGCACGATGATCCTCTCGGGCGCGATCGCGGGGATGGTCGGGTTCTTCCTGATCGCGCGGACCGGCGCGGGACTTTCGGATACTTCGCCCAACAACATGGGCTTTACCGGCATCATGACCTCCTGGCTCGCCGGATTCAATCCGCTTCTCATGTTCCTCTCCTGCTTCTTCATCGCATTCCTCACGAGAGGCATGACGCAGGTGCGTACCGATTTCGGATTCACCAACAGCTCGGTTGCGAACATCGTGATCGGTCTGATCTACTTCTGCGTGATCTCCTGCACCTTCTTCGTCAATTATAAAATCGTGTTCCGCGGCAAGAGCGGCGAAAAGACCGATCTCGACCGGAAACTCGCAAATCAGGTAAGGGGGGTCAAATAAAATGCTCGTTACGTTTTTGATCGGCGCGATCTCGCTCGGAACCGTTTTGCTTTACGGCTGTATGGGCGAGACGCTGATGGAAAAATCGGGTCACCTCAACCTGGGGATCCCGGGGATCATGTGCATGGGTACGGCAGGCGGTTGCCTCGGCATCGAGCTTTATCTCAAAGGACTTGCCGATCCCGCCGCCGCAAACTGGTTTTTGCTGATCCTGCTCTCGATCCTCTTCTCGATCCTGTTCTCGGTCTCCGCCGGGTTGATCTACGGATTTCTGACCGTGACCCTGCGCTGCAACCAGAACATCACCGGACTTGCGATCACGACCTTCGGCTCGGGGCTTGCCCAGTTCGTCATGGACACCTACGTGACGCGCAAGGGCTTCGGCGCCGCCGGCAAGCTGATCTCCCGCGGCTTTGTGAACGATCCCAACGCAAACGGCGTTCTGCGGGTATTCTTCTCGCACGGATTCTTCGTTTATTTTGCCATTATCCTCGCCGTGATCTTTACGTTCGTTCTCAACCGCACGCGCGTGGGATTGCATCTGCGCTCGGTCGGTGAAAATCCCGCGACTGCCGACGCCGACGGCGTGAACGTGACCGCATACAAGTACGGTTCGATCCTGATCGGCAGTGCCGTTGCCGGATTTGGCGGACTCTTCTACATCATGGACTACCTCAAAGGGAGCTGGGAGAACGCTTCCACCATCGAGGCGTTCGGCTGGCTTGCCATCGCGCTGGTCATCTTCGCACTCTGGAAGCCGAACTATTCCATCTTCGGTTCGATCCTCTTCGGCGGACTTTCCATTGCCGCGTTCGTGCTCAAAGGAAGCTCCACGCAAAAGGAACTGCTCAAACTGTTGCCTTATATCATCACGGTTCTTGTGCTGGTGTTCACGAGCATCCGCAAAAAACGGGAAAATCAGCCCCCTGCATCGCTCGGGCTTTCCTACTTCCGCGAGGATCGGTAATCACCCGCGCAATCGGTTGAAAACAGTTTGTTAATATCTTTCAAAAATCTATAGGGTGGAGAAAAAACTCCACCCTTTTTATCCTGTCGAAAAGAAATCTCTTTTTGGATGCGGAGAGGAACGAAAATTTTTGATGCGAAGGTTGCATTTTTCCGGATCGTATGGTATAATAAAAACAGAATCAGACAGGAGCGTGACAAAATGCCGGAACTAAGCAGATTTTTCAATATCGTAATCAAAATGATTTACGCAGACAATTCGCAGCATTACAAGCCGCATTTTCACGTCTATTATGCAGAATATGAAGCATCCGTCGGGATCGACGGAGAATTGTTGGCGGGTTCTTTGCCGGTCAAGCAACTGAGAATGGTGCAGGCGTGGGCGGCAATTCACGAGGAAGAGCTGTATCGCGCGTGGAATCAGGCAGTGAAGGGAATTCCTTTCGGAAAGATCGCTCCGCTCCAATAAAGGAGGATGACTATGTATATCGAAAACGGAATCGCATACGCCGGCGAGAAAAAGCCGGTTTTGAAAATCAACGGTGTTCGTGCAATGGAAGATTACCGTCTATGGGTACGGTTCAATACGGGAGAAACCAAAATTTATGATATGACGCCGCTTCTTTCACAGCCGGCTTTTCTGCCGTTGTGCGACGCTGCCGTGTTTCGCTCGGTATTCCTTGATTACGGGATCCCGGTTTGGAAAGACGGAGAAATTGACATTGCGCCGGAAGAACTTTATGAAAAAGGAACAACCGTTCCGGCATAAAACAAACGGGAGCAGAAAAGTTACAAACTTTTCTGCTCCCGTTTATGTCTGGTAAGGTCGCCGCTTTTTGAAAAAAGCGGCACCAAAAACTTTTCCCAGGGGGTATGCGAACGGCAGGGAATTATTTGTCTTCCCGGTCGATCTTTTTATAGTCCTCTTCATCCACGATGCAACCGAACTTTTCGCCGCACGCCGGGCAGACCAGATTCTCGGGATCCAGCTCTTCGTCAAAGCAAACCGTCTCCCCGCAGGAAGGACATACGATCTCGTAGTAGTCGCTGTCGTCGCAACCGTCGCAGTTCTCGCAATCGCCGTCGCATTCCCCGTCGTCTTCATCTTCGTCTTCGTCGTAGGGCTCTTCGTCCAGAAAATCTTCCACGGCTTGCAGATCGTCGTCAAGCTCTTCCACATAGTCGGTCAGATCGTTCAGATCCTCGTCGATCTCGTCGATGTCGTTGTGAATTTCGGCAACGTCCGCCGTCAGCTCATCCACCAGATCGAGGAGCGCCGCGAGAACCTTGCCCTCCTTGGTCGTCTGATCCAGTTCCAGCCCCTCGGCAAGCCCTTTGATATACGCCGCTTTTTCGGTCAGTTTCTTTTCACCCATCTTCTTTTTCCTCCGTTTGTTTTTTGAAAAAAGGGGAGCGGATTTCGCGGCTCCCCTTGTTGTTTTTATGCTCTCGAAAGATATTCGCCCGTCCGGGTGTCGATTTTGAGAACGTCCCCTTCGTTGATGAAGAGCGGCACGCGGATCTCCGCACCGGTTTCAAGCGTTGCCGGTTTGAGCGTGTTGGTTGCGGTGTTGCCTGCAAAGCCGGGATCGGTTTGCGTTACGGCAAGCTCCACGAACGTGGGCGGCTCCACGCCGAACACGTTGCCTTTATAGGAAATGATCTTGCACATCATCTCTTCCTTGACGAACCGGAAGTTCTCCCCGACCTTGTCGTGCGGAATGAGGGTCTCTTCCCAGGTTTCGGTATCCATGAAGTGATAAAGATCGCCGTCGTCGTAGGAATACTGCATATCTTTGCGTTCGATATAAGCGTTCTCGAATTTGTCGGTGGGGTTGAAGGTCCGCTCGGTCACCGCTCCCGAGATCACGTTTTTGAGCTTGGTGCGGACGAACGCCGCTCCCTTGCCCGGTTTGACGTGCTGGAATTCGATGATCTGCAAAACGTTGCCCTGACCGTCGTCGAACGTGATGCCGTTCTTAAAATCGCCTGCTACTACCATTGTGTTATACCTCCGGAATATCGGAACTTTTTCGGAATTTTTCCATCCCGTTCTTACACTTTATTTTACACCATTTTCGTCGTTTTTGCAAGGGCTTTTTTGAAGTTTTTTCAAAAAAACGGCAAAAACTTATTTCTCGGGGTCAAGATATTTCCAGTAGGACGCCAGATAGACGATCCCCGACCAGACGGTAAATAGGATCGCCGCCCCCGTTACAATGTAGGTCGCGTAGTAGATCCCGCCGGTTTCCCAGCCGGCGAGGCGGTAGACCACCGGTTCGGCAAGCGCCAGAATGACGCAGGCCATCTGCGTGACGGTCTTGATCTTGCCGAGCATATTCGCCGGAACGACCACGCCGCCCGAGGTGGAAGCGACCAGACGGATCGAGGCAACCGCCAGCTCCCGGAAGATGGTGACGATGAGCATCGCCATAAAGATCCAGAACATCCAGCCGTTCCCCTCCCGGAATCCGCGGCAGACCAGCCCGAACACCGCCGCGATCACCATGAATTTATCGGCGAGCGGATCGAGAAATTTTCCGAAATCGGTGATGAGATGATACTTGCGCGCGATCTTGCCGTCGAGCAGATCGGTCAGCGAGGCGATGATGAAAACCGCCAGCGCGATCGCGTTGCTCCAAATCGAGTAGGGCAGGATCGTGAAAACCAGAATGACCGGCACCAGAAACAGGCGCGCCACGGTCAGTTTGTTCGGCAGATTGAGTTTCATGCTTCGCTTTCCTTTCTGTCAGATCGTTCGTTTACCAATACACCGTAGAGATCGTAGTCCACGACCTCCCGGATCTTCACCCTGACAAGACTTCCGGGCGCGACACGCGTCCCGGATTTGAAATAGACCTTCCCGTCGATCTCGGGAGCGTCGGCGGCACTGCGCCCGTAGTGAACCTCTGCCACCGTATCGTAGTTCTCACAGAGAACGTCCAGCGTTTGCCCGATCTTTTCCCGGTTGCGCGCCTCGTGGATCTCGGTCTGCTTGCGCATGAGCAGATCGGCGCGGTCCTGCTTGACCTGCTCGTCGATCTGATCCAGAAAATCGTAGGCAGGCGTGCCTTCTTCTCTCGAATAGGGAAAAACGCCGGCGCGATCGAATTTCTGCTCGTCGAGGAAGGCGCAAAGTTCGGCGAAATCTTCTTCGGTCTCGCCCGGAAATCCCACGATGAAGGTCGTGCGGATCACGATGCCCGGGATCTCCCGGCGCAGTTTGGCAAGCACTTCCCGGATCAGGGTGCTGTCGCCTTTCCGGTTCATCCGGTGCAGGATGTTATCGCTGATGTGTTGGAGCGGAATATCGATGTATTTGAGGATCCGCGGATTATCCCGCATCTCGGCGATCAGCTCGTCGGTGATCTTGTCCGGGTAGCAGTAGAGCAGGCGGATCCACGGAATCTTCGTTGCCTCTGTGATTTTCCGCAGCAGTTCGGCGAGCGCGTAATGCCCGTAAAGGTCGGCGCCGTAGCGGGTGATGTCCTGCGCGATGACCGTCAGCTCCTTCACGCCGAGCGCTTCGAGGTCTTTCGCCTCTTTGACAAGCTCTTCCATCGGGCGGGAACGGAACTTTCCGCGGATGTAGGGAATGGCGCAGTAGGTGCAGCGGTTGTCGCAGCCCTCGGCGATTTTGAGGTACGCCGCTCCGTCCGGCGTGGTCAGGATCCGGTCGCCTCCGAGCGCGACGGTATCCCTGTCGTCGTGGCAGTAGAATTTTTGGTGCGAGCCCTTTTTCTTTTTGACCGTTACCGCCTCGATGGCATCCACGATCTGATGGATGCTGCCGACCCCCAACACTGCGTCGACCTCGGGAAATTCTTTGAGAACCTCCTCGCCGTACCGCTCGGCAAGACAGCCGGTGACGATGATGGCTTTCAGATGCCGATGCTTTTTGAGCCAGGCAATATCGAGAATGTTGTCGATGGCTTCCTTTTTCGCGCTCTCGATAAAGGCGCAGGTGTTGATGATAACGACGTCCGCTTCGGTCTCCTCGGGCGTGATCTCATAGCCCGCCGCCAGCACCTCGTGGAGCATCACTTCGGTGTCGAGCTGGTTTTTGGGACAGCCGAGCGAAACGAATCCGATTTTCATGCAGTGGTTTCCGTCCTTTCGGAAAAATTATCTCTGGATCAGGGTTTGGGAACCGACCGGCAGACGGTTCTGCAAATTTGCTCGGCGGCATCCGGAATGACGAGATCGGCAACGATTCGGGTCAGCTCCTCCCGCGCCGCCGGGTCTGCCAAAAGATCCCGGACGTCCCGGGCGATCTCTTTCCAGTCGGTGGCGCCGACCGCCGCGCTCCGCTCGGTCAGGAACGCAAGATTGCGCGCCTCGGTTCCGGGCAGTTCCCGGTAGAGCACCGCCGGCAGACCGCAGACCATCGCCTCGGTCACCGGAACGCCGCGCGGCTTGCCGATGACAAGATCGGCGGCGAACAGATACCGCTCTACCGGAACCTCGAACGAGAGGACCCTGACCCGGTCGGAGGCAAGCGGGAGCAGTTCCGAGCGCAGTTTATCGTCCTGTCCGCAAAGGATCGCCAGAACGGTGTCGGCAGGCAGTGCTTTGGAAAGTTCGCGGATTTTTTTCGCGGTTTTGACCGGCGCCATCAGGTTTCCGGCGCGCAGAACAACCAGCGCGCCGTCGGTCGGCAAAGAAAGCTCCTGCCGCAGCTCGGTCTTTTTGCCGTGGGGCGCCGCAAAACAGGCGCGCACGGGAATGCCGCAGGCATAGAGCCGGTCGGCTCCGATCCCGCAGCGAACAAAATCGCCGAGCAGCATCCGGTGCGGAATGAAACAGCCGTCGGCTTCCATCTCGGATAGCCCGATGGGGCAGGAATAGTCGGTTGCAACGAAGTAAAACGGGGGCGTTTCGCCGTACCGGCGGCGCACCTCGGTCATCATCATGCCCGAATAGACGTGCGGACAGATGACGGCGGAATAGTCTCCCTGTGAAAGCGCCTTGTGCAGTGCGTCCGCTCCGATCGCGCAAAGGCGGTAAAGCCGCTTGGCGGCGTTGGCCTCGGTGATCGAGAAGCCGCGCCCGAGCAGGCGCGATACCCGCCGGTAGAGCATCGATTTTCCCCACCGCGCGAGCGCGTTTGCCGTCTCCGGCGACATTTTCAGCGCGTCCAGCAGATCAAACGGGACATTCATCAGATTCAGTTGTTCGGTCAGCGCGTCGGTGACCGAATGATAGGTTTTCCCGGTATCAGCCGAGAGGATCAGAATCCTGCGCGCAGTTCCTGTGTGCATTCTGTTGTCGCACCTCTCTTTCTTCCAGTCGCTTTGCCAGCGAGAGGAGCATCGGTCGGTTATACCGCTGGATCACAACGAACACCAGGTTGCCGAGCGCGTATCCGACGGTCAGGATCACACCGCAGATTCGATGTTCGCGCCAGAAAAACGGAATGGGAACGCCGCAAAAGATCAGCGCAACGTGGATGACCTCCGCCACGCAGGTCTCCTGCACGAGCCGATAGACCTGCTCCGCACGCGGAGCAACTCCCAGCCGTTTGGGGATCATCTTCTTCCGCACGCGGCTCATATCCGGCACGCGGTCTTTCCATTTTTTGACCCGGACTTTATCGTAGACCCTGCCGCCCCGTTCCCACCCCCACGGGCGAAACGGAAACTTTTCGGCGTGAAACCACTTGCGCGGCAGTGCCTCTCCCACAAAGAAGAGCCCCATGCCGACGACGACGGTATAAAACACGGTGATGACAAACGAAATTACCATGCGGCTCAACCTCCGGACGTATCTTCCGGAAACGGCTGTTCTTTTGCCGCGCGGCGGGCGACCCATCTTCTCTCCCAGACCGGGTAGAGAACGAACTGGATCAGGTAGCAGATGACGCCGACTCCCAGCGCCGCGAAAATATCGATCACCGAATGCTGTTTGAGAAAAACGGTGGAAAGGGTGATCAGAATCGTCGAGATCCAGAAAAAGAGCTTCCAGCCGACGCCTTGCATCGTTTTGCTGTGCAGTCCGGCAAAGAAGACCGCCAAAGACCCGAGCACGTGGATCGAGGGACAGACGTTGGTATTGGTATCAAAATCGTAAAGGCCGCTCACCACCCGGATCAGCAGGTTGTCCCGCGTGAAGGCGACCGGGCGCAGCTCCTGCATGGTGGGATAGGCGATGTAGATGACAACGGTGGAAGAATAGGTCAGGATGATCGCCCACATGAAGTTGCGGAAGGCGCGTGGCTCCCAAAGGAACCAGAATGCGCCGCAGCCGATCAGAAAAGCGAACCAGAAATAATAGGGAATGGCGAACCACTCGCAAAAGGGGATGAGATCGTCGAGCCGGCTGTAAACCGGGTGATAATGGATCTCGGTGAGTCTGGGCAAAAACTGTTCCAGAAAGAGGAAGGTCGGCCCGTAGAACGCCCAGTAGAGTAACAGGAGAATATGATTATACCGCCGGGAAAACAGGTTGCGGAAGCGCAGATCCTTATAATAATCCCAGACCGGCGAAATCCATTTCGGCAGCGTCTTTTTCAACGGATGACCTCCTTTCAGCCCGCAAAGAACAACGGGGCAGGCACTACGGAATTCATTATACCACATTTTTCGCGCGATTGCAATCTTTGTGCCGCAAAAACCCGGATCAGGGCGAAGAAACCGTTTTGCGGCGACTGTCCAGAACCCATTTGAGTGCCAGCGCGACCGCCGGAGAGACCAGCATTCCGATCACGCCGAACAACCGGAACCCGGCGTAGGTGACCGCCAGCGTCAGGAGCGGATGCAGACCGAAATGACGTCCCAGAATCCGCGGTTCGGTGATCTGCCGCACCACGGTAACGATCAGGCAAAGAATCAAAAGTCCTGCGCCGAGGAAGGTGTTTTGCCGGAGCAGGGCAATGATCCCCCAGGGGATCAGAACCGTTCCCACGCCCAGAACCGGCAGAATATCCACCAGGGCGATCAGGAGCGAAAGGAGCAGGGCGTTTTCTACCCGCAGGATCAGAAGCCCTGCCAGCAGTTCGAGGAAGGTCATGCCCAGAATCCGCAGATAGGCGCCGAGATACCGCTTGAAAAACCGACGCACCGCCGGCTTCCATTCCGGGAGTTTTTTCCGGATCGCGCCGGGCAGAAGATCCCGGAGGGCGGCGACGATCCGGTCGCGGTCGGTGCAAAAACAGTAGCCGGCAAAAACCGTCACGATCCCCCAGATCAGCGCGTTCGGCAGCGACCCGGAGAGCCAAACGGCAAGATCGGGCAGACGGGAACCGACCGCCGAAAGGATTTTTTCGGTAAAACCCCGCATCGAGCCGCGCAGGGTCTCCCGGGTCTCTTCGCGCAAAAAGGGAAGCGGCAGGTCGGCGAGCGGCGCGAACAGTCCCTCCTCTTTTCCCAAAAGGCGGATCAGAAGATCCTGCGCTTCGCCGAGCAGTTTGAACAGAAGCCACCCGAGCAGGAAGAGCAGCAGCGCCAGAAGAACCGAAAACAGCACCACCGCGCAGAGCTTTTCGGGCAGGCGCCATGCCGCCGCCATCCGCCGCGCCGCCGGGCGAACCGCCGCGGAAAGCGCGTAGGCGACCAGAAACGGAAAGAGCAAAACGCAGAGCGGCCGCGCCAGAAAAACCAGCGCGGCGACCGCTCCCGCCATACAGATCACGATCGCCGCCCATTTGCCCCAGTCCGCCTCTCTTTGCATCTTGCGATCCCCCTTTTTCCAAACGGTTGCTACTATTTTATCCGCGGGATCGTAAATTATTTCGGAATTTCCGGGAAAAACTTGACAAGGACGAAAAATTCTGATAAAATGCAGAGAGAGGAAAACAAGGAAGGGAACGCATGATGCAATCAAAAATTTTCAGCCGCGCCCGGATCCGGGCGCTTTCGATCCTGCTGGCCTGCCTGCTCCCGGTAACCTTTATCGGCTGCCGAAAACAGGAAACGCCGCAAAAAACCGATTCCGACAACCAAATCTTCTATTATGAAGATACCACCGGCTATACCGAAACGAGTGACGTGACCGAGCTGGTCCGGCTGACGGTTTCGTTTACCGACGCGAGCAACAAACAGCGGCAGGGCAACATCTATATTCAGCTCCGCCCGGACGTAGCGCCGCTCACGGTTGCGAACTTTCAGAATCTGGTGTCGCGCGGATTCTATAACGGTCTGACCTTCCACCGGATCTATCCCGGCTTTATGATCCAGGGCGGCGACCCTGCCGGCAACGGAACCGGCAGCTCGGAGACCAACGTCGTGGGAGAATTTTCCGAAAACGGCCGTCCCAATTCGCTCAGCCATCTGCGCGGAACCATCTCGATGGCGCGCAGCGACGATAAAGATTCGGCGTCCTCGCAGTTCTTCATCGTGCATCGGGATTCCGCCGCGAAATCGCTCGACGGCAAATACGCCGCGTTCGGCACGGTCGTCTATGGGATGGAGGTCGTGGACGGGATCACGAACGTGGAGAAAAATCCAAACGGAAGCAACGAATACGGAACGCTGACCACGCCGCTCTACCCGGTGACGATCCTTTCGGCTGTGTTCGTGCAACCGGCAGAATAACGAAAAATCAAATCATAGAAGAAAGAAGGTAATTGACTATGCCAGGACCCGGAGGAGGATCAAGCGGAGGAGGTTTCCACGGAGGTGGAGGCGGATTCAGCGGCGGAGGTTTTCACGGCGGCGGCTTCGGCGGCGGCAGACCACCGCGCAGAGGCGGCTTTTACGGGGGATTCTTCCCCTGGTTTTTCGGTCCCCGCTTTTATTACGGCGGCGGATGCCTGGGCGGGCTCATCGGCTGGATCATCGGACCGATCATCGCGCTGATCATGGTGACCGTTTTTGCGGTTCTCATTCTGGTCTCGATGGCGTCGAGTGTCGGAAAGAAAGAACTGCAATACGACGAGCAAAAGATCCAGACCTACGCCGATCAATGCTATCAGGAATCGTTCGGCAGAGGAACCGAGGGATACGAGGACCATATCCTGATCGTGCTGCTCACCTATGACGACAATCAGCAGTACGACTGCATCGCGTGGGTCGGCGACGACATCAATTCCCGGATCAACCGGATGTTCGGCGACGAAACCACCGCGTTCGGCAGAGCCATGACGTCCAGCATCAATTCCACCGATTATACCCATTCGCTCGGATCCAATCTGGAAATGGCGATGGATGAAATGACCGACCGGGTGGCGGCGTTGAACCTTTCTTCCTCGTTCGTCTGCAACGAAACCCACACAAAGGGGACTTCTCATCTGGATAACCGCACGGCATACGACATCAACGAGACCGCCGTGAACCGTTCGCTCAAATCCTTTACCGACGAGACCGGGATCGAAACGGTGATCGTGGTGGCGCAGGCGAAGGACGTGTTCAGTTACAAATCCAACACCGGCTCGATCTTAGCGTTGATCGTTCTCGTCATCATCGCCGGCGCTCTGATTTACGCACTGGTCAGAGGGATCAAGGCCAAGAAGAACGGCGGCGACCCGAACCAGCCCGGAAACGGCTATCAGAACACCGGGGATAATTGGTGAAAAAGTATAGTCGGTATCAAAGCAAGGCGCACCGAATTTCGGTGCGCCTGACTTTTTGAAAATTACCGTCCACCGGCGACATAGCTGTTTGCAACGCTATATGATGCGGCGCTGACGCGTCCGCAAGCCTTCCCCGCTGGGGAAGGCTTGCGCACGCCCAACTTGAAGGATCACATAGTGAAAACTTGATTTGCACCATTGGAATATAAAGCTCGGCGGTTTGACAAACCCTTATTTACCCTTTTTTTGGCAGTTCTTTGAAAGGAGGGGAGCGCGAGGGGAGGGAAACTTTCTTCCAAGAAAGTTTCCCTCCCCTCGCGGCCTATTTTCTTAATGGATCTGCGTTCCTTCCGGTACGGAGGGGTCGACGAAGATGACCTTACAGCCGCAGGCGGTATTAGTTGCGGCGAGGAGCATTCCCTGCGAATTAACGTTGCAGATCCGGGTAGGTTTGAGGTTTGCGATGACGATAATTTTCTTTCCGACGAGTTGTTCGGGCGAATATTCGGCTTTGATGGAGGACATGATGACGCGTTCGCCGATGCCGTCGGAGAGGGTGAGTTTGAGGCAGGCGTTCGACTTGCGGAGCGTTTCGGCTTTGAGAATCTTGCAGACGCGCAGGTCGAGTTTATCGAAGTCGTCCGCGAGGATCTGACCCTTCACGGGAGCAACCGGGTCGGCTTCGCCGCGCGGCGCGGCGGGCTCTTCGGGAACGGCAGGGCAGGACTCCGCCTCGGGTTCGGGTGCGGCGGCTTTGGCTGCCGCCTCTTTTTCTTCCGCGGTCTCGGGCGTGGAGAAATCGAGCAGTTTTGCGTAGCGCGCCGGGTCGATCGCGTAGAGGAAGAGATAGAGGCGCGGCCCCTGCTCCTTGTCGATGAGCAGTTTATAGACGTTCTTGAAGAAGGTACTCTGCACGGTGCGCAGTTCGCGGCTCTCGGCAAGTTCGGGGAAGACTGCCTTGGGAATATCGTAGAGGATGGTATTCAGCCCGTCGAGGTCGTAGCCGCCGGCGGTGAGCTTTTCAAAGAGGAGCGCGATCTCTTTCTTCTCCTCGCTTGAAAGGGTGTTGTAAACGTCCCACGCGCGGTAGTCGCGCAGGCGGTTGACCTGCTCGGGCGCGCACTGTTCGAGCCAGTAGCGCGCGCGGTCGAGACGGTCGGCAAACTGCGCGTAGGTATAGTTCATGCCGATTTTTCCGAACACGGTTTCGAGCATGGGGATATTGAAATCCACGATCGAACCGAGCTGGACGAGCAGACTCATCGGCACGGTCTCGATCCGGCGTCCCGGAATTTCGCAGTTATACAGGATCGCCTGCGTTGCCTCGTTGGCGGTGCCGCTGCGGCAATCATTCAGCATCTTGTCAAATTCAAAATACTGGCGCAGGATGCCGTCGTCGAAGCAGAAATCGAACGCCTTGGTGGGATCGGTGCGCGAATAGAGCCAGAGAATGACCTCGGGCTGATAGATTTTGAGCAGGGTCTCGGGGGTCAGATTCAGCCCGGAAGAGCCCGACATCTTGCCGGTCATGCCCTTGATCCCGATGAATTCGTACCCCTGGAAGAGCGGCGGCTCGTAGCCGAAGATCTTCTTGGAGATGATCTTGGCGTTCGAGTAGGACCCGGTGGGCGCGGCGTGATCTTTTCCGCCCGGTTCGAAATCTACTTTCTCATAGCGCCACCGCATCGGCCAGTCCACCTTCCAGCCCAGCTTGCAGTTGGTCTCGGTCAGGAAGTCGAAAGAGCCGCAGTGCCCGCAGCGGCAGGTGTATTCGGCTTTGGTGCAGTCGTCGGAGAGGGAAGTGATGGTGGTGAAGTCGGTGTGGCAGACCGGGCAGAAGATGCTGACCGGATAGTAATTTTTCTTTTCCTCGTCATGCTCCGCGGCGAGCTCGGCAGGCGACTTATCGGGGTCTTTTGTCTTGAACGAATCGAGTATCTCAAAGATCTCGCCGCGCTTTTGCAGGGCTTCGAGAATATCCTCCCGGTAGGCGCCCGAACGGTAGAGATCCGCCTGATAGCGGCAGTCGAGCTCGATCCCGAACTGTTTCATCGACTCCAAAAACTCGGCTTCAAAGTGCTTGGCGAAGTTCTCGTGCGTGCCGAAAGGATCGGGAATATCCACGTAGGGGAACCCGATGTATTTATCGTAGGCGTCTCCCACGATGGCTTTGACGTTGGCGGGAATCTTCCGGCAACGGTCAAATTCATCCCAGGAAAAGAGCAGACGCGCTTTCTTGCCCGCCTTTTGGAGCGCTTTCACCACAAACAGCGGCGTGGCGACGTCGCGGAAATTTCCGATATGGATCGAGCCGGAGGGACTGATCCCGGCGGCGCAGACGTATTCTTCTTTGTCCGGGTTCCGCTCAATGAGCCGCCGGGCGATCTCTTCTGACCAATGCATAATAAAATTCCTTTCTGCCCCGGAATGGGTGTTTTTGCGAAGCGACGCCGCGCGCCGCGGATGAATTTTCTGGTGCGGGCGACAGGGGTCGAACCTGCACGCCGTGCGGCATAAGATCCTAAATCTTACGCGTATGCCAATTTCGCCACGCCCGCCTGTTTTTCCCGATTTCGGAAAAAGGCGGAAATTCTCCCGTTCCCCGGATGAATTTCCGCCCCGTTCGTGACCCCGGAATCATGCCTTTTTGTCGGCCTTGACTTCCAGAACCTTTTTCCCATTGTAGAATCCGCAAACTTTGCAAACGCAATGGTTTTTGACGTAAGCATCACAAGCCGGATTCGAACATTTTGCGATGCCGGGCAGAGTCAGCTTGCTGTTGTTGGAACGCCGTTTGTCTCTGCGTGCTTTCGATACTTTCTTCTTCGGTACTGCCATATCTACACCTCCTCTTGCCGATGCTTCCCGCACGGCTTTTTCTTAATTTTTTCCGTCTTCCGTCAATAGCGTTTTCAGGATCGCGAGCCGCGGATCGGGTTCCCGCAGATCGCATCCGCAATCCCCCAGCCGCTTCGGTTTTCCGCACTTGGGGCAGAGCCCCGGACAATCGGGCGCGCAGAGCACCCGCATCGGGAAACTCAACAGAACCTCTTCCTCCACCAGCTCGTCGAGGTCGAGCATTCCGTCCCGGATGACCGCGTATTCGTCCACGTTTTCTTCCAGCTGCTTTTCGGAGAGCGTCTTTTCGTCGGCAACGGTGCGTTCCAGGGTCACTTCAAAGTTTCCCCGCACCGGATCCAGACATCTCGCGCAGACCGTTTCGTAGGGAACGTCCACCCGCATCGTCAGGTGCATATACCCTGCCTGGTCGGTCACTTCTCCGCTCACCTGCGCTGTCTCCTGCGGCTTCACGCCTGCCGGCAGACGCGGCAGGAAGGATTCCCGGATCGTGATGCGGTCCGTTTCGCCTCTTTGCATCGGCCGCATATCCAGAACCACGTTTCCACACCCCGCTTTCGGCTGTCAGAAAATGCAACGCTACTATTATAAACGCTTTTCCCGATTTTGTCAAGTGTTTTTTTCGACTTTCCGAAAAAATCGCCCCGGTTTCGCCTTTCCCGAAAATTTTTCGCGGCGCGGGAATTGACAACGCGCCCGGTTTCCTGTATAATGCAGACAGAATCTACCCGAAAGGAGGAAACGCATGGAACTTGCCGGCATTATCTGCGAATGCGATCCGCCCCATGCCGGGCACGCCTGCCTGATCGATCGGGCAAGGCAGGAATCCGACGCTGTCGTCTGCCTGCTCAGCGGTCCGTTCTGCCAGCGCGGAACGCCCGCCGTTCTCGAAAAGCACGCCCGGGCGCAAATGCTCCTCTCGATGGGAGCCGACCTCGTTCTCGAACATCCCTTTCCCGCCGCCGCGGCAGGCGCGGAGCGGTTTGCCTCCTCCGGCGTGGCGGCTCTTTCCGCCGCGGGCGCGACCTCCCTCTGGTTCGGGAGCGAATGCGGCGATCTCTCCCTGCTCCGCCGCGCGGCTCGCCTCACCGCGTCCGACGAATTCCGGGTCACCTACGCCGCCGCCTGCAAAGGGTCCGCGCGCGGGACTGCCGCCGTCTATTTCGACCTGCTGCAAAAACGGCTCGGGCAGGACGCTCCCACACTTCCCAACGATACCCTCGGCGTTGCCTACCTGCGCGCCATCGACGCACAGCAGAGCGGCATGATCCCCCACACCGTCCGGCGCACCGGCAGTTCGTTCGACGAAATCGAGCTTCCCGAGAACGGGGCGCCGAGCGCAACGGCACTGCGGCGGCTGCTCCTCGACGGGCAGGCGGAGCGGGTTTTCCCCTATCTGCCGAATGATTCCTGCCGCGAGATCCTGCGCCGGGAGCTGGACGCCGGGCGCACCCCGATCTCGCTCGACCGCGCCGGCTCGGCTATGCTCGGGCTTCTGCGCCTTGCCGACCCGGAAAAATTCTGCCGCTGTGCCGAGCTCGACGGCGGACTCGGCGAACGGATCCGGAACGCTTCGCGCGAGGCGGTCTCTTTTGCGGATCTGCTCGACCGCGTCGCAACCAAAAAATACCCCGACGCACGGATCCGGCGAGGGATCCTGTTCGGTCTGCTCGGCGTGACCGAGTCCGATCTTGCCGCTCCTCCCGCCTATCTCGGTCTGCTCGGGTGCCGTGAAAGAGGACAAAAAGTGTTGGCACAACTGCGCCGCCGTCAAACCCTGCCGATCGTCTCGGCAAAAGCGTCGCTTCCCGAAACTGCCGCCGCCCGGGCGGCATGGGAGATCGGGCGCCGCGCCACCGCGCTGGTTTCTCTTTGTTATCCGACGCCGGTTTCGGAAGCCGATCTTCTGCGCCGGATGTTCTCGGATCGCGCCCCGGGCAAAAAAACTGTTGACAAATCACCGGAGGTGTGATAGAATAGGGGATAGAGTGATAAACCGAAAAGGAGGTTTTGGAATATGGAGGAGACCCGTCCGCTCGTGAGCGGAAAATATCTGGAATACCTCGGCCGTCCGCTCGTGCGCGAAGGCGATACCATCTGCTACGGCGATATGACCGAAAAATGCGTTCTGGTTCTCGAAATTTTTTCCTACGACAAGGAGACCGATACGCCGAAAGATATCCTGATCCAGGTCGTGGACAGCAAAGACCCGAACAACATCATCAAGCAGGGCAAGAAAGAGGGGCTTTACAACGCTTTCTCGCTGGGGCTTGTCTGGTTGGAGAGAGCGTTGCAGATGGCATAACGCCGCCGACGCCTGCGAAAAAAGGGATCCGTTTCAAGTCGAAGCGGATCCCTTTCCGCGTCTTTTTCACGCCGGATCCCGGCGTGCTTTTTTTGCGAAAATTACCTTTTTTTCTGGGGAAAAAGCCCTTGACAAGAAAAAGAGGATATGCTATAATACGATAGGGACTTTTTGGGAAGGAGTCGTTGGAATGACTTTTTTTGATATGCACTGTCATATGCTCTGCGGAGTGGACGACGGCGCTTCTTCTCCCGAAATGATGTATCAGATGCTCGAAGCCGCCTATGCCGACGGAACGCGCGCCGTCTGTCTGACGCCGCACTTTTCGCCCTATCTGTTCGGAAACACCTCGGAGCAGGTCGGCGCGGTTTTCGGGGAACTGAGGGAATATGCCGCCCGGCAGCACCCGGATCTGGAACTCTTCCTCGGCAACGAACTCGGCTATTACAGCGGTTGCGAACGCGCGCTCAACGAGGGAACCTGCCGGCATCTGGGAGAGAGCCGGTATATTCTGGTGGATTTTCCGGGAGACGTCAGCTTTTTTGAGCTGCGCGCCGACGTGGAAAATCTCATGCGCAGGGGCTACCGCGTGGTTCTGGCGCATCCGGAGCGTTATCCGTGCCTTTCGCATAAACTCTCCTGGGTCCGCACCTTTATCGACGACGGCGGACTGGTGCAGGTCGACGCCTCCGCGCCGACCGGAGCGGACGGTCCCGGGGCAAAATCCCTGTGGAAAAAGCTGATTCAGAAACATCTGGTTCACGTCGTTTCCTCGGACGGTCATAACCTCACGACAAGACCGCCGATCCTTTCTCCCTGCCTGCCGTATCTGGAAAAATACTGCTCGCCGGAAGAGATCGCGGCGCTGACCTTTGGAAACGCCGACCGGATCCTGCACGACCGTCCGGTTCTGCAATTTGACTGAAAAATACCGAAAGGAATTTCAAAATGGAAAGCAAAAAACGCGAAGTCGAACTGAATATCAAAGACCTCGGCAAGGTCCTTTTGCGCTGCTGGTGGATCATGCTTCTGGTCGGCGTGATCGTTGCCGTGGGTCTTTATCTGGCGCTTTACCTGACGCACACCGACGAATATACCGCAACGGTTTCGGTCTACGTCATGCGCGAAGCGCTGGTCAAGCCGGAGGGAAGCGACGCCGCCCAGACGCAGGGCGTTGACGTTTCGATCTCCAACAACATCAAGGCCGACGTTCTGGTTCTGCCGTTCATGCACCGGGTGCTCGATCCGGTCTTGCAGGACGCCGGGATGGACGTGACCGAGAAGAATTACGCGAAACTGCAAAAAGCGATCTCCACCCAGAGCAAAGAGGACGAGCATATCGTGTATATCTCGGCGACCTCGAAGGATCCGGAGAATGCAAAGACCGTTGCCAACCTGGTTGCCGCGGAAACCTGCCGGATCTTCAACGAAGTCCTGTTTGAAAACGAACGGTACGTGACGGTTCTGGACGAGGCGAGAACGCCCGAAAAGCCCTCCAACCCCATCTCGAAGGTCACGGTCGCCCTGGCAGGGCTTGCCGCCATGCTGGTCGTTTATCTGGTGTTCCTGATCCTGTTCTTGACCGACGATAAGATCAACGACGCCGAAGACGTGCAGAATTACCTCGGCGTGAGCACGCTCGGGCAGATCCCGAACCGGCGCGATACCGGCAAACGCCGGAAGGGCTACGGCAAATATTACCAGACCTACGGAGCCGACGGAAAGGTCGCGGAGGCCGAAAACGGCGGAAAGAAAGGGGGCGCGGCGAAATGAAACAGGTCGAACTGATCTATGAGGATTCCGGAAATTATTTCATGCGGGAAGCTTTCAACACGCTGCGAACCAACATCCTGTTCTGCGGCACCGATTATAAGAAAATTCTGGTCACGAGCTGCATCGCGCACGAGGGGAAAACCACCGTTTCCATGGAGCTGGCGCGCAGTCTTTCCGAAACCGGAAAGCGCGTGTTGCTCATCGACGCGGATCTGCGCAAATCGGTCACCGTTTCGCGCTACACGAAGGAGACCGGCGTCTCGGGGCTGAGCCAGTATCTTTCCGGGCAGGTGACGCTGGACGACGTGCGTTACGGTACCCAGTATCCGGGATTTGACATCATCTTTGCGGGTCCGTTCCCGCCCAACCCGGCGGAGCTGGTCGGCAACAATACCTTCCGCTCGCTTCTGGATTCCGCGGCGGAAGAATACGATTACGTCCTGCTCGACGCACCGCCGCTCGGCGCGGTTATCGACGCCGCCGTCATGTCGGAATTCTGCAACGGCGCGGTGCTCATCATCAACCGCGGAACCGTGAAATACCGCATGGCGCAGAACGTGGCGGGACAGCTCAAAAAGAGCGGATGCAAACTGCTCGGCGTGGTGCTCAACCAGCCCTCCGCCTCGCGCAGTTCCAAAGCGGACAGCCACTACGGGTATCAGTATAAATACTATTGAGGATAAAAATTCAGGGGCGCGGTCTTCCATTGGAAAACCGCGCCCCCGCTTTTGTTTCGGGTCAGGTTTTGGGCGGATCGGATTCTTTTTGGATCGCGGCGCGCAGAGCGTCGGCTTTGGACCGAAGAAGAGTGATCTGCTCCACCTGTTTTGCAAGCTCCTCCGGGGAGGAACCGTCCGCCGTAAAATGCTCGTAGGACGCCTTGCCGAAGGCGGCGTAGGCGCCTTTGAGCTGATATTCCACCGTTGCCAGCCGGACGCGCATCGCGGCAAGATCGGTGGCGTCGCTGATCTTTTCCGCCGCCATTCCGGCAACGGCGCGCGCTTGTTGACGAAATTCATCCCATGTCATTTTCCGTACCTCCCATGGTCTTCTTACCCCTATTATATCCGATTTTTCCGCAAAAGTCAACGGATAAAAGAAGCTTTTTTGCGGAAAACTAACCGCAGAAGAAAGGACGGAGAAACCATGGAAAAACGAATTTACAAGAAACTGACCCAGGCGCACGCGCCCAAATCGCCGCTGCTGAAAAACTGTCTGAATGCCTTCTGGACGGGCGGACTCATCTGCGTTTTGGGGCAGGGACTTCGCACGGCGTACGAAAAAGGCGCGCGTCTGCCCGGCGACCGGGCGGCAACGCTGGCGTCGGTTTCGCTGATCTTCCTCGCGGCCCTGCTTTCCGGGATCGGCGTCTACGACCGGATCGCGCGCTTCGCCGGTGCGGGAACGCTCGTTCCCATCACCGGATTCGCCAACGCGGTGGTCTCTCCCGCCATCGACAGCCACGCCGAGGGACTGGTGCTCGGCGTCGGGGCGAAAATTTTCAGCGTCGCCGGACCCGTTCTGCTCTACGGCACGCTTTCCGGAACGGTTTACGGCGTGATCTATTTTCTGGCGACCAAACTCTGACGGGAAAAATCCCGGAAAATGTTTGCGCCGGGACCACAAATTTTCGTTTTTTTAATTTCCCCCTTGACAAATTTTGCAAGGGGGATTATAATAACGGCAGAATACCCCCCGGGGGTATATTGGAGGGAAAAATGGATCGGACGGAACATACCTGCTGTTGCAATAAGACCACCGAACGCAGTGCCGAGGAAAAGCAAAAACTGCTCAACCGTCTGGCGCGGATCGAGGGACAGGTGCGCGGTCTGCGCGGCATGATCGAACGGGACGCCTACTGTACCGACGTGCTCACGCAATCGGCGGCGGTGAACGCCGCGATCGACGCTTTCAACCGGGATCTGCTGGCGCGGCATATCCGCACCTGCGTGGTGCGCGACCTGAAAAACGGGCACGACGAAGTGATCGGGGAGCTCATCGAAACCATCGGGAAATTAAGGTGAAAAAATGAAACGAAACGATACGAAAAATTTACGGCGTTTTCACGTCAGCGGCATGAGCTGTGCCGCCTGCTCTGCAAGGGTGGAAAAGGCGGTCTCGGCGGTAGAGGGCGTCGACTCCTGCTCGGTCAGTCTGCTCACGAATTCGATGGGCGTGGAGGGAACGGCTTCTCCCGAAGCGATCATCGAAGCGGTCGAGCGGGCGGGGTACGGCGCGGAGCAGACCGGAAAAGACGGAAAACGGGAAAGGGCAGAGGCGCCGGACGATCTGCGCGACAGTGAAACGCCCAAGCTCCTGCGGCGGCTCGGCTGGTCGCTCGGCTTTCTGCTCCTGCTGATGTATCTTTCGATGGGGCATCGGATGTGGCATTTTCCGCTGCCCGAAAAGCTCGCGCAGAATCCGGTCGCGCCGGCACTTTTGCAGATGCTCCTCGCGGCGGCGGTTCTGGTCATCAACCAAAAATTCTTTCGCAGCGGCGTCGGCGCGGTTCTGCACCGTGCGCCGAATATGGATACGCTGGTCTCTCTCGGCTCGGCGGCGGCATTCGGCTGGTCGGTATGGGTTCTGTTCTGCATGACCGCCGACGCCGCCCGCGCGCCCGAGCTTTCCGGACAGCTCTGGTTTGAGTCCTCCGCCATGATCCTGACCCTGATCACGGTCGGGAAAGCGTTGGAGGCAAGGGCAAAAGGAAAAACCGCGAACGCCTTGCGCTCCCTGCTTCGTCTCTCGCCCAAAACGGCAAGGGTGATCCGGGACGGAGAGGAGACCGAAGTTCCGGTCGAGCAGGTGCGCGTGGGAGATCTTTTCGCGGTGCGGCCGGGGGAACAGATCCCGGTGGACGGGATCGTGGAGGACGGCTCCTCCGCCGTGGACGAATCGGCGCTGACCGGGGAGAGTATCCCGGTTGAAAAAGAAGTCGGGAGCACCGTTTCGGCAGGAACGGTCAACCGCTCGGGCTTTTTGAGATGCCGGGCGACGCGGGTCGGGGAGGATACCACCCTTGCGCAAATCATCGAAACCGTCCGGGTCGCCGCGGCAACGAAAGCGCCGATCGCAAAGACCGCCGACCGGGTCGCCGGCATTTTCGTTCCGGCGGTACTGGCCGTCGCGGCGATCACGACGGTCGTCTGGCTGATCGTCGGGCGCGGCGACGTCGCCACGGCGCTCGAACGCGGCATTTCGGTGCTGGTCATCAGCTGTCCCTGCGCGCTGGGGCTTGCAACACCGGTCGCCATTCTGGTGGGCAGCGGCGTGGGCGCACGGAAGGGAATCCTCTATAAAACGGCGGCGGCACTCGAAGAAGCCGGCAGAATCCGGGTCGTCGCGCTGGATAAAACCGGGACGGTGACGGTAGGGAAGCCGGCCGTGACCGACCTTTTGCCGGCGGACGGCGTAACGGTCGAAGAACTGCTCCGCGCCGCCTGTTCGGCAGAGCAAAAGAGCGAGCATCCGCTGGCGCGCGCCGTCCTTGCCTGCGCGCAGGAGAAAAAGATTTCTCCCGCCGAGGTGACCGGGTTCCGCGCCCTGCCCGGAAACGGGCTCGAAGCAGAATGGGACGGAAAACGGCTGATCGGCGGAAACCTTGCCTACCTGTCGACGGAAACGGTCGTTCCCGAGGCGTGGCGGCTTCGCGCCGATGCGCTTTCGCAAAGCGGCAAAACGCCCCTGTTTTTCGCGCTGGACGGGAACTTTCTGGGCGTGATCGCGGTGGCGGACGTCATCAAGCCCGAAAGTCCGCAGGCGATCGAAGAGCTCAAAGCCCTGGGGGTCTCGGTCATCCTTCTCACGGGGGACAACGAAAAGACCGCCGGCGCCATCGGAAGGGAAGTCGGGATCGGGGAAGTGATCGCAGGAGTTCTGCCCGACGGAAAAGAGCGTGTGATCCGGAAGCTTTCGGCGCGCGGCAAGGTCGCGATGGTCGGGGACGGAATCAACGACGCGCCCGCTCTGACGGCGGCGGATCTGGGCATCGCGCTCGGCGCAGGTACCGACGTTGCCATCGCCGCAGCGGACGTGGTTCTGATGAAGTCGGAGCACACCGACCTGCCCGAGGCGATCCGGCTCGGCAGAGCGACCCTGCGCAACATCCGCGAAAATCTCTTCTGGGCGTTCTTCTATAACGTCATCGGAATCCCGCTCGCGGCGGGCGTTCTCGCCGGCGTCGGCGTTTTCATCAGCCCGATGCTCGGTGCGGCGGCGATGTCGCTCTCCTCTTTCTGCGTGGTGACCAACGCCCTGCGGCTGAACCTGCTCGCGAAAGCCGGAAAACGCAGACCCAAACAAACCGAAACAGATACGAAAGGAGATCCGACGATGAACGAAACGATCCGAATCGAGGGCATGATGTGTCCGCACTGCGAAGCGGCGGTCAAAAAAGCGTTGGAGGCGGTGGAGGGCGTTGCAAAAGCGTCCCCGGACCACAAGACCGGGACCGCCGACCTGACGTTTTCCAAACCCGTTTCCCGGGAAGCCCTTGCGGCGGCAGTCCGCGCGGCGGGCTACGAAATGAAATGAACCGGTCAAGGCACCGCCTTGACCGGGATTCCACCGGAGAAAAACAGAGCTTTCGCCTGCGCGGTTGCGCTTTGGCAAAAGCCCTGTTTTTATCTTTTTCGGGAGAATGACCCGCGTCGGTTTTCAAAACTGCTCCGCCCACTTTTTCAGATCTTCCGAAGAGGTCAAAACGGAAAACCGTTTGCCGACGCATACCTTCGCGCCGGGAGCGAGAGCTTGCAGATTCTTTGCCGTGTCCCCCAGTCCGCTACCGCCCGACGTGCAGAACGGAACCACCGTTTTGCCGGTGAAGTCGGCGCTTTCCAGGAATGTGTCGATGATCGACGGCTCGCGGTACCACCACACCGGAAAGCCCACAAGGATCACCTCATAGTCCGAAATCTTCGGCTTTTCAGCCATCGCGGGGCGGCAATTCCGATCCTTCATCTCAACCGTACTGCGGCTCTGCTTGTCCATCCAGTTGAGGTCTGCTTTGGTGTAGGGCTGTTCGGGCTTGATCTCAAAGAGATCTGCCCCCGCCGCCTGTGCCAGTTTCTCGGCGACCTTTTCGGTCACGCCGCTTGCGCTGAAATACGCCACGAGAATCTTTTTCATCGTTTCCCCTCACAAGCTTTCTTTGAGTATTTGAACGACTTCCGGACGGTCGAGGACTTTATAGCCGCCGTCGAGGATGAAGGTCGCGTCGGCGATGCCCTCGATCATCTCCTCGGTCGCGCCGAGTTCGGAAAGATGCTGGGCGACGCCGATTTTTCGCATCCAGTTCTCCATCGCGAGAAGTCCCGCGTTTGCAATCTCTTCGTCGGTCTTGCCCTCGGCGCAAATATCCCAGACCTCGATCGCAAACCGCTTGAATTTTGCGAGCCCGTAGGGCAGGATATGCCGATAATACGGCAGCGAAACGGCGGCAAGCGTCATGCCGTGCGTCGCGTCGGTGTAGGCACCCGCCGCCTGTCCGAGCATATGCACCATCCAGTCGGTGGTCTTACCGCGCGAGAGCAGAGTGTTGAGAGCCCAGGTCGCCGCCCACATGATGTTGGAACGCGCTTCGTAATCCGTCGGGTTTTCCACCGCGACAAGCGAGTTGCGGATCACCGATCTCATCAGCGCTTCGGCGAGATCGTCGCTGACGTTGTCGTCCTCGCCGGAGAAATACTGCTCGCAGATGTGATTGAAAATATCGTAGACGCCGGCGACCATCTGGCGCTTCGGCAAACTCATCGTAAAGCGCGGATTGAGGATCGAGAATTTCGGCATGACGTTCTCGCCGAAAACGTGACCGACCTTCTGCTTCGTTGCGCGATTGGTGATGACCGAGCCGCCGTTCATCTCCGAACCGGTACCCGCCATCGTCAAAACACAGCCCACCGGAACGATCTCGCAGTCGGGCTCTTCAAAGCGGTCGAAATATTTCTCCCAGGGGTCGTCGTCGCAATGCACCGAAACCGAGACCGCCTTCGCGTAATCACAGCAGGAACCGCCGCCGACCGCCAAGAGCAGATCGGCTTTCGCCGCCTTTGCGATCCGGACTCCCTCGCGCAGTTTTTCCGCCGTGGGGTTGGGCATGACGCCGCCGTCCTCGACGATATTCTTGCCGTTGGCTTTGAGAATGGCGACCACGCTTTCGTAAACGCCGTTCTTCTTGATCGAACCGCCGCCGTAGATCAGCACGATATTTTTGCCGTACTTAGGCAGTTCTTCGCTTAGGTAGTTCAGCGAATCCTCGCCGAAATAGATCTTCGTTGCGTTGTGATAACTGAAATTGCCGAGCATCGTTTTTCCTCCGTTTTCGTTTGTACGATCGGGATACAGCCTTATTGTATCATATCGGCGATGATCTGTCAACCGTTCCCGTTCCGTCCTTTCTTCATTCGTCCGGAAGATCGAACTTTTCAAGCAGTTTTCGGAAGGTATCCTGCCCGTCCAGGCAAGTGTCGGTCAGATAACCTTTCTCAACCTTCCATTGAGAAAGCCCGCGGTAATAAAACTGCTTTTTGGAATCCTCAATGAAGAATGGAACAATCCCGAACCGCAGACATTCTTTCAGCGCGACGAGCCGACCCACTCTGCCGTTGCCGTCCTGAAACGGATGGATATGCTCAAAATCCGAATGGAATGCGATCACATCATTAATGGTTATCTTTTCTTTTGCGTTGTAGTCGTCCAGCAATGCTTTCATCTTTGCGGGAACATCTTTCGGTCGCGCGGTTTCCATCCCGCCGACCGTGTTCCCGCGCTTTTTGTAATCGCCAACGGCAAACCACGAAAGCGTCGCGTCTTTGGTGTCGTGTTTGAGAATGAAATGGAGATGCTTGATGATCTCTTCGGTCAAAGGGACTTCCGCGACGTCGATCACATAGTCGATCGCCCGGAAATGGTGGACGGTTTCGAGAATATCATCCACGGGGATCCCGTCCCCGACGTCGAGCGTGTTGGTTTCAAAGATCATGCGGGTCTGATCCTCGCTCAACCGGCTCCCCTCGATATGGTTGGAGTTATAGGTCATCCGAACCTGCAATTCGTGGTATAGCCCGCCCGAAATTTTCATTTCTTTTTCGTCCCGAAGCGATTGCAGGATCGGATTGGAAGAGATCTCGCGGAACAGATCCGACGGCGCACAGGTGAAAAACGCGCAGAGTTTCCGCACGACCGCACCCGAAAGTTTTTCCCCTTTTGCCAACTTCGCAACCGTTCTGGACGAGATGCCCAACTCTTTTGTCAAATCGGATTTTTTCATTTCTTTTTTTGCAAGCAACCGTTCCAGCCCCGCGTAAGATACCATTTCTTTCCCTCCGATCTCTTTTATCTTTACTTATTATACCACAAACCGGTGAAAAAGTAAAGATAAAAATGATTTTTTTATCTTTTTTTCGATTTGGTGCTGAAAATAATGGTGGTTTGTTACAAAAATAGTTCAAACCACCCGGTCCTCCTGCTTCGGCAGGAGGGCCGGGTGGGCTTTTTATCGGCGCAAAGGGGAAAATCAGGGCGGGTGTGACGCAATGCCTTTCGTCGGTATTGCGCCGTCAGAACATGGAGAACGCCCGTGCCGGTTTGTACCGGGAAAATGTTATATACCGCGGAACCGCCGCTTTTCGTTGAGATCGGATAACGGTCGTCATTTGCAAACAGGACCTCTTTTTTTAAGCGGAATCCGGTCTTTCCCGCTCTTCGGCTTTTTTCATTCCGTCCTGCTTCTCCGAAAGTGGCAAAAGATGGACTTTGAACCGTCCTTTCACGCGATGATTCCCTGTTCTGCCGAAAAACGCGACGAAAAACGGCAAAAAGACGGGGGAAAGTTTGCCGACTACTTGAATTGAGACGCGGGATGTGGTAAAATGATGCTGTAATCCGATGCGAAAGGAATGGTCAGATACATGCAAAAACGCGTGCTGATATGTGAATTTCACCAGGAAAGCGACACCTTCAATCCCATCGTTTATGGAACGGAAAGTTTTGCGTCACGCAGATACGCGAGGGGAAGGGACGCTTATGAGATCTGCAAAAAACTCCCCTGCGCCTATCACGGCATGATCGACGCTGTGGAAAAAGAGGGCGGGGAAGTGATCCCGTCCATCTCGCTTTACGGCGGTTCGGGCGGCCGCGTCGCCGACGAAACGATGGAGCTCTTTCAAAAAGGCGTCAAAGAAACGCTCGACGCTTGCGGCAAAGTGGACGCGGTGTGCGCCTCTCTGCACGGCGCGATGTGCTCCGAATCGGTCGACGACGCCTGCGGAGAAATTCTTTCGTTTCTCCGCGACCTTGTGGGGAAAAACATTCCGATCGCGGCGTCCTTCGATCTGCACGCGAACGTAACCGACCGGATGCTCGGCGAAGCGGATCTTCTTTGCGGGTATCAATCCTACCCGCACGTTGATTTCTATGAAACGGGATACCGCGCGGCGTCCCTCTGTATGCGTCTTTTGCGCGGCGAGCCGACCTACCTCGCGTCGGTCGACGTTCCTCTGCTCGCGCCCCCTGCGGGATATACCTCGCTGGAAGAGCCCTTCCGGGGCGTGATCGGGCGCGGGAAACAACTGGTCGCGGACGGAGCGCTGCTCGATTTTACCGTCTTCAACGTCCAGCCCTGGCTCGACGTGGAGAAAATCCGGTCGAACGTGATCGCGGTGGCGGATACCGAAGAGGCGGCGAAACGATACGCCGGAGAGATCGCCGAGGCGTTCTTCGAGGCGCGGGACGGCTATCTGCCGGACCTCAAAAGCATTGACGAGATCATTGATCTTGCCGAGTCGGAACAGACGAAAAAGCCGGTCATTCTCGCCGACGCGGCGGATTCTCCCAACGGCGGAGCGGTCGGCGACAGCGTTGCGGTCGCGCTCCGGATGCTGGAACGCGGCTCGAAGATCACGATGGGAATGTTCGTGGTAGACCCCGAAGCGGCGGAGCAGGCGTTCCGGGTCGGTGTCGGCGGAGAGGCGACCTTTGAGGTCGGCGGAAAGTTCACGCCCGGGATGCCGGGGCCGCTCCGCGCGACGGGCAGAGTGCGCTCGCTCCACGACGGATGTTTCCGCCAGGAAGGACCCGCGGGCAAGGGCTTTGCCAACGATTGCGGCAAGACGGCCGTCGTCAGTTTCGGCGGGATCGACATGATGATCTGCGAAAAACCGGGCGCATCGGGAGATCCGCAGATCCTTCGTCATTTCGGCATCGAGCCGAAACTCTACGACCTCGTTGTGGTCAAGGCGAACACGTCCTTCAAGGTTGCCTACGCGCCCTTTGCGGGCGTGATCTGCGCCGCCGATACGCCCGGAGCGGGCGCGTCGAATCTCCATCAGCTGAACTGGACGAAACTGCCGCGCGGACTCTACCCGTTCGATCTTCCGAGCGGTTATCAACTCGCCCCCGCGCGGGTTTGGAAGAGACGGTAAACGAAAGCCCTTTTCAAAGCGGGACAGACAATAAAACGAGCAGGCAAACGCCTGCTCGGTTTATTGGGATAAAAAGTGAAAAACACCAAATGAGTGGAGTTAGATAACCGAACTCTTTTCTATGAATTAGTCCATTACGCCGCAAGGGCGTTTGCGTTTACTTGCTCAATTGTTTTTCTGATTTAGCCCAGACGGATAATTGCATCATTTTTTATGTTTTTGATGTATTTGTCCTTGAGGATGTCTAATTAATTTGAAAGCCGGCAGGGCTCGAATCATTCTGTTAGTCGCCAACGGTTTGGCATGATCGTTCTGTAAGCCCGGTTTTTCAATACTTTTCAGGGTTCAAATCCCCCCATCCCGTATTTTTTTGGCGTTCTTTGCAGAGCAAAGAAACGCAAAAAGTACACCAGCATTTTTGACCGTTTTCGCGTCCTAAAAACAAAAAATCGGGCTTCCGGACGGTTGATCTGCCGCCTGAAAGCCCGAATTTGCCTGATTTCGCCTTATTCTTGCCCAAAATGCAAGAAAAAACCTCTTTTGTCGTGGTAGACAAAAGAGGTTTCTTTTGTGTATAAGAACGCCCAAAAGGACCAAAACCAATCTAAAAACTACAAAAAGTACACCGACCAGTATTGTTTAACTGGATTTTTCGAGTGTTTCGATTTCAAAAGTAGAATAGCTCTTCAAACTTCTTATCTAGTGCAATGCAAATGATCAGCGCTAGCTTTGCCGTGGGGTTAAACTGTCCAGTTTCAATGGAACTGATGGTATTTCTTGATACACCGACCATTTTCGCTAACTCAATCTGGGACAGTCCTTTCTCTTTTCTTACAATCGCAAGATTATTGTGAAGGATAAGTTCGTCTTTCATCAAAGCGCCCCCGTTAACTGCAGAATCCATACGACTAGCATAGAGAGCGCCAGCACGCCCCAAAAGATCGTCATGATCAGCTCATGTTTCTTACGTAGCCGCAGGTACTTCGTTAGAAATAATACAAACGCCATGGAAAACAAGGCGAAGTCTGCGCCGCGGTTCACGAAGTGCAGCACAAAACCGTTCACGGTGTCCACAAGGATTAGAAGCACCACACCGAGGATATATGCCACCCAAGCGCCGCTTCGCTGAGCCTCGCGATCCGGCAGATCTCGCTCACGTCCCTCGCTCTGTGCTTTTGCCAGTATTTCTTCTTTTTTCATTTCTTTCAATCTCCTTTTTGCAAAGTTTACTTGGCGCATTTTCATTATATCACTGACAAGTAAACTTGTCAATAGATTTTGCAAAGTTTTCTTGTCATTTTTCGATCGCCTAATTGAATCATTTTGATTAGACTTTGATTCGAATCCTTGCTCCCTGAGATCTTTTGGTGTTCTTTGCAGAGCAAAAAAACGCAAAAAGTACACCAGATTTTTTGCCTTAAAAATGAAAAAATCGGGCTTCGGAACAGCGTAAATGCTGCTCTGAAGCCCGTTTTTTGCCCCGAAAGCCCTGTAAAACCGCGAAAAATCGCGAAAAACGCCAAAAAGGCGTAAAGAAACGCCTTTTGCCGTGGTAGACAAAAGACGTTTCTTTGATGGCGGAAGCGGTGGGATTCGAACCCACGAGCCCTTGCGGGCTACCTGATTTCGAGCGTTTGCCTTCATGGCTCCCCTCGTCCCTCTCCGTCCCTTTTTTCGCTCAATTTTGCCTCAATAATGGGCAAAACGAGCCGAATCTTCGGAAATTTGATAGAAAATTGATAGAAAACGGATAGAAACGAACCATTTCAATTCTCTTGGGATCCGTCAAAATAACCGCTTTCATTATATCACATTAAAATCATTTTGTCGAGTGGCTCGACATATTTTTATCGAGTCACTCGATAAAATTGTCATCGAGTACCGTCGAGGCAATATTTTTGGAATACGCCTCTTGGCATTATAGTGATACTGAATTATTTTTCACTGAAATGTAATTCATTGAAAAAATGATTCTCCGATTGGCTATTGAGAAAAATTGTAACATGTTACAAAAAATTTCAGTAGGAGACAGTTGATGAAAGCACGGCTTGTGTGTGAGCCATAAAAATGAATCGATGCCGTTCCTCTTTCCGCGTTCAAATATACGAGATCGGCAATACGACAAGATTATCCCGCAAATACAGTTTGCGGTCATACAAACAGAGGATGGTGCCGATCCCCCGTTTTTGGTCGGGAACGCCGTCCAGCACGTCGAATTCGGCAGCCATCTCCGCTTTGGGTGACGCACTCATTTTGATCTCTATGGGATACAACATTCCGTTTTCGCTGATAATCAGATCGATTTCTCCGTCGATCTCCTCTGTTTCGCCGTTTTTCTTTCTCTTTTTCTTATCTTTTCCGTTATAAAAATAAACGGCGAAATCATAATCCAAACCTTCGTTGGCATAGGATTTCAGTATTTCGTTCACAACAAATGTTTCAAACATTGCCCCCGCCATTGCGCCGTTTTTCAGTGTTTCGGGCGTAAGCCATCTTGTAAGATAACAGCAAAGCCCCGTATCCCTGAAATAGATCTTCGGGCTTTTGATCGCACGGTTCAACACACTCGACGAAAAAGGCTTCAAAATGTAGACAATACCGCTTTTTTCCAGGATCGACACCCATTCTTTGACGGTTACCTCGCTGACACCGATTTCCTGCGCGATATTCGCGTAGTTCAGTAGCTGTCCCGTGCGCGCCGCGACCGCAGTCATAAATTTGACAAACGCCAGATGATTTTTTGCTTTGATCAGAGCATGAACGTCTCTTTCCAGATACGTCTTGACGTAAGAACCGTAAAAATCCACCCATTCGCGTTCTGCATTGACATATAACTCGGGAAAAAAGCCTCTGTGTATGGTCGTCCAGATGTCACCCGGATAGGGTTTTAACATTTTTTCTCTTTCCGTCAGGTATTCGGCGGTAGGCACGAAATGTTTGTTGAAATCTATACCCGCGATCTCGCGCATCGAGAGCCCGTCCAATTCGAGAACGGAAACTCTGCCCGCCAAAGATTCGCTTACCGACTCCATCAGTTGCAGTTTTTGAGACCCCGTGAAATAAAACAGTGATTTTTCATCGGTATTATCGAGGAGCATCTTAACGCGATGAAAGAGGGAGGGGCATCTCTGCACTTCGTCTATCATCAAAGGGCAAGGATTGTTCAACAGGAAAAGCCCGACGTCCTCCGTCGCTTGCGCAAGTAAAAGATCGTCGTCAAATGTAACTTGATTGACACCTTTGAATAAATACTTGAACAGGGTCGATTTGCCTACTTGACGCGGTCCCGTTAACAAGATCGCTTTTGCGCTCTTTGCACGCCGTTCCAAAACGGGCTCCACGTGCCGTTTGATGGAATACATAAACTACCTCCATTCTGTCAAATCCAAAGTACAACTTTATTATAGACATATTTTTTCGGTTTGTCAAGAGGTTTTTCAATAAATCCCAGGGAGTCATGACAAATTTTTCTATTTAGAAAAAATGTAATTTGTTACAAAAATTCTCAATAGGACGATCTTCTTTTGCCCTTTGGAGGAATATTTCCATTCTTTTTTCCAAAAAGGGCTGGACTTTTGCAAAGTTCTGTGGTATGTTTGTGTTCTTGAAGAAAGGGGCGTAGAGGTTTGAAAAACGGATCGTTTTTCAAACCTCTACGCCAAAGAAAGGTATGGTAACAGATATGACCGCAGAAGAACGAAAAAACGCCTATGCCCGGTTGCTCCGGGAGTGTCCCGAAATCCTCACGCCGAGGATGGTTGCAAAATGGACGCGGCAAAGCAAAAACACCGTTTATGCCGAGATCAAGTGCGGCAACATTCCCGCCGTACCCTATCGCGGGGGATATCTGATCGCCAAAGCAGACCTGATCGACTACATGGTCGCCCACGCAGAAGATGCGCCGGCAGGTCGCTTCTCGATCGGGAGTCGCCGCCATGAATGAATACCTAACCGCCGATCAAGTCCGTCAAATGCTGCACATCAGCAAACGCAAGTGCGCGTGGATGCTCCAAAACGGACTGCTTCCGTGCGAGAATACGGGGAAGAAAACCCGACAGTATTGCATCCGATCCGAGGATGTGGTCGCGTATCAAGCAAAGAACGCCGGATGCCCGGACGTTCTGCCGCAGATCTTTTCCTCCGCTTCTCCGCGCCAACCGCGTGTGCCTCCTGCCGACTTCTGCGAACGCCTTTCCAAAAGATGGTCGGATCTCCCGGATGCGCTGACAGAACAGGATGTCGCCCGCCTGCTCGGATACACGGCAAACACAGTCGGTAGGTGGATCTCCAACCGACGGCTCCGTGCCGTCACGGCACACGGGGAAACTTTGGTCGCAAAGCAATGGCTGATCGAATTCTGCCGAGAATACGGCTTTCGCATTGTGCGAAAAAGCAGTAAGCACCGGGAACTGGAAGCAAACCTGATCCAAAAAGACGCGGAAAATAAAGTAAAGCACATAGAATCAAGCACTCGATGACAATCGAGTGCTTTTTCTTTTTGCGCGATTATGACAGATATATGACGATCGACAATGACTTCGGCAATTGAAGTGAGGGGAAATAAAAAATTTTTTCATCTTTTTTTGTGAAAACGGCAGTTTTTTGTCCAACGTAATTGAGGGGATGTTTTGGTAAAGCATTTATGAACCAAATGAAAATTCAAAACTTTTTCCGGTTTTGTTTGTGAAAACGCCGATTTTTTCGGCTACAGAAGTGAGAGGGTATTTTTTGCGAGACAAAAATATTTTCAGAATTTGGTTACCAAAATGCCGATTTTTTCGGCTACAGAAGTGAGGGGCGAAGCAGAGATGAATAAAAATTTTTCATCATTTTTTGTGAAAATGCCCTTATTTCTGCCAATGGTATTGAGGGGATATTTTTTCGGAGTAAAAAATATTTTCGGAAATTGGTTTCCAAAAGACCGATTTTTTGTCCAATGTAATTGAGGGGACTTTTGGTGAGTCATTTATGAACCAAATGAAAATTCCAAACTTTTTTCCGATTTTGTTTGTGAAAACGCCGTTTTTTTGTTCAACGTAATTGAGGGGATCTTTTTCCCTCCTGTTCTTTGACAACTGAATAAAACCTTCCGACAGGGATAGATCGG
>CAMYUQ010000007.1 GCA_947302045.1 uncultured Clostridia bacterium
ACGCACTGAAAAACGGAACGCTGAAACGCGTTCCGCAGGACGGCGCGAAGTCCACCTACGCCGCCAAGATCGAAAAAGCCGACTGCGTGCTGAACTTTGCCGAACCGGCATCGGCGGTGCATAACCGGATCCGCGCGCTCTCGCCGCTGCCGCTTGCCTTCACGCACACGCCGGACGGGAAAATTCTGAAAATCAGATCCGCCGAGCCGACCGATTATGCCGGGCAGGCAGAACCCGGAACGGTGGTGTCGACCGCCGGCGGCGCGATCACGGTCGCCTGCAAAACCGGCGCGATCCGGCTGCGCGAAGTCGTGCCGGAGGGCAAGAAACCCATGCCGGCGGCGGCGTATCTCAACGGCAACAAAATGGAGATCGGAACGGTGCTGGGGCGATGAACGCGAGAAAATGCGCGTGGGAGGTGCTCTGCCGGATGGAAAAAGCAGGGCAGTATTCCAACCTTGCCGTTGACGCGGCACTGCGGAAAGCCGATCCGGAAGCCGCCGACCGTGCGCTCTTCACCGCGCTGGTCTACGGCGTTATCGAAAAAAAGCTGACGCTCGACGCCTGCATCGACCGCTTTACGAAAGAAAACAAGCCCGATCCGCAGGTGCGAAATCTGCTCCGGCTCGGCATTTATCAACTGCTCTACTTCGATAAGATCCCCGACCACGCCGCCGTGAACGAAACGGTGGCGCTCGCGCCCCGCCGCGCGGCAGGATACGTGAACGCGATCCTGCGGAATTTTCTGCGCTCGGGCAAGCAGATCCCGCTCCCGGACGGTAAAACCGACCCGGTGGGGTATTGCGCGGTCTTTTATTCGGTCGGCAGGGACTTATGCGCACGCTTGATCTCCGAATTTGGAATTGAAAAAACGAAAGCACTCCTCGCGGCGTCGGGAGAAAAACCCGGCGTCTGCCTGTTCGTCAACACGCTGAGAACAACGGTCGCAGACCTGCAAAACGCGCTCGGTGCGGCGGGCTACCCTGCCGAACCGGTTGGCGACAGGGGCTTGAAACTCTCTCAAAACGCGCCGGTCACGGCACTGCCCGGCTTTGCCGAGGGGTGGTTTTTCGTGCAGGATATTGCCTCGCAAAACTGCGTGCGCGCGCTTGATCCGCGCCCCGGCATGAAACTCATCGACGTTTGCTCCTGCCCGGGATCGAAGTCGTTCGGCGCGGCGATCCGCATGGAGAATACGGGAGAAATTCTTTGCTGCGACCTGCACGCTTCCAAGCTTCCGCTCGTGGAAAAGGGAGCCGCGCGGCTCGGCATTTCCATCATCGAAACAAAGGAGCGCGACGCGCGGAACATCCTGCCCGAATGGGTCGGCAAAGCCGACCGCGTGATCTGCGACGTCCCCTGCTCGGGCTTCGGCGTGATCGCCAAAAAGCCCGAACTGCGCTATAAGAATCCGGCGGAATCTGTCGGTCTGCCGATCATTCAGGCGGCGATTCTGGAAACCTCGTCGGCGCTTGTCGCTCCGGGCGGAAAACTCGGCTATTCCACCTGCACGATCCTCTCCGCCGAAAACCGATCCGTGGTCGCGGACTTTCTGCAAGGACACCCGGATTTTTCCCTGATCGAAGAGAAACAAACCTACCCCGATACCGACGGGGTCGACGGCTTTTATTACGCGATCCTGCAAAGAACGGGAGGGAACCCATGAGCAAACCCGAACTGCTCTCGATGACAAAAGAAGAACTCGAAGCTTTTTTCGGTGCGCTCGGCGAGCCGTCCTACCGCGCGGCGCAGATGTTTCCGCTTCTGCACCGGGGAGATGACCCTGCCGACATGACCTGCTTTTCCAAACCCTTGCGCGCCAAGATCGCCGAAGCGGCGGCGTGGCATCTGCCGCAGGTGGAGAAAAAACTCGTCTCGCAGATCGACGGCACGGTCAAATATCTTTTTTCGCTTGCCGACGGCAACTGCGTCGAGAGCGTCGTGATGAAATACAAATACGGCAACACGGTCTGCATTTCCTCGCAGGTCGGCTGCCGCATGGGCTGCAAATTCTGCGCCTCGACCATCGGCGGCAGAGTGCGTGATCTGACCCCGGGCGAACTGCTCGGGCAGGTGATCGCCGCCGGGCGGGACAGCGGCGAGCGGATCGGCGGGATCGTGCTCATGGGCATCGGCGAACCGCTCGACAACTACGCGAACGTCGTCAAATTCCTGCACCTTGTCAATTCGCCCGATGGACTGAATATCGGATACAGGCACATCTCGCTCTCCACCTGCGGACTCGTGCCGAAGATCTACGACCTGCAAAAGGAAGACCTGCCGATCACGCTCTCGATCTCGCTCCACGCGCCGGACGACGAAACCAGGTCGGCGATCATGCCGGTCAACCGGAGCTACGGGATCCGGGAACTGCTCGCCGCCTGCCGCTCCTATTTTGCGACTACCGGGCGCAGAATATCGTTTGAATATACCCTGATCGCGGGGAAAAACGATTCCCCCGAACAGGCGAAAAAACTCGCGCGCGCGCTCAATTCGGGCCTGCGGACAAGAACAGACACCATGCCGATCCACGTCAATCTGATCCCGGTCAACGAGGTCAAAGAAACGGGATTTAGGCAGAGCGACCGCGCGGCGGTGAAAAAATTTGCCGCGATATTGGAAGAAAACGGCGTCCGTGCAACCGTGCGCCGCACGCTGGGGTCGGATATCAACGCCTCCTGCGGTCAGCTGCGCCGCGCGAACGCCGAAGGCAGAATATAAGCTCCGTTTTTGACGCATACTGATGAAAAAAGGATGCGAAACGGAGAAAAACCATGTGGAAAAAGTTGCTTTTTGCCGGATTTTTACTGATCGGAACCTTTTGGGTCACCGCCGACGCGCTGTTCGGTCTTTTGCCGGCAGGCACGCGGGACGTCACGGTGCCGGATTTCTGCGGACGCGATTTCGCGGCGGTCGAATCGACCGGGGATTTTGCGTTCACGGTCGAATACCGGTATGACGAAAATATCCCTGCCGGGATCATCCTGCGGCAGGAACCCGAGCCGGGGAACGTCCGGCGCGTGAACCGAAAGCACCCGGAATGCGAAGTGCGGCTCTGGGTGAGTTTGGGACGGGAATAAAAAACGGAGGATTTTTCATGCCGAGCGGATACGGACGGGTAGTCAAATGCGAGGGCGGACGGTTTACCGTGCGTCTTTTCCGCGCCGGTTCCGCGCCTGCGCCGCTCGACGGCTGCACGGTCCTTGCGCGTGCGCGCGGAACTCTGCGGAGCGAAAAGGTGCTGGTCGGCGACTTTGTGGAGGTCGGCTACGACGAAAGCTCCTACTGCGTGAACGCCGACGGGAAAACCGTTGCGCGCGAAGACGGGACCGGCATCCGGATCGACCGCGTCCTGCCGCGCCGGAGCGCGCTGATCCGTCCGCCGATGGCGAATCTCGATCTGCTGTTTGTCACGGTGGCGGCAACACGTCCCGCGCCCGACCTTGAAACGGTGGATAAGATGACCTGCATCGCCGCGCACGAGGGGATCACGCCCGTGATCGTCGTCACCAAGCGCGACCTCGACGAACCCGGAGCCGACCGTCTGGTCCAAATCTACCGGAGCGCGGGGCTGGAAACCTTTCCGGTCAGCGCGATGACCGGCGAGGGGATCGACGCCCTGAAAGCGTACGTCTTTGCGGGGAAAGGCAAGCTCGCCGCGTTTGCCGGCGCGTCCGGGGTGGGGAAGTCGACCCTGCTCAACCGGCTTTTCCCGGGACTTTCGCTCGCGACCGGGGATCTGAGCCGCCGGATCGCACGCGGCAAAAACACCACCCGAACCGTGACCTTATATCCCCTGACGGATGCCGACGACACCGGGTACCTCGCCGATACGCCGGGGTTCACCATGCTTGATTTTGAGCAGTTCGACTTTTTCGGTCTGGACGATCTGCCCCTGACCTTCCCGGAGTTTTCCCCCTACATCGGCGCCTGTCGCTATACCGACTGTACGCACACCAAAGAGGAGGACTGCGCGATCGTGCAGGCGGTCAAGTCCGGCAAAATTGCCCCCTCGCGCCACCAAACCTACCGCACGCTCTACGCGATCCTGAAAAAGAAACCGCATTATACGGAAAAGAACTGAATCAAGTCCGCAAAATACCCAAACAAAAACCGAAAAGACGCGCGAAAATTGGCAAAACTTCTGCTTTTCTTTTGCGCGCGCGGTATGTTATAATATTGACATATAAAAATAAGTAAATTTTTGCAGGAACGGAAGGAATCGACAGTGATACGAGAAGATTTGCGAAACGTGGCGATCATCGCGCACGTTGACCACGGAAAAACAACTTTGGTGGACGGACTGCTCAAACAGGGCGGCGTCTTCCGCGATAATCAGGAAACGGTGACCTGCGTGATGGATTCGGGTGACCTCGAACGCGAGAGAGGCATCACCATTCTGGCGAAAAACACCGCCGTACATTATAAGGACGTCAAGATCAACATCATCGATACGCCCGGACACGCCGATTTCGGCGGCGAGGTCGAGCGCATCCTGAAAATGGTCAACGGCGTTATCCTGCTCGTGGACGCCGCCGAGGGACCCATGCCGCAGACGCGGTTCGTGCTCCAACGCGCGCTCGAACTCAACCACCGCGTGATCGTCTGCATCAACAAGATCGATAAACCCGACGCGCGGATCGGCGAGGTGGAGGACGAAATTCTCGAACTGCTCATGGACCTCGGCGCGAACGACGAGCAACTCGATAGCCCGATGCTCTATTGCTCGGGACGCTCCGGCACGGCGACCGAGGACCCGAATCAGCCCGGCGAGGATCTGCGCCCGCTGTTCGAAAAGATCCTCTCCTATATCCCTGCGCCCGCCGGCGACGAGACCGGAGACCTGCAACTGCTCGTCTCCTCGATCGACTACAACGACTACGTCGGGCGCATCGGCATCGGACGCATCGACCGCGGCAACATCCGCGTGGGGCAGGAGGTTGCCGTTTGCAACTACCATAATCCCGGCGCGATCAAGAAAACCAAGGTCGTCTCGCTCTATCAGATCGACGGACTTGCGCGCGTGCCGGTCGAGACCGCGACCGTCGGCGACATCGTCTGCTTCTCTGGCGCGGGCGACATCACCATCGGCGACACCCTGACCACCGTCACGAATCCCGAACCGCTCGAATTCGTCAAGGTTTCCGAGCCGACGATGGAGATGACCTTCATGGTCAACAACAGTCCCTTTGCCGGCAAGGAAGGAAAGTTCGTCACTTCCCGTCAGCTCCGCGACCGGCTCTACCGCGAGCTGCTCAAAGACGTTTCGCTCCGCGTTTCCGATGGCGAGACCACCGACGAATTCCGGGTTGCGGGACGCGGCGAGATGCACCTTTCCATCCTGCTCGAAACCATGCGCCGCGAGGGCTTTGAGCTTGCCTGCTCCAATCCGCGCGTGCTGTATCAGGAGATCGACGGCGTCAAATGCGAACCGATGGAACGCGTCCTGCTCGACGTGCCGAACGAAATGGTCGGCGTGGTCGTTGAAAAACTCGGTCAGCGCAAGGGCGACCTCATCTCGATGAATCCGGTCGGCTCGCGCACCAGAGTGGAGTATGTGATCCCGGCGCGCTGCCTCTTCGGCTACCGTTCTGAATTCCTGACCGCCACCCACGGCGAGGGCGTCATCAACTCGCTCTTCGACGGCTACGCACCCTACCGCGGCGAGGTTCAGATGCGCTTTACCGGTTCTCTCATCGCTTCCTGCGCCGGTGAAACGACCCGCTACGGGCTCTTCAAAACCCAGGAACGCGGTCAGCTCTTCGTCGGTCCGCAAACGCCGGTCTACGAGGGCATGATCGTCGGCGAAAATCCCAAAAACGACGATATCGCCGTCAATCCCTGCCAGAAAAAACAGCTCACCGCCATCCGCTCCGCGGGCGCGGACGAGAAACTCCTGCTCACACCCGCGAAGATCTTTACCCTCGAAGAAGCCATCGAGTTTATCACCGACGACGACCTCATCGAGGTTACACCCAAATCCATCCGCCTCCGGAAAAAGATCCTCAACACCGAGCTCCGCATGAAAGAAATGATGCGCAAACGCCGGGAGTTGGAGGCGCAGAAGAAATAAGAATGGGACTATGCGGGGAGGAACTTTTTTGGAAAAAAGTTTCCTCCCCGCACCCCTCTTCAAAAAACTGAAACAGTTTTTATCGTTTTGATACGGCGAACAAAATAAAAAATCAGAAAAAACCTTTGTTCGTTTTTTCTGGGAAGGGGTGCGGGGGAGCCATTCTTTTTTGCACAAAAAAGAAGGTTCCCCCGCGAAAAACAATATGTATATCTTAATCGGCGGCGGAGATATTCGAGCGAAAGAAACGATAGAGATAGACAGAGAGATCGCAAAACTCGCGAAAGAGCGAGCCGAGCGCGAGAGAGGCGAGGGAACGAGAGCGAACGCGCTCTTCCTCGGCACGGCGAGCCACGACTATATGCCCTACAACAATTCGTTCCACAAGATGTACACAGGAGAGCTCGGGCTCAAAACCGACGTGGTGCTGACGGTTTATACGCAGATGGACGAAGAGAAGATCCGGGGAAAATTTGCAAAAGCCGATATGATCTACGTCGGCGGCGGAGACACGGTTTTTCTCATGGAGGAATGGAAGCGGACGGGGCTGGACGAAATGATCCGGGAAGCGCGGGAGCGCGGCGTGATCATGGCGGGACTTTCGGCAGGCGCGATCTGCTGGTTTGAGAAAATGTATACCGATTCGGCAAAAACGGGAGAAGATATTTATACCGTCGTCGAGGGTTTGGGTGTGCTGCCGGGCGCGGCGTGTCCGCATTATAACCACCGGCGAAAAGACTTTGCCGAAGCGATCGGCGAGGGTGAGGCATGGTATTGCATGGAAGATAACAGCGCGCTGATCTTCGGCGACGACGGAACGCTGATTCGCGCCCTCAACCTCGGCGGGCAGGCATACCAAGTCCGCAAAGAAAACGGCAAGATCATCGAAACACCGATCCGATAATCAACGCCAAGCGAATAACAAAGGGGCTATCGCAAAATGAAAGCGACAGCCCCGGATTGTTTGTGGTTTTTTGATGGGGATAGGGTGCGGGAAGGGGAAACTTTTTTGCAAAAAAGTTTCTCCTTCCCCGCGGTCTATCAATCATTTCCCCCAGAAATAAAACAGTAACATCAGCAGGCCGAAAGCGGCGCAGAAGACGAGCAGACCGATGAGGAAAGCGGGCATCATGGCGGCGTAGGCGCCGCGGATCATGGCGCGTCGCTCGGACTTTGAGAGGTTGAGCGAATCCATTTCCTCGGAGCGTTTCTTTTCCGCCGGTGTTTTATACCACCGCATTCCCTCAACGTTCATATCCGCAACGGTAACGTCGCGGAATTCGTCGAGTTCATCCGTTTTTTTCTGTCGGCGTTTGCGGCACATCGTTCGTTTCCTTTTGGTAGAGGTGGCAGGCGACGAAGTGCTCGGGCTCGTATTCCACCAGGTTGGGTTCGACCGACTTGCAGACCTCCATACACTCGCGGCAGCGGGTATGGAATTTACAGCCGGCAGGCGGATTCGCGGGGCTCGGGATGTCGCCTTCGAGGATGATCCGGTTCATTTTGACGTTGGGATCGGGAACCGGGACGGCGGAGAGCAGCGCTTTGGTGTAGGGATGCAGGGGCTTATCGAAGATCGCGTCGGTGGGTGCTTTTTCCATCAGCGAGCCGAGGTACATCACGGCGACGTCGGTCGAGATATGCTTGACGACCGAGAGGTCGTGCGAGATGAACACGTAGGTGATGCCGCGCTGTTCCTGCAAGTCTTTGAGCAGGTTGATGATCTGCGCCTGGATCGAGACGTCGAGAGCCGAAACCGGCTCGTCGCAGATGACGATCTTCGGGTTGAGAGCCAATGCGCGCGCGATGCAGATCCGCTGACGCTGACCGCCCGAAAACTCATGCGGATAGCGGTCGTAGTAGTAGGGTTGCAGGCCGCATTCCTTCATGATTTTAAGGACGTATTCGCGCACCTCGTTTTTGGGGACGATATGGTGTTCCTCCACCGCCTCGCTGATGATCGAACCGATCGTGAGACGGGGCGAGAGACTCGAATAGGGATCCTGGAAGATGATTTGCAGGTCGGGGCGCAGTTTGCGCATGGCGGAGCGCGGAACGTCGTTGATGTTCACGCCGGTCACGGCGAGCGCTTCGAGCAGTTCCTCGCGGCCGCCGTTTGCGCGCAGGGCGGCAAATTTTTCCTCTTTGGGAAGCAGTTTCCGGAGCTCCTGGGTGGAAAGCCGCGAAAGATCCAGCCCCTTGTAGATGATCTCGCCCGAGGTGACGTCGTAGAGCCGGAGCATGGTGCGTCCCATGGTGGTTTTTCCGCAGCCGGATTCGCCCACCACGCCGAGCGTCGTGCCTTTTTTGACCTTGATGCTCACGTCGTTCACTGCTTTGACGCTGACGAGCACCTTGCCGAAGAGATTGGTTTTGATCGGGAAATGCTTGGTGAGGTGTTTGAGGACGATAATATCGTCCGGCTCTTCCACAAAGGGGAGACCGTAGTCAAATTCCGACATTATTTTGCACCTCCCTTGTCTTCGGGCTCATAGAGATGGCAGGCCACCCGGTGCGTACCCGCAACGGTACGGATCTCGGGGTAGTCGCCGTTGCAGGCGGGGCAGCGACGGTCGCAACGGTCGCGGAAATAGCAGTAGTTGGGCAGGTCGACCGGGTTCGGGACCGCGCCGGGAATACTGTAAAGCCGCTCGACCGACTGGTTGACCATCGGCTTGCTCTTTTGCAGACCGATCGTGTAGGGGTGCATGGGATGATCGAAGATCTCCTTGGCGGTCCCCTGTTCGATCACGCGGCCGGCGTACATAACGACGACGTAATCCGCCATCTCGGCAATGACGCCGAGGTCGTGGGTGATGAGCATGATAGAGCCGTTGATCTTGGTTTTGATGTCGCGGAGCAGGTCGAGGATCTGCGCCTGAATGGTAACGTCGAGCGCGGTGGTCGGCTCGTCGGCAACGATCAGACGGGGGTTGCATTCGAGCGCCATGGCGATCATCACGCGCTGGCGCATTCCGCCCGAAAGTTCGTGCGGAAACTGGTTGTAGATCCGTTCCCCGTCCGAAATGCCGACCAGCCCGAGCATTTCGATCGAGCGCGCTTTTGCCTGTTCCTTGGTCGCGCCCGGGGTATGCAGGAGCATGACCTCGTCGAGCTGTTGACCGATCTTGAAGACCGGGTTCAGACTCGTCATCGGTTCCTGGAAGATCATCGCCATTTCTTTCCCGCGGATCTTGTTCATCGCGGCGGTCGGCATTTTGGCGACGTCGTAGACCTTGCCGTCCGACGCCTTGAAGCGGATCGAGCCGCTGGCGATCTGCCCGGCGGGACCCTGCACGAGCTGCATGAGCGAAAGACTTGTGACGCTCTTGCCGCAGCCCGATTCGCCCACCACGCCCACGATACTGCCCTCGGGGATCGAGAAGGTGATGCCGTCCACGGCTTTCACGGTGCCGACGTCGGTGTAGAAATAGGTGTGCAGGTTGTCGAACTCAACGATGTTGCCGTCGTCTGCCATTTTGGTCAGATATTCGGATTCGTTGACGTTCCGGCGCGCCTTTTTCTTTTCAAACGCGCGGGTGATCTTGCGGTTTTCGGCGGCGATCCTGCGGGATTCTTTCGCCGAGATATAGTGGGAATCTTTTTTTGCCTGTGCCATGTCAGTCCCCCCCTTACCGTTTCATTTTGGGGTCGAAAGCGTCGCGCAGACCGTCGCCCACAAAGTTGAAGCCGAGAACCGCCATCACGATCAGGATACCGGCAGGCACCCAGAGGTTGGGATAGTTTTGCAGAATATCCCGTCCGCTCGCGCCCGAGGTGGAGTTGATCATCGTACCCCACGCGGCGTAGGGGAAGGGGATGCCGAGACCGAGATAGGAGAGCGTCGCTTCATAGAGGATGATTCCGCCGAGCCCGAGCGTTGCCTGCACGATGAGCTGGGGCATGACGTTCGGAATGAGGTGGCGGAAGATCTTATGCCGCACCGAGATACCGGTGGCTTCGGCGGCGATCATATATTCCTGCTCGCGCAGGGAAAGGATCTGACCGCGCACGAGACGGGCGATGCCCGACCAACCGAAAACGGTGAGGATCAGCATGAGCCAATAGATCTTCTGGCGGGGCGGGATCCCCCAGCCGTCGAGCAGAGAAGCGGCGAGGAGCAGGATGGGAAGCCCGGGCAGACAGTTGAAAATATCCACGATCCGCATGATGATCTGATCCACCCAGCCGCCGAAGTAGCCCGAGATCGAACCGATCACGGTTCCGAGCAGCATTTCGGCGAAAATGACGATGAAGGAGAGCGAGAGCGAAACGCGCCCGCCGTACATCAGACGGGTGAGGATATCATAGCCGTATTGATCGGTGCCGAGCCAGTTTTTGGAATCGGGCTTGGTTTTGCTCGAAACCTGGTAAGGATCCGAAACTTCCAGCAGGTGATAGGTGATGTTGTTGCCGTTCTCGTCCTTGTCGGTCGTCACCATATCGTGGGGGATCTTGGAGGTCACCCACTTGGAGGCGCCGGCGTTCTGGGTTTCCCCAAAGGGAGAGAAGAACGGACCGACGAACGAGAAGAGGAAGAGCGCGAGGAGCATCGTCAGCCCCACGACCGAGAGCTTGGAGCGAAAGAACCGTTTGAGCACGAGCCGCCCGGGGCTCATGACCTTCACGCGGTCGGCAAGGGATTCCTCCTCGGCAGTCTCTTCGAGAACCGTTTCCTCGTTGACCGTTTCCGGCTCGGAGGGGAGTTCGTTAAAACGCTTGTCTTTTTCCATTTTGCCGCCTCCTTTCAATCTCCGAGTTTGACGCGCGGGTCGACGACGGCGTACATGAGATCCGAGAAGAGAGTTCCGATCACGGTCAGAACGCTCAGGAACATATTATACGCCATAACGAAGGGAATATCGCCCTGCACGACCGCCTTATAGGCGGCTTTTCCGATTCCGTCGATGCTGAACACCGTTTCGGTGATCATCGCGCCGCCGAAGAGCCCGGGCAGGATGCCGGCGAGCATGGTGACGATCGGGATCAGGGAGTTGCGGAAAGCGTGTTTATAGATGACCGAACGCTCGCTGAGCCCTTTGGCGCGGGCGGTCCGGATGTAGTCGGCGTTGAGTACTTCGAGCATATTGGTTCGCGTGTAGCGCATGAGTCCGCCGATCGAAAGAATGATCAGCGTCATGAGCGGCAGCACGAGGTGGTGGATGTTATCCACGAGTTTGGGAAGCCCGGAGTTCGGGTCTAAAAGCCCGGCGTAGGGGAACCATCCGAGGTCGATCGAAAAGATTTTGAGCATGAGGGCGCCGAGGAAGAAGGTCGGCAGAGAAATTCCCATCATGGCGAGAACCGTGACCGAATAGTCGAGAACGCCGTATTGTTTGGTTGCCGAAATGATCCCGAGCGGGATGGCGATGACAAATTCAAAAATCGTTGCGATCAGCGAGATCACGAAAGAGACCCCGCATTTGGAATAGATGATCCGGATCACACTCTTGGTGGAAACGGCGCGTTCGATCGTTCCGGTCGCTTCCGCCGGAATTTCGCTCGCGTTTTCGTATTTGATATATTCCGTGGATCCGTTCACGGTCAGACTGTAAAACTTTTCGGTCTTACCGCTATCCACCGAGAAGATAAAGGATTCGCCCCAGTCGCCCTGCAAAATGTTGCCGAGCCACTTGAAATAGCCCCGGACAGGGGAAACGTCCAGCCCGTAGGTATTTTCCATGCGCTCCACAGACGCTTCCACCTCGCCGGTGCTGTCCTGCGCGAGCTGCATGGCGTATTTGGCGCGCACGAAGTTATCCCCCGGTTTGACCCGGACGAGAACGTAGATGATGAGCGATACCCCGAAGAGGATCAGGACGGAAAGCAGAATCCGTTTGATGATGTATTTTATCATAATCGGGAAAGAACCCTGCACGGCTCGGCGTGCGAGCCGTGCAGGGGAGAAAATCCTTTCGTTTTTTTAGAAAACGTTCAAAGGGAAATTACGCTTGCTTGAAGGAAACCTTCCAGATCTGCGCGAGCGGGCCCCAATACGGAGTGATGTTCGGGGAGAGGGTGGTCGCGTCGATGATCTCGTTGTTGTAAGCGAACATATTCTTTCTCTGGTAGGTCGGAAGCTCGATGTTGAGCTGCGCCAGAACTTCGAGCGCCTTCTGGTAGATCGGTGCTCTCTCTTCGGCGGACATATAGGTCAGACCTTCCTCGATCAGCTGTGCCAGATAGTCAAGGGCAGCGGTCTGGGTCATCTCAACGGTCGTGCCGTCCAGCTTCACCACTTCGATCGTGCCGAGAGTCGCGTCGTTTCCGTTGTCATGCAGATACTTGATACCGTTGGAAGTGACCGATTCAGCGGAAGACAGATAGTGGTAAACCTGATACATATCCGGGTCGGCGGTAGAGTTCCATGCAAGTGCGTAAACCGCAACTGCGCTCTTCTTGATGTTGGCGATCAGCGAGGTGTCAACCTTGATGTTGGCTTCAACGCCGATGGTAGCGAGCAGTTCCTGCGCGCGCAGGAAGATGCCGCCTGCCGGGTGATCCTTTGCTTCGGAAGGAAGCGTGAAGGTGAACGCCGGAACGTCGGTGAATTTACCGGTTGCCTCGTCGTAGGTGTAACCTGCCAGCTTGAATTCCGCGATCGCGGTTGCGAGCGTATCGTCAAACGGATAGATCGCGGTCGCGTTTTCGGGATAAGCCCAGGAGACCTGCGTCTGCGAACGGTAGATCACTTCTGCCAGACCTTCCGGATAGTAGTCTTTCATCTTGTTCTGATCAAAGACAGAGGTCAGCGCGATCCGGGTGTGGATGTTATCCAGATTCGGAGCGGCGGGGTTGATGCAGATGTAGCCGTAACCGTTGTTGTCCACGAGGAGCGAGGTCAGCTTGGTTTCCTTCGCGATGTCGGCAACGACGTCACCGTCTGCGGAAGGAGTTGCGTAGTCAACGTCGCCGGCTTTCAGCGCGTTGAATTCGCTGCCGCCTTCGATGACTTTGAGGTAAACGTTCTTGATGAGCGCGTTGGTGACGGTATCGTCGCCGAGCGTGTAGTGATAGTCGTTGCGAATGAGGGTCACGCCGTCGCCGTCCGCCTTGACGAACTTATAGGAGCCGGCGCCCGCGGGAGCGGAGTCGAGCGTGTGCAGATGTGCCATGAACGCTTCGTTGTTCAGCTCCACGCCGTAGTTCACCATTGCACCTGCGGTGTAGGTGTAGCCGGCGGTGTAGTATGCCTTCGGAGCGACCGTGATGGTCAGATCGAGAACGGCCTTCGGGTTCTGCTTGTTCAGGATCATGACGAAGGTTTCGTGTTCTTCGCCGTTCACCGTCTTCGTGCCCTTGCGCAAACCTGCGATGTTCGGGATAACGGCAGCGGTACCGAACTGTGCAACGAACGCTTCTTCAACGGGAGAGAGCAGCGTAACGGTGGCTTTCTCGGTATCGTCGAGGTTGAAGTATTCGGTTGCGTAGTCGACGCCGTGAATGTAAGCATTGGTCAGTTCATAAACGTAGTCGTCAATGGTAATGGCTTCCACGTTGTATTCTTTTCCGGAAGCGCCGAAGAAGCTGTTTTCGAAATCGGCGACCGTTGCGTCAACGTATTTGCCCTCATCCAGAACGAAGTAGGTTTCTTCTTCGTCAAAAGCTTCGGTGTTTGCTTTATAGGTGATCACCTGCGTATAGTAGGTGGTTCCGGCGGCGAATTCGGTCAGATCGGCTGCCGCAGCGTAATCTTCGCCGTCTTTCGTGAAGTAGGTCTCTTCCGCGTTGAATGCGGTTTCCGCCGCAACCTCAACGTAGTTGATTTCATCGATTACATAGTAGTCCACGCCTGCTTTGAATCCGGTCGGTGCGAAGTTGCCGAATCCCCAGAGACTCATACCGAACGCAACTTCTCTGCCGGTGTTGCCCGTGACGTCGGCAATGGCCCATTCCGGATAGAAGTAAGATTTCACGTAGTCTGCGTATTTGGTGTTGACGTAGTCCACGATCGACTGCGCGAACGCTTTGAGCTGCGTGCCCATGGTCGTCCAGTAGAAGTTGTACTGCTCTTCGGTCACTTCCTCGGATGCCACATAGGCGTCCGGTCCCATTTTCAGAGCTGCCGATGCGGCTGCCGCGATGGCATCGTAGCCGGCAACCTGCGTCCGGTAGTCGTTCAGACCGAGGATCGGCAGGGTGTAGAAGGTGGAAGAACCGGTGTAGGCAGGATCCAGGAAGACGTACCAGTTGAAGAGAACGTCGTCCGCGGTGATGGCGGTTCCGTCGCTGAATTTGGCTCCGTTTTTCAGAACCACTTCGTAAACGACGTAGTTGCCCTCTTCGTAGGTGTCCTTCTTGGCGAGCGTCTCGAGATTATCGGTGTAGAAAATCTCGTAGCTCAGTCCGACGGTGTCGTACTGGTTGCCGGCAACGATCGAGCCGTCCCGCTCCATCGTCGTCAATCCGACGTTCACCATTCCGACCACGTCGCCGTCGTAGGCGCTGGAATAGAAGAACGGGTTGAACACACCGTCGAACGTGCTTTCCTGAATAATCAGAGTTCTGGTTTCATTCAGCGGTTCAGCGGTTTCCTGGTTGTCGTTGCTCTTCTTTTTGCAGGAAGCCATGACACCGAGCACCATGGTCAGCGCGAGAAGGACGACAAGAATTTTCTTGAAACGCATTTTCAAATTTCCTCCTTTTTTTATGGTTTTCAAGAATGGTTTATGAACAGGGGCTTTGCCCCGGTCATACGGGAAAATTTATGCTTCCACGTCGGCGGCAAGCTTGCGCACCGTGATCTGGATATATCCGCTCTCGGGGAAATGATCGCAGTCGAACACGGAGGTGCATCCGGACGCGGTGACCTCGCCCACCGCAACCAGATCGCCGAAGGTATAGCGATAGGTGAATTTGCTTGTGTTGGAGAAATCCGCCCCTGCCGCCGGAGAAATCGTGAGTTCAACGCGGCAGTCCTCCACCGTGGAGGCGGTTTCGCCCTGTTCTTTTCCGATCAGCCCGGAAGCGATCAGCGAATAGGTCTTGTTGGAGGCCGTTGCGGGGCTCTTGGCGGCCTTGTTGCAGGTCACGCTCCCGACCAGACGCAAGCCCGAGATCTTCGCGCCCGCGGCAACAGGGATCGGCGCCGCGATCACGCTGATGCCCGCGTTATCCTGCTGCTCCGACGTCGGCGTCAGTTTCAGGTTGAAGTTGGAGATCGTTTTGCCGAACGAGAGGATCTCGCCGGTGAAGACCTGCTTATCGGTCAGCCCGAACAGCGAAGATTTTCCGCCCAGATCCAGGTCTTCCACGATCAGATATTTGCCCGCCGGGTTCTTCCCAATCTCGGTCAGCCCGCCGACGGAAACGATCCGCACGTAAGTGCCCTCCACGTACCACGCGTAGAGATCCAGCGCGGTCGTTCCGTCCGGGAAGACGTCGACAGCGAAATCCCAGGGATCGTAACGATCCGCGGATTTGCTCCACGCAACGAAGGTATGCCCGGCGTAAAGCGGCACGATCTCCTTGCGCCCGATGGTTTCCCCGGCGCGCAGATAGACCTTTGTGCGGTTGTCGTCCAGCAGTTTCGTCGTCGCTTCGTCGGTCTGCCCGGTTCCGTTCTCGTAATGATAGCGGACGGTCAGCATCTTCTCCCAGTGCGCGTAAAGGTGCAGAACGTATTTCTCACCGTCCCACTGGCACTTGTCCTGCGTGACGTGATCGTTTGCAAAATCCCAATAGTCCGCCGCCATTTCGTAGCGGGTCATCTCTGCGGTGGAATCTCCGGTGAAGACGTACCGCGCGACGACCGCGTAATGCGGCAGCTCGGCGTCGTCCGCCCCTGCTTTGACGTAATTTCCGTCCTTTTCCACGTAGTCGCCGTCCGCGTCGGCTTCAAAAAGGTCGAACAGGGAAACGTATCCCGAAACCAGCGCGAAGCGGTCAAGCCCCGCGTCCGAATCCTCGGCGGGCAGATAGCGGTAGTCATAGCGCGGAAAACCGGCAAAGAGGAGCTGCTCCTCCTCGGTCAGGTTTGCCGTCTTCTGGTAGCCGCTGAGTTCCTCGGCGGCGGATTTGGTGTAAACTTTCGTCGCGTAAGCGTCGGCGTAGATCTGCCGCATGGCGTCGTCGTCGATCTCTGCGTAGTCGTTTTCGCTGTTGCAGATATAGAATCCCGGCGCGACCGTGAGGAGCGGATTGTTCTCTTCGTCAAAGGTCGGCACGAGCAGAACGTAGGTATCCGGCTCTGCTCCGGCTTCGGCAGACGACGGCTCCATATAAATATAAATGTAGGATCCGGTCTCGTCCGCTGTCGGCTTGTAGACGTAGGTGCCGTCGCTCTTTGCCTCAAACGTCCCGTAGCCGTCCCCGACGTCGAGTTTGAGGCGCGAACCGTTCGCCGACGCGGTGTATTCCGCGGAGGTATACCACCCGACCAGGTTGTAGCCCTGCCGCATGGCAAGCCCGAGCGAGGAAACGGTGTACTGGTTGGCTTCATATTGGGTAGGGTAATCCGGAATTTTACTGCCCGGATCGCAGAACAGCCGGCGCGTCGTCGTCGTTTTGTTGCCGAGAACGCCGCCGTTGCCGTCGTAGATGACCAGATACATTCCGGACGTATCGATCTCGGTGCTCTTTGCACAACCGCCGAGCGTTGCCCCCAGAGCCGCCAGTATGAGAATCAGCCCCAGGATCGGGAGCAGTCGTTTGATCAGTTTCATAATGACCTCGCGGAACCATAATAGGTGATGTAAAGAAATTTTCAAGGGGCGCGCCCCTTCGCTCTTTTTTGCGCTTTCGCGCAAAAAATGAATCCCTGCATCGCTGTGTTTTTTGCAAAAGAGAAGATTGTTACTTCTTTCACAAAATCCGATACTTCAAAGTATTTTACCATAAAACCGGAAACTTGTCAACCTTATTTTGTATATTTTTCGGTTGATTTTTGAATTTTCCTGAATTTTACGGGAAAATATTGACAATTTTCCACAAAAATAGTATAATAGGAGTTGGAAAAACAAAATAAAGAATAAGAACTATTCTAAAAAGGAGCAGAAAAAACGGGAATGAAGAAACGGCTGTATGACTTTTCGGCGGCGTTGGCGGTATTGGCGATCGCGGCCTACGGAATGATGCTGGGGCTTTTCGGCTACACCTTTTTCGGCATGGGGCAAAAGCCGATCTTCGGGGTGGTATTCGTTTTGCTGATCGTATCCTTCCTGTTTCTGGTGTGGTATTTTGTGCTGCTTGCCGCGCGGATCGAAGAAAAGGGGATCCGGCAGGGGAGCAAGTGGATCGCGAAGGAGCATATCCAATGCCGGACGGAATACAACCTGCGGTTCCGGGAGGGGGAGATCATTCTCCGGGATAAGACGCTCGATTATATGGAGATGAACGCGAAATATCGAAAAAAGAAAGAGATCCGGGTGCAGGCGACGCCTGCGAACCTGCGCAAGCTGGGGGAATACCTCGGGCGTGCGTTGGAGATGCCGAAGAAGCCGAAGCGCGTACGCCGGAGAGGACGGGAGGAGACGAAATGAGAGAAAACGACAATCTGAAACAATGCCCGAAATGCGGATACCGGTTTGAGAGCGGGAACGAATGCCCGCGGTGCCGGTATCGGGGGTATTTTCCGATGACCGGGCGACAGATCCGTCGGATCAAATGGATCCTCTATCCGATCCTGCTCGCCGCGGCGGTAGCGATTTATTTTTGGGTCCAAAAATAAATCAGGTAAGAAGTAATAGGCGGGCAAGCCCGCTTTCAAATATCGATGTTTGTGTCGCGAATCGCAAAACTTTATACCCCGACAGCATAGATGTTTGCAACGTTGTATGCACTTGTTAGCGTAATGCCGGGAAGTTTTTTGCCCAGCTTTTTTTCAAAAAAGCTGGTGCCGGAAAGTTTTTTGCCCCGCTTTTTTTCAAAAAAGCGGGAGACCTTTTCGCCCTTTTCGCGCCAACGGCGCGAACCAAAATTCGCTTTTAAGAAGTGCCGCCCTTCCGGGCGGCACTTCAATTATGATATTTTTGTTCGTGCCTACGGCACGAAATGAAGGTCAAGGGCTTTGTCGCTTTTTTGAAAAAAAGCGACGCAAAAAACTTCCACATATTGCGCTCGCGAGCGCATACGGCGTTACTGCTTTTTTGAGCGATCCACGAGCCGTTTGATCCCGTAGAACGCGAAGATCCCGAGCAGGAATACGCCCACGACGATGGCAGGGTAGAGAATTTTGTTTCCGTTTACCATGTTATAAAAGATCGAGTAGGGCGTGCCGTCGTGGCTTTTGAGGAACATATAGTTGTAGGGGATCAGCTCGTTTGCGATCATCGAGAGTCCTACGAAAACGAGCAGGATCGCGGTGGTGATCGGGTAGTTTTTCTTTTTGAGGGTGGAAAGCCCCGCGGCGGCGATATAGATCGAGGCGAAGCCCGAAATACTGTGCGTTGCCGCGCTCACGAGGTTGGTAAACGAGAACGCCGGGTAGGCGTTGTAGTTCTGCGCCGCGCCAACGATCCCGAGCACGCCGCCGAGCAGACCGAAGATCAGAACGAAGTCGATCGCCGATTCCTTGATCCGTCCCGCCGGGGAGAACGCCGCGACCGGCAGCGCGATCAGCTGGATCGAGCAGAGGAACAGCGGCAGATTGAGCAGGATCGGGTGCAGACTTTTTTCGCCCACGCAAAGGATCACGATCTTGAAAATTTCCAGCGCGTCGATCAGGATCGCCGCAAAGACGAGCACCCGGTTGCGCGCGGCGGCTCCTCTTTTCCGGTTTTTGAACCCGAGCGAGAGCCCGAGCGCGATCATCGCGCCGACGAAAACGGCAACGATCAGAAGGTGCTTCCAGGAATAGGCGCCGTCCGGCTGCCGGGTGTAGCCGCCGAGTCCGAAAAATTCTCGCAATGCTTCTTTCATAATGTGTCCTCCGAAAACGGTTTGGAGCCCCTCGCAGGGTCTCATCCCGTCCATTATAACACGAAAACCGGAAAAACGGAAGAGCAAACGAGAGAAAAATCCGATTTTTTTGAACCCGAAAAAGCGAAAACCCCTTGCTATCCGGCTCAAAATAGATTATAATGAAGAGGAACGATTCTTCACAAGGAGATTTCTGCGGTGCAAACTTCGCAAAGACAGCAACATATCCGTAATTTTTCCATCATTGCCCACATCGACCACGGCAAGTCCACCCTTGCCGACCGGATTCTCGAACTGACCCGAACGGTCGAAAAGCGCGATATGGAAGACCAGCTCCTCGACAATATGGAACTCGAACGCGAGCGCGGCATCACCATCAAGGCGAGAGCCGTCAAGCTCAACTATACTGCACCCGACGGCGAACAGTATGTGTTCAACCTGATCGATACGCCCGGCCACGTCGACTTCAACTACGAAGTTTCCCGGTCGCTCAACGCCTGCGAGGGAGCGCTTCTCGTCGTGGACGCGACGCAGGGGATCGAGGCACAGACGCTTGCGAACGCCTACCTCGCCGTCGACGCGGATCTGGAAATCGTCCCGGTCATCAATAAGATCGACCTGCCCTCCGCCAACGTGGAGGGCTGCCGCGAAGAGATCGAGAACGTCATCGGCATTCCCGCCGAGGGTTGTCCCGCCGTTTCTGCCAAAACCGGGCAGAACGTGGGCGACGTTCTGGAAGCGGTCGTGCGCGAGATCCCGGCGCCGGGCGGCGACGAGAACGCGCCCCTCAAATGCCTGATCTTCGATTCCTACTACGACAGTTACCTCGGCGTGGTCGTCAACATCCGGGTCGTGGACGGAAAACTGCGCGCCGGCGACCGGATCAAGCTCATGAGCACCGGAGCCGAATTTGACGTCGTGGAAGTCGGCACAATGGAACCCTTCGGACTGCAAAAATGCGAGGAGCTCGCCGCCGGAGAGGTCGGATATCTGACCGCCTCGATCAAGAGCGTGGGAGATACCCGCGTGGGAGATACCGTAACGCTCTCGGCTGATCCCGCCGCCGATCCGCTGCCCGGCTTCCGTGCCGTTCAGCCGATGGTTTTTGCGGGAATTTACCCCGCCGACGGCGCGCGTTATGAGGATCTGCGCGACGCGCTCGAAAAACTCCGCCTCAATGACGCCGCTCTGCAATACGAACCCGAAACCTCGGTCGCGCTGGGCTTCGGCTTCCGGTGCGGCTTTCTCGGACTGCTCCACATGGAGATCATCGAGGAGCGGCTCGAACGCGAGTTCAACCTCGACCTCATCACCACCGCGCCGAGCGTCATTTATGAAGTGAAGATCAAGAACGGCGACCTTTTGCGGATCGACAATCCCTCCAACTATCCTACTCCCGACAGCATCGAGACCGCTTACGAGCCGGTCGTCAAGGCGAATATCATCACGCCGGTCGAATACGTGGGCGGACTGATGGACCTCTGCCAGGACCGCCGTGGCGTGTTCCTCGATATGAAATATCTCGACCCCACCCGGGTGGAACTGCACTACGACCTGCCGCTCAACGAGATCATCTACGATTTCTTCGACGCGCTCAAAAGCCGGTCGCGCGGCTACGCCTCGCTCGACTACGAGCTGAAAGGATACGAACCGAGCAAGCTCTGCAAGCTCGACTTCCTGCTCAACGGCGATCAGGTGGACGCGCTCTCCTTTATCGTCCACGAGGACAAGGCGTACGCACGCGCACGCAAGATCGCCGAACGGCTCAAAGAGAATATTCCGCGTCAGCTCTTTGAAATTCCGATCCAGGCGACGGTCGGTTCTCGCATCATCGCGCGTGAAACGGTCAAAGCCATGCGCAAGGACGTGCTTGCCAAGTGCTACGGCGGCGACATCACCCGGAAGAAGAAACTGCTCGAAAAGCAGAAAGAGGGCAAGAAAAAGATGCGCCAGCTCGGCTCGGTGCAGGTTTCGCCCGAAGCGTTCATGGCGGTTCTGCGGCTCGACGACGACAACTGAGGCAACCTTTCGCTCCGAGGAGATTTTATGATCCGCAATCTGATTTTTGATTTCGGGCAGGTTCTGGTGCGCTTCGATCCCGACCGGATCACCGGCGCATACGTTCCGGATCCCGACGACCGCGCCCTGCTCTGCGAGGCGCTCTTTGACCGCCGGTATTGGGATCGGCTCGACGACGGAACGCTGACTGAGGAAGAGATCCTTTGCAAGGTCACGCCCACGCTTCCCGAACGGCTCGTCGCGCCGGCGGCGCAGATCCTGCGCGGCTGGCATCGGCAGCTGCCGCCGATGCCCGGAATGCGGGAGCTTGCCGCAGAAGCAAAGGAGAAATACGGCGTCTCGCTCTACCTGCTCTCCAACATCAGCCGGCAGTTCGTCCCGCACGCCGGGGAATTTCCGGTTTTGCGTCTGATGGAAGGCTGCGTTTTTTCGGGAGCGATCGGGCTTGTCAAACCGTCGCGCGGGATTTTTGCCTACCTTTGCAATACCTACCGGCTCGATCCGGACGAATGCCTTTTCATCGACGATAATCCGCGCAATATCGCGGGAGCTGAGGCGTTCGGTCTGCACGGGTATCTCTTCGACGGCGACGCTGCGCGCCTCCGCGCTTTTTTGCAAAAACAGTTCAGAGATTGAAATACCGCAGCATCCCGTTGTAGATTCCCCGCGCGAAAAGACCGGGATTTTCATTCATCAGCCGCGCGTCGTTCGGGTTGGTGATGAATCCGAGCTCCACCAGAACCGCCGGCATCCGCGTTTTGCGCAGGACGTAAAGCCCGGGACGAACCTTCATGCCCCGGTTGCGCAGTCCCGTGGCGTTGGTCATTGCCGCGAGGATGTCCGAGCCCAGCCGGTAGCCCGGCGTTCCCGAGGCATAGGAGAACGCTTCGCTTCCTGTCGCCGCCGGATTTGCCGCCGCGTTGGTGTGCAGACTGATGAAATAATCCGCGCCCCAGCCGTTCGCGTCCCGCACGCGCGCCTGTAAGCTGGTGGAATTGGTCGTGCCGAGCGAGGTGGTGGGCGTCGGGCGGGATTCCTTCACTGCAAAGTTCGGATTCGCCCGGAGCAGATCCCCCAGCGCTTTGCCTACGCGGTAGGTGATGTTCTGCTCTTTGAGCCCGTTTCCCTCGGCGCCCGCGTTCGGATTTTCGGGATTGTGTCCCTGATCGATATAAATTTTGATTGCCATCGCACCCGTTTCCCCTTTTTCAATATGGATTTTTTCTAACAGGGTATGCGCCGTCCCCCGCGCGCGTTCCCGAACGGAGGTTTTTATGAGTTCCAAGTCAGCTGAAACAGAAAAAAACCGGGTCGTTCCCGGTACGCTTTATCTGGTTGCCACCCCCATCGGCAACCTCTCGGATCTTTCCGACCGCGCGAGAAAGGTGCTCTCCGAGGTGGATTTCATCGCCGCGGAGGATACGAGAAATTCTCTGCGCCTCCTGACGCATTTCGACATCCATAAGCCGATGGTCTCCTACTTTGAACACAACAAGCGCGAACACGGAGGGATCATCGCCGACCGCCTTGAAGCAGGGGAGTCCTGCGCGCTCGTCACCGACGCCGGAACGCCGGCGATCAGCGACCCCGGAGAGGATCTGGTCGCGCTCTGCGCCGAGCGCGGCATTCCGGTCACGGCGATCCCGGGTCCGGTCGCGTCGATCACGGCGCTCACCCTCTCGGGGCTTGATACCGGGCGCTTCTGCTTCGAGGGCTTTTTGCCCACCGACCGGAACGCGCGGATCGAACGGCTGACCGAACTGCAAAGCGAACGCCGGACGATGCTGATCCACGAAGCGCCGCACCGTTTGCGCAAAACGCTGGTCGACCTGCAAAACTCGCTCGGCGCCGACCGCAGAATTTCCATCTGCCGCGAGCTGACCAAGATCAACGAGGAAATTATCCGCACCACGCTTGCCGGCGCGGACGAATACTACCGCGAGAACGCGCCGCGCGGCGAATACGTTCTGGTCATCGAGGGGATGCAGATCGCAAAGCAGACCGACGCGCCCTTCTGGCAGGATATGAATATCGCCGAACACGTGGATTTCTACCGCGAAAAGGGACTCTGGAAAATGGACGCCATCAAGCAGGTCGCCCGGGACCGTTCGATCCCGAAAAATCAGGTTTACCGCGCGCTGGTAACGAAAAAGGAGGATTGAAATGAAGAAACGGGTCTTGCAGGACGTGAAGATCGGCGTTTTCGCCCTCTGTTTTGTCTTTGCGGCGGTTCTGACCGTGCTTGCGTTTCTGCCCGAGGGCGGGGACGTGACGGTCGCCGAAAAATTTCACGCGTCGAGCGTCCCGGTGTCGCTCGCCGATCAAACCGAACAGATCCTTGCATCCGGAACCCTGCGGAACGGCTCCGACCGGGTCGTGACGGTGGAACGGCTGGAACTTGACGTCAAAGGGCTGGAACAACCGCTCGTTTTGCAAAATATTGCACTGCCGCCGCGCGCCGACCTGCCGCTCACGCTCTCGGTCGTCTCAACCGGCTCCGCCGACCGGGTTACGTCGGTTCGGGTCACGGTCGACGGCAAAACCCGGGAACTGCGGAATCCTGCGGTCACCGACGCGTTCGCCTATGCCGCCCTGCCGCTGGCTCTGACGATCCTCTTTGCGGCTCTGACGGCGCACGCCGCGATCGTCCGCGTCTATTTGCGGCAGAAAACCGACGTCGCCGACTCCCCGGCGAAAAGTGCCGCCGGCTAAACCGGCACCGCCTGCCCCCCTGCCTTTTGAGAAGATCCGATCGGGTCTTCTTTTTTTATTTTTATCCCCCTTTTCCGTTCTTTTCGGGGGAGGGAGGTGGTGTGGAGGAGGGGACCCCCTATTTTCTTGCAAGAAAACGGGGGTCCCCTCCTCCATAGTCCTCTTTCTCACCATAACATGGCACAAATGGCACGTTTGTACGGGGAATGGCACGAATCGACGCGGTAGAATATGGGTGCACGGAAACGAAAAAGCAAGACGGGAGGGATTGGAGATGTGTCGTGCGAAGCGGGAAAGTTTAGAGCGGATAGCCGATCGGGGCAAGCTGCCGATGTTTCTCGAAAAATACGTTCGGGAATGCAGAAAGGCGGAGGAGAGCCGGCGAGGCGGCCGGCTTCCGAATCTGGCGGGGTTCTGCCGGTGGCTGGGGTGCGGCGTCGGAGAGGTTGAAACGCTGCGGCTGACCCATCCTGCCGAGGCGGACTATCTTGCCGCGGTGATGGAGGACGAGGCGCTCAACACGCCCGCGGTTTCGCCCACGGTGGTCAGCGCCTATCTCAAACGGCGGCTGGGCTACGCGGATAAGACCGATGCCGCCGCCGCGCAGACCGAATGCGGAGAGGTACGTCTGATCTTCGAGCACGACATCTCCGAGGACGGCGCATGACCGATCCGGTTTTACGCACGGTTCACATCGGCGGCGTACCGAACGAGCGGCAGAAGAAGTTCTTTGCTTCCCGGGCGCGTTATACGGCGTACGGCGGTGCGCGCGGCGGCGGAAAATCCTGGGCTTTGCGCCGGAAACTGACCGGTCTTTGCCTGCGCTATCCGGGGATCCGCTGTCTGCTTGTGCGCCGCTCCTACGCCGAGCTCAAACAGAACCACGTCCGTCCGCTCCTGACCGAATACGGGGGTCTTTTCACCTACCGGGAACAGGAAAAATGCCTGTCCCTGCCCAACGGAAGCACGATCAGTCTGGGGTACTGTTCCTCAAACCGGGACGTGCTCCGCTACCAGGGGCAGGAATTCGACATCATCGCCATTGACGAGGCAACGCAACTGAGCGAATATCAGTTTTCGATTTTTAAGGCCTGTCTGCGTGGCGTGGGTGACGTTCCCCGGCGGATGTACCTGACCTGCAATCCCGGCGGGATCGGACACGCGTGGGTGAAGCGGCTGTTTGTCGACCGGATGTTTCTGCCGAACGAGAACCCCGACGACTACCTGTTCATCCCGGCGCAGGTCTACGACAATCCTGTCTTGCTCAAAGCCGATCCCGACTACGTCCGACAGCTCGAAAGTCTGCCCGAAAAGCTCCGCGAGGCGTGGCTGCTCGGCAGATGGGACGTTTTCGAGGGACAGTTTTTCCCGGAATTTCAACCAGACGTACACGTTTGCTCCCCGCAGGAGATACCCGCCGAGATCCGCCGTTTTGCGGCACTGGACTACGGGTTCGATATGCTGGCGGCACTGCTCCTCGGGAGCGATCGCGTCGGCAACCTCTACGTGATCCGGGAAATCTGCGCTCCCGGGCTGACCCTGCGGGAGGCCGGCGAAGCGGTCGCGACGCTTTGCAGGGACAGCGGCGCCGAATACGCGGTGGCGTCTCCCGACCTTTGGAACCGGCGGCAGGACACCGGACGCAGCGGCTTTGAGATCATGCAGGCAGTCCCCGGAATGCCCCCCATGTGCGCCGCCGACAACCGGCGCGTGCCGGGCTGGCGGATCCTGCGGCAGTATCTCTCGCCGCACGGCGGCCCCGAACTGCGCGTCAGCCGCGATTGCCGGGAGCTGATCCGCACTCTGCCGGCGTTGCTCTGCGACAGCGAACATCCCGAGGACGCGTCGGGCGAGCCGCACGCCGTCACCCACGCGCCGGAGGCGTTGCGGTACGCCGTGATGAGCCGGTACGGCAACTACCGTCCCGAGAATCTGCCCGACCGCAACTTCCGCTTCCCGTCGAAGTCCCGAAACCGGTTCCTCTGATTTTTTCCACGACTGCGCCTGTTCCGCCATGGGGCGGCGCCCTCGTTCGGCTCCTGCCCTTCGTTTCCGTGCGGGCGGAGCCCATATTCTGACAGAAAGGAGAATTTCCATGGCAAAAATCAACCCCAGAACTGCCGATGAAAAGGTCGAATTTCACAGTTTCGGCGGCATCCGGCAATGCGCTCTCCTTTCGGACGTCGGCGCATCCGAAATGCGCAATTTCCGCATCCGGGAGGACGGCTCGCTGGAAAAGCGGAGCGGTTATACGGCGATGATGTCGCTCTCGTCGGAGATCCGCGCCGTGTGGCAGGGAACGGTGGAAAACACCGACCTGCTCTTTGCGGTCAGCGGCTCCGCCGTCTACCGACTCCTGTCGGGACAAACCAATCCGAGCGCGATCTACTATCTTTCCACCTCTTCCGGCACGGCGCATTTCGCCCAGTACGCCGGGCGGCTCTACCTTTTCGACGGCGAGGAGATCTACCGGTATCTGCCGAACTCCAACAGCTTTACCCAAACGAAGGGGTACGTTCCGCTCTACGGCAAAAACTGGCATCCCACCCAGCTCGGCGCGGTGAACGAAGAAGTGAATCTGCTCTATCCGCGCCTGCGGATCCGGTATCTCAATTCGGTCGGCTCCACGCTCTTCATCCTCCCCTACACGACCCGGCAGATCGACCGCATGGAGGTCAACGGCGTGCAGATCACCAACTATTCCTTCACGCCGCAAACCAACACCTTCACCATCCCGGCGGCGCAGGCGTACGGCGTGCTGGACGTTTCGGTCACCCTCTCCTCGGTCTTCAACCAGCGCGCCACCGTCACGCACGCGTCCGGCCCCTGCCTGTTCTACAACTTCAAGCACGAGGATCTCTTCCTCTTCGGCAACGGCTACAAGGTTTTCCACACCGAGCCGGTTGACGACGCCATGCTTGCCGAAAGTCAGGCGGTCTATTCGGATAGCGATCCCCTCTACTTTCCGTCGAGCGCGATTTTCTATCTGGGCGACAGCAACCACCCGGTTCGCGCCATGTGTCAGCGCGGCAACCGGCTGCTCGCCTTCAACGACCGCGGCGCATGGGGCATCGCGCGGGATGAGGACGAGGTCCTCTACACCTACACGATCGAGGGCAGTCTCGGATGCAATTCCTACGGCGGCCTGACGCTCTGCGGAGAGTCTCCGGTGGTGGTGCGTTCGGACGGCGTTTTCCGCATTTCTTTCCCGATCAGCGAACAGACGTCCTGCTCGGCGCAATGCCTCTCGACCGAGGTGCGGGAACTGCTCCCCGATTCGCTCCTGCAAAACGGCATCCTCTGCTGGCTGCCCGACCGGAACGAGCTCTGGCTCCGCGATCCCACCGAAACGGCGGAAGGGGTCGTCTGGGTCTACCATACCGGGCGCAGGGAATGGTCGCAATTCGATCATATCCCCGCCGTCCTCTTCTTCCAGACCGCGGACGACCGTGCCGGATTCGGAACGGCGGGCGGATTGGTCGCCCTGGCGGAAAACACCGCCACGACCGACAACGGGCAGGCGATCAACGCCTACTACCAGAGCAATTTCCTCTCGCTGAACCACCCCGAAAACCGGAAACGCGCCTGGCGGTTCACGCTCTGCGCCGAGCTGGACGGTTCGAGCGGACAGACGGTGGTGGTGGAAACCGACCGGGCGGAAAAAACCTTTTCGCTCCCCGCGAGCAATACCGGAAAGCCGGTCTTTATCAACCGCCGCTCGATGAACGGCAGATTCCGGTTCCTGCGTTTTCGGCTGAACGCCCCCGGCTCCGCGCGTCCCCGGTTTTACCGGATCTCGGTCCTGACAGCCGACTGACCTGCCGAGCCCTTTTTCTCCGTTTTTGAACCGCGCGCCGCCGCCCGCCGCTCCGCCGGCGAAATATTCCGGCGCGCGCAAACCCAACAGAAAGGAATTATCATCTATATGAACGATTTGACAACGAAGGCATGGCGGCTCTATGAAGCGGGAACCGAATACAACCGGAAGATCGGACTCTACGAGACCGTGCGGCGCAACGAACAGTTCTACCGGGGCGAGCAGTGGCAGGGGAATCCCCCCGAATCGCTCCCGCGCCCGGTGTTCAACATCACACGCCGGATCGTGGATTACCTGATCGGAACGCTATCCCCCGAAAAGCTCTCCATCCGGTACAGCGACGACCGCCTGCCTTATCTGAACGCGTCCGCGGTACGCGAAAACGTCTCCGAGGGGCTTCGCCTGCTCGGCGGCAACGCCATGTACCGCTGGAAGCGGAATCACATGAACGAGCTGACGCACCGCGCCCTGCTCGAAGCCGCGATCTCCGGCGACGGCGTCTTCTACTGCTGGTGGGACTCCGACTGCGACTGCGGTCAGCCCTTCTGCGGAGACATCCATACCGACCTCGTGGATGCGGTCAACCTCTTTGTCGCCGATCCCACTCGCGCCGATATTCAGTCGCAGGACTATGTGATGCTGGCGGGCAGATGCTCGGCGGAGACCCTGCGGCAGGAAGCCCGTGCCGCGGGAGCCGGCGAGGACGAGATCGCCAGGATCCATCCCGACGAAGCCGAAAACTTCCCGAACGAACCCACCGGCTCGGACAAGGCGACCTACCTGATCCGCTTCTACCGGGAAGACGGCGAAGTCCTGTTTGAAAAAACCACCCGGAGCTGCCTGATCCGCCGGAGCGCGACCGGCATGAAGCATTACCCGGTCGCCTACTTCAACTGGCTGCCGCGCCGCGGCTCTTTCCACGGGACTTCTCCCATCACCGAGCTGATCCCGAATCAGCGGTATGTGAACGCCGCTTACGCGCTGGCGATGAAACACATGACCGACGCGGCGTTCTCCAAGGTTATCTACGACCAGACCCGGATCCCCGAATGGAACAACGAGGTCGGAGAGGCGATCGCCGCCATCGGCGGCGGAAATATTTCGGACGCGGTCTCGGTTATCGAACCGGGGAAGATGCACGACGAATATCTGAACCTGATCGAAAGCGTCGTGGAGAACACCAAGAGCGTCATGGGCGCCACCGAATCGGCGCTCGGCGACGAGCGCGCCACCAACACCAGCGCGATCCTCGCGTTGCAGGAGGCGTCCCAGATCTCGCTCAAACAGGTGAATGCCCGCCTTTGCCGCTGCATCGGCGAGCTTGCCTCGATCTGGGCGGATATGCTCTGCGCCAACTGTCCGCCCGAACGGCTTCTGCCGGTCTCCGAGAACGGCGGTGTGACGGCGCGGCAGGTGGATTACCCCCTGCTCGGCAGGGAACTCCTGCACGCCACCGCCGAAACCGGCAGTACCACCTATTTCACCGCGGCGGCAACCGTGACCCTGCTCGACCGTCTGCTCGACGCCGGGCATATCACCGTCTCGCAATACCTGCAACATCTGCCCGAGGGATGCGTTCCCGACCGCGCGGCGCTCTTGCAGGAACTGACTCTGAAAGGGGGAGAGGTGAATGACCGATGAATTTTCGGAAGCGGGTCTCGACCCGACTGCGCTGGCAGATCCGGAAGACGAAACGGTTGATCCGGCGAGCGAAAGAGATGCTGGCGTCGGCGAAACAGATGCAGGAGAAGGAACCGTCGGGGGAGCTGCGCCGTCTGCTCCTGCGGATCTGCGAGATCCTGAGTCTGCTCCGGCTGATCCTGCTTCTCCTGCGGGAGAACTGGAAGGGCTCCGGCAGGAATTGAACGGTCTGCGCGCCGAGCTGCAAAACCTGCGCCGGGCGCAGTCCGAATGCGCCGAATTTGCCGCGCTCTACCCGGACGTTCCGCTCTCCGACCTGCCCGACGCGGTTTGGGAGGACGTCGGGCGCGGCGTCCCGGTATCCGCCGCCTACGCACTGTTCCGGCGACGGGAGGAATATGCCGGGAGGATCGCCGGGCAGGTCAACGAACAGAACCGCACCCGCTCTTCCGGCGCGCTCGCGCAATCGCGCAGCGGATTCCTCTCCCCGGCGGAGGTGCGCGCCATGTCGCCCGCCGAGGTGCGGAAAAACTACCAAAGCATCCTGCATTCCATGCAAAAATGGAACTGACGGGAATCTCACCGCAAAACAGATTCAATCACAAAAAAAGAAAGGAACTTATCCTATGGCTATCAGCAATTTTATCCCCTCTATCTGGAGCGAATCCCTGCTGCATTCGCTCGACAAAAAGTATATCGCCGTCGCAAACTCCAACCGTGAATACGAGGGCGACATCAAGGAGATGGGCAGCGTTGTGAAGGTTTGCGGAGTCGGAAGCGTTTCGATCTCCAACTACACCAAAAACACGAATATGCTCAGTCCCGAAACGCTCACCGATATGAGCCGGGAACTCCGGATCGATCAGGCGAAGTGCTTCAACTTCCAGATCGACGACATCGATCAGGCGCAGAGCGTGCCGGGTCTGATGGAAGCGGCAATGTCCAACGCCGCCAACGCGCTGGCAAACACCGCCGATCAGTACGTCTACGGTCTTTACAGCCAGGCAGGCAAGACCATTACCAACGAAGATATGACCGCTGAGAACATTCTGGACACCCTGCTCGAAGCAAGAACACTGCTCTATAAGCAGAACGCCACCAACCCTGACGACATCGTGTTCGAGCTTTCTCCCGAGGTCGGCGCGCTGGTTCTCAAAGCAAAGATCCTGAACGCGACCGACAACAGCGAGGCGCTCAACGCCGGTTGTATCGGAACGGTGGGCGGCGTGCGCGTCTACGTTTCCAACAACATCTGCTCCTCCACCGAGGACGACGGCGAGCACTTCTACTGCCTCGCCCGTACCCGCCGCGCGATCGCGTTTGCGGAACAGCTCTCCGAGGTGGACGCCTACCGTCCGGAACTGCGGTTCGCCGACGCCGTGAAGGGACTGCACCTCTACGGCGCAAAGGTCTTCTATCCGCAGGAGCTGATCCTGATGGAATGCGTCAAGCCCGAAGAGGAAGAATGAGGTGAGGCGCCGTGACCAACGGAGAGATCCTTGATCAAGCCGTCCGGCTCACGGGAGAGACGTCGACAGCCGATAGCCCGGACTATTCCGACCGCTCGAAAAGTCTGCTTGCGCTGCTCTATCGCACGCTGGCTCCGCTCGATCGGGACATCCGGGCGGCAAACGACCTGCCGGCGCAGGGGAATCTCCCCTCGACGGTACTTCCGACCGGCATCTTTCCGCTCACCGATCAACTGGCTCCCGCGGTTGCCTACGCGCTCGCGTCGCTTTTGACGATCGACGAGAACCTCTCGCTTTCCGAAACGATGCAGAAGCATTTTGCCGACGCGATCGTCGACGTCCGCGCCAGGATCCCCATGAAAAGCGGATCGACCAGGAACGTCTATCCCGGCATTCTGTAAGCCCCGAGGCAGTCCGGCAAATGCCGGACTGCCGCCCCGGCGAGAGAACGGCATCCAGCCGTCCCCTCGCCGGGGTTTTCTTTTGCAAAACGGTTGATATTTTCCCATTTTCTGTCAATTCTTTGAAAGGAAAAAGGCGTGGGCAAGGAATCTCTGTAAAAAAGATTGACAATCCGGGTGGTTTATGCTAAAATGAGGTAGCTTTTTCATCTCCGGAGGTTTTTATCATGCACCCCGATTCCAAACGAAAACCGATCTTTATACCGGGCGAGGTCGCCTACCTGTTGGGATTGATCCTGATGCCCCTTGCCGTCAGTTTGACAGCCGCGGCGGACTTTGGCGTATCGATGATCGTTGCTCCGGCATATCTGGTCAGTCTGAAAGTGTCGTGGCTGACCTTCGGGCGTGCGGAATACCTGTTGCAGGGCGTTCTGTTCGTGCTGTTTTGTATTCTGATGCGCCGGGTGCGGCTGATCTACTTCGTTTCTTTTCTGACCTGCCTGCTCTACGGGCTGATTCTCGACCTGTGGCGCACGGTGATCCCGATGCTCAATCCGGAAGTGACGGCACCGGGGAGCATGGCGATGCCGGTACGGATTGCGTTTTTGATAGTAGGAATAGTGGTCACCTCGTTTGCTGTCGCCCTGTTTTTTCACGTCTATCTCTACCCGCAGGTATATGACTTTTTCGTCAAAGGTCTGACGGTGCGGTATCATTTGAGAGTCACGGTTTTCAAGACAGCATTTGACTTTTCGATGTTGGCGGTCTCGGTGCTCCTTTCCAGATTGCTTTTCCACGCATGGGTGGGGATCGGGATCGGCACGCTTGTGATGACGGTTTGTAACGGTACACTGATCGGCTTTTTTGACCGCCTGCTCAAACGGTATTTTGAAATAAAACCGCTCTTTCCCAAATTCGCAGAACATTTTCATTTTTGAAAAAATTTTTCTCAATTCAATTCTTTGAAAGGAAAAGGGTGCGGGGAAGGGGAAACTTTCTTCTAAGAAAGTTTCCCCTTCCCCGCGGTTTTTTATTTTATCAATAAATCATCGATCAGAGCTTCGAGATGGGAGAGCTGATCGGGAGGGAGTTGTTGAATTTTTCGATTGATTTGGGCGGTTTTGGCGGGAGCGGCATTTTCGACCTCAAAGAATTCGGCGGGGGAGATGCCGAGATAGTCGCAGAGGTAAAAGAACAAAGACATGGACGGAAGCGCTTTTCCGTTTTCGATACTGTTAATATAACCGGGGTTTTGCCCGAGCGACAAACTCATATCCCGTGCGGAAACGCCCTTTTCGTTTCTCAACTTTGCCAACCGCAAAGCAAATTCGTGTTCTTGCATTATGTCACCCCCCTGCTATATATTGTAAACGATATAATGCCAAAAATATAATATGAAATACGATATTTCTATTGACATATCGTTTTTTATATGATATAATGCCAAAAAAGAGCGTATTAAATAAGCTGTGTTATTTGCAAAGCATTGGTGCTGAAAACAATTCAAGTACAAGACCAAGCGCGATTTGCCGTTTTGTAGGGAACATCAGAGGATACGATAGTCAAAAAATCTTTCCCAAAATGTTAAGGATAAGGAGAAAAGATTATGTTATTTCATTATCACCGTGGATGTTTAGACCATCTTTGCGGCTGCATGCTTGCGCTTTTGGCTCCGGTAGTGGGTATTGTTGCAATTGCTGTTGCAATCATCTTGTCCATATAAGGGGGAGAAAGAGCATATTATGGGATCCATAAGGGAATTGAAATGCCCAAATTGTTGCGCAAATCTCTCACCAAATGATAAATTCTGTACCTACTGTGGAACAAAGGTTTCGTTTACTGACGGAACTACCATTACGCATAGAACATCAGATGAAGCAGAGGTCATCCGTGCGGAAACAGATCGGATTGAAAGATTGGAAAAATTAAAAATCGAAGAGGAAGAAAAAAAGAGAAAACGGAAAATCACTTTGATCTGGGTCGTTTCCTCAATTGCTTGTTGCGGAATCGGCGCTCTATTAATGCTAATTGACTGGTCTTTTGCGTTTTTGATTCTTGGAGGGGTATATTCGCTATTGCTTTGCTTTTCTCACCATGACGGAAAAAAAGATGGAAACAATGAAAAAAATACAGCAAAAAATACAGTTAGATTAATCGAAATAACTGAATCAATTGCGGACTGGGAAGATAGAAACGTTGAGGCAATGTTGGCTATTTTGCGTGGCGCGGGATTCAAAAACATCAACGCGATTCCACTACACGATCTTTCATGGTGGTCTGCGAAGAAGAACGGGCGAATAGAATCAATGACAATCAACGGAGATTCCGAATTTGAAGAGGGGGATTCATTTCCTCCAAGCGTAGCGATAGTAATTACTTACCATTCTCTTGATTGAGATTGAAGTGTATCGCTTTGTCAATCACAATTATCTGCTACTAATTCAACCAAAAATTTTTTTTGATAAAGAGAAAAGAAAAATGAAAAAAGTTCTATGTGTGTTGCTTGTAATTGTATTTTGCTTTAGTTTGATCGGTTGCGATGAAGACTATTCTCCAAGCGGAAACCTTTATACGGAAGGTGAAATCAAAATATCGTATACTTGCTCGGATTTTAGAGGTAAGAAATATCAAATCGTGGAACGGCAACTTAAAGATCTTGGTTTCCAAAATATCGAGTTGTTTCCTATAACGGATTTGGTGATTGGGTTTTTTACTGAGAACGGGGAAATCGAAAAAGTTACGATTAACGGTCACGAAGATTATTCTAAGGATTCCACTTTTGCGGCTGATTGTAAAATTGTGATTTATTATCATACTTTTCCTTCATCCGGGAGCAATAGTACAAAAGAAACAGACTATTCGGAAGGAAACATCAAAATTTCGTCCACAAGCAACACATTTAAGGGAAATAACTATCAAACTGTGCAGAAGCAGTTGACAGATCTTGGGTTCCAAAATATCGAGTTTAGTCAAATTACGGATTTGATCATTGGATTTTTAACTTCGGATGGAGAAGTTGAGAAAGTCACAATTAATGGTCATGAGGATTATTCCGCAAATTCCACTTTTGCTCCGAATGCAAAGATCATAGTTTATTATCATACCTTTTCCCCATCTGGTAGCAATGACGGTCAAAATGGGGGAGGTAATAGCGGTACTCAACAAACACAGAAGAAAAATAAAATTGGCGATGCGGTTACAGTAGGAAATTTTGAATATACTATTATTTCCGTTAGTACCGCAAAAAAGGTAGGCAGTTCTTCTTACCATCAAATTAAAACCAGCGGGACGTTTGTTTTGATTGAAATTAAAGTTAAGAATATAGGTTCAAAGCAAGAAACGCTATACGAAAGTGACATGAAACTTATTCATAGTGGAAATGAATATGAGATCCACGACGATAGTTGGTATTGGGACGGTTGTTTCAGTATGTTGGCAAATATCGGAGCGAAAATGGAGGATTCATACATTTTGCTATACGAACTGCCGGAAGATTATTCGGAAAATGATTATTTGCAGGTTCGAGGTCCCAGTTTGTGGGATGGGAAAGCAGACATCTATCTTTCAAACAAATAAACGGTAAAAAAGAATTTTTCCGTTCTTTGAAAGGAAAAGGGTGCGGGAAAGGGGAAACTTTCTTCTAAGAAAGTTTCCCCTTTCCCGCGGTCTATTATGATTTCCTCTCAAACCCCTGCACGAAGCCGGAGACGTCGGCGGAGCAGAGGTCGCCGCCGATGACGCGGTTGCGGTAAACGAGGACGTTCGCGTAGACGGTGCCGTCGTAGTTTGGATAGTTGGTGACGGTGAAGGTATAGCGTGTGACGTCCTTGTTTTTATATTTGGAAAGGTTGAGCCCCTGCGCTTTCTGAATTTCGTTGTAGGCGGCAAAGACCTTGTCGAATTCGGACGGGATGGTGACGGTCTTGGTCTCCACCGGGGTGGGATCGACGGTCCAGCCGAACTGAGAAAGGAAATTGGCGGCGTCCTCGGCGGTCTTGACCTTTTCGTAGTTGATACTGACCTCTCCGTCGGCATTGGTGGCGACGAATCCGCCCGAATAGGTCGGCACGAACGCGATGAGGGTGATGAGGACGGTGAGCGCCACGCAGACCACGCCCACGAGCTTGACGGTGCTGGCACGCAAAGAATAAATGAACATAAAAACGCCTCCGGGATCATGTAATTTGGTACACTATATGATCCGGGAGGCGGTATTATGAATCGGTCAGTCGGAATTTTCGAAAAGCGAGCTGTCGAGGTCGAGGGTTTGGGAGCTTTTTTCCCGGCGCACGCCGTTCGAATGGGAATAGACGCTGTGGACGAGCCCCATCATCAGGAAGGTGGCGAGCAGGGAAGAGCCGCCGCAGGAGAGGAAGGGCAGGGTGATGCCCACGACCGGGAGCATGGCGAGGTTCATGCCGATGTTTTCGAGGATCTGCGCCACGAACATTCCGCCCACGCCCACGCAGATGAGCCCGCCGTAGTCGGAATTCCCGGCAGTACGGGCGATCATGAAGATCCGCACGACGAGGAAGATATAGAGCAGAATGACGAGCGAGCCGCCGATAAACCCGAACTTTTCGCAGATGGTGGCGAAGATGAAGTCGGTGTGGGAAGCGGTCAGATCTTCATAGTAGACGCCGCCGAACACGCCCTTCCCGAAAAAGCCGCCTGCCGAGATGGTCTGCTTGCTCAGCAGTGCCTGCCAACCGTAGACGACCGGGTCCAGCGAGGGGTCGAACCCGACCACGATCCGGCGCTGCTGATAGAGCGTGAGGTGATCCCAGATGTAGGGGGACGCCAGCGCGACCGCGCCCGCCACGCCTGCGAAATAGCCGAGGTGCAGACCGGCGCAGAAGAGCATCATGCCGATGATCGCCAGATACACCAGCGCCACGCCGAGGTCGCCCGAGAGCAGGATCAGCCCCACGAAAAGCCCGGCGTGAGCGGCAAGACCGAGCACGACGAGCGGACGGTTGATGCGCTCTCGCACCGTGAAGAGGTGCTTGGAAAAGGTGCAGATGAAGGAGACCTTGACAAATTCGGAGGGCTGGATCATCTGCCCGGTGAAGGGGATGCGGAGCCAGCTTTTGTTGGCGGTCTCCATATTAGCGCCGCTCGTGCCGACGATCAGCGTCAGGATCAGGAGCGCGGCGGAACCGATCAGGAGCGGAAGCCAGAGCTTATCCACGATGGCGCGGAAGTCGACGGCGCCGAGCAGGATCGTCAGAACCGTTCCGAGCAGGAACATGGCGATCTGCATCCGGAGCTTGGAATGCCCGAAGTTCTCCACCGCGCCGAAGATGGTCAGAAGACTGATTCCGCACAGCGCAATGACGCACCAAAAGAGGCCCGGATCAAGATTCCGGACAACTTCTTTCACGGCTGCGAAAAATTTGCGCATACTGACCTCTTCTCCGACGAAAATAAAGCAAAGAGGGGACGCGCCCGGCGACCCCCTCTTTCAAAAACTCAATACTGTCTGCCCCAGATGACCATGTGCTTCGCGGGTTTTCCGCAGCAAACGCAGGTATCCGCCAGATGTTCTTCCGTAAAGGGAATGCAACGGGATTTGACGCCGCCCGTTTCGTCCTTGATCTTGTCCTCGCAGGCGGTGTCGCCGCACCACATGGCTTTGATATAGCCCGATTTGTTCGCGGCAATATCGAGAAATTCATCAAAATTGCGTGCCTCATAGGTGCGGGCCTTGGTGTTTTCCAGAACCCGGTTGTAGAGCTCGTCGTGCACCGACCGCAACGCTTCCTTCACCGCGTCGGCAAGCCCTTCGAGCGGAACGAATTTCTTCTCGCGCGAGACGCGGCTGACGAGCACGCAGGAATTGCTTTCGATATCGCGCGGACCGAGTTCGAGCCGGAGGGGAACGCCCTTCATCTCATATTGGCTGTATTTCCAACCGGTGGAATAATCGCTGTCGTCGAGCTTGACCCGCAGTCCGGCGGCGAGAAGCTCTTCTTTCACGGCGTTCGCCTTTTCGAGCACGCCTTCCTTATGCTGCGCGACCGGGATGATGACCACCTGGATCGGCGCGATGCGAGGGGGAAGGATCAGACCGTTGTCGTCGCCGTGCGACATGATGATCGCCCCGATCATCCGGGTGGAAACGCCCCAGGAAGTCTGGTGCGGATAGCATCGGGTGTTATCCCGCCCGGCGAAGGTGATGTCGAACGCTTTGGCAAAACCGTCCCCGAAGTAGTGGGAGGTGCCGCCTTGCAGGGCGACGCCGTTGTGCATCATCGGCTCGATCGTGTAGGTCTCTTCGGCGCCGGCGAATTTTTCCTTTTCGGTTTTACGTCCGGTAACGGCGGGAATGGCGAGGGTCTCGGCGTAAAAATCACGGTAAACGCCGAGCATTCTTCTGGTCTCCTCGCGCGCCTCCTCTTCGGTCTCGTGCATCGTGTGACCTTCCTGCCAGAGGAATTCCGAGGTTCGCAGGAAGGGACGGGTGGTCTTTTCCCAACGCACGACGTTGCACCACTGATTGTAGAGCTTGGGCAGATCGCGGTAGGATTGGATCACGTTGCGGAAATGCTCGCAGAAGAGGGTCTCGGAAGTCGGGCGCACGGCGAGCCGCTCGGTGAGCTGATTGCCGCCGCCGATCGTCACCCACGCGCATTCGGGCGCAAAACCCTCGACGTGGTCTTTTTCTCTCTGCAAGAGACTCTCCGGGATGAAGAGCGGCATATAGACGTTCTCATGCCCGAGCGCTTTGAAGCGGGCGTCGAGATCCTTCTGAATATTCTCCCAGATGGCATAGCCGTAGGGGCGGATGATCATACACCCTTTCACGCCCGAGTAGTCCACCAGTTCGGCTTTTTTGACCACGTCGGTGTACCATTGGGCGAAGTCCACGTCCATCGAAGTGATCTGTTCCACCATTTTTTCGTTCTTTGCCATTTTATATAAAAGTCCTTTCCGGGCGGGCGTTTCCCGCCGCAGTCTGCAATGTTTATGCCTTTTTGAAATCTCCCCGGTTGTATCCGTCGATCGCTTCCTGAATGATCTTTTTCGCCTCTTCCGCGCCGAAGAGGGTCTGCACGTCGGTCTGCTTGTTTTCAAGCTGTTTGTAGACGGTGAAGAAATGCAGGATCTCGTCGAAGATATGCGGGGGCAGTTCGTCGATCGAGCCGATGCCGAGGTAGGTCGGATCCGAGAAGGGGACGGCGATGATCTTATCGTCCATCTTTCCGCCGTCGAGCATCCGCATCACGCCGATGGGGTAGACCCGCACGAGGGTCAGCGGATAGAGCGATTCGGAACAGAGCACCAGCACGTCGAGCGGGTCTCCGTCGTCGGCGTAGGTACGGGGAATAAACCCGTAGTTGGCGGGATAGTGGGTCGAGGTGTAAAGGATCCGGTCCAGCCGGACCAGCCCGGTATGTTTATCCAGTTCGTATTTGCATTTGCTCCCTTTCGGGATCTCCACCACGGCAACGAAATCGTCGGGGGTGATCTGCGCCGGGTCCATATCGTGCCAGATATTCATATCATCCGCTCCTTTTTTTGACATTATAACACAAACCGGCGTTTTTTGCAAGTCGGACGGCAAATTTTTCGGAAATTGTTTGAAAGGGAGGGCGGCAGGCAAATAATCCCGGTGAAACGGTTTTGATTTTACGGTGGATCGGGGGAGAAAAAATGGTACGGTACGGGAACGGGATCAGAGGAACGCAGAAGCGGATGATCGTTCTCAAAACGGCGGAGAGCCGCTATTTTGAGGAGGCATATTTTCTGATCCGGCGGGAGGCGGAAGCGCACGAGGAAGCACCGGACGATATGCTCGTCGAGGCGAACCGGATTCTGCGCGGCTGTCTTGCGGAGCAGGTGGAAAAACCGGTAAGACGGTGCCGGGAGCGGATACGGGCGTTCCTCTCGGGGCTTGCCTGCGGCGCGGCGATCGGATTTTTGGTCATTTTTCTGCTCTGCCGGTAAAGGGTCTTGACAAAAACGGAAAAAGATGGTATAATCGGTATAGTATCGGTGTCCGGGAAAAGGTTTGAGCCGCGCGGCGGTTTGAACCGAGCGAAAAAAAGAGAAGACCTCCTGTTCTTTCCGCGTGCGTGGCGGCTTGAATGGGGAGGTCAATTTCCGTTTGCTTTTTCAGAGAAAGGAGTTGAACAGATGAAACAAACGAAACAACCGAAAAGACAGCAAAGACCGAACAAAAACAAGAAAAAACCGACCGGCAAGATCCGGATCATCCCGCTGGGGGGACTCGGCGAGATCGGAAAGAACATGACGGTGGTGGAATATGAGAACGAGATGATCGTGATCGACTGCGGGATCGGATTTCCGGACGAGGATATGCCGGGGATCGACCTTGTGATCCCGGATATTTCCTACCTCGAAGCCAACAAGGAAAGGTTGAAGGGCATTTTCCTCACGCACGGGCATGAGGATCACATCGGCGCGATCCCCTACGTGCTCCGCACGATCGATCCGCCGGTCTACGGCACGCCGCTCACGCTCGGGATCATTCGCAACAAGCTCGAAGAACACGAACTGCCGTGGAATCCCGATCTTCGTACCGTCCGGGCGGGCGACCGCGTGAAGGTGGGAGAGATGGAGGTGGAGTTCATCCACGTCAACCATTCGATCGCCGACGCCTGCGCGCTCGCGATCCATACGCCGCTCGGCACGCTGGTGCATACCGGCGACTTCAAGCTCGATACCACGCCGATCGACGGCGGCATGATGGACGTCGTGCGGCTCGGGGAGCTGGGGCGCGAGGGCGTTCTGCTCCTGATGTGCGAATCCACCAACGCCGAGCGTCCGGGGCATACTCCGTCCGAGAAAAAGGTGGGGGCGTCGCTCGAATACATTTTCTCCACGCACACGAAAAAGCGCGTCATCATCGCAACCTTTTCCTCCAACGTCCACCGCGTTCAGCAGATCATCGACGCGAGCGTGCGGCACAGGAGAAAGGTCGCCATCACCGGCAGGAGCATGATCAATATCGTCAACGCCGCCATCGAGCTGGGGTATATGAAAGTCCCGGCAGGGGTGCTGATCGACCTGACCGAGATCAAACGCTTCAAGCCGAATGAACTGACCCTGATCACCACAGGCAGTCAGGGAGAGCCGATGTCGGCGCTCTACCGCATGGCGTTCTCGGATCATGCGCAGGTGTCGCTTGACGGCAACGACGTGGTCGTTCTCTCGTCTTCCGCGATCCCGGGCAACGAAAAGCTGGTGGGGCGGATCATCAACGAGCTTTCCCGGAATGAAGTGGAGGTCGTGCACGACGCGGTGGTGGAAGTCCACGTATCGGGGCACGCCTGCCAGGAAGAGCTCAAACTCATGCAGGCGCTCACCAAACCGAAATATTTCATGCCGGTGCACGGCGAGAACCGTCATCTTTCGGCGAACCGGGAGCTGGCGCGCTACATGGGCATGGACGATAAGCATATTTTCCTCTCGGAGATCGGTAAAATTCTGGAAATCGACGCCTCGGGCGCAAGGTTTGGCGGAACCGTTCCGGCAGGGAAGGTGCTGGTGGACGGCTACGGTGTGGGAGACGTGGGCAACATCGTGCTCCGCGACCGCCGGCACCTCGCGCAGGACGGCCTGATCGTGGTGGTCGCAACGGTGGATTTCACCACGCGGCAGCTGCTCTCGGGCCCTGATGTGGTATCGCGCGGATTCGTCTACGTCCGGGAATCCGAGGACCTCATGGACGAGGTGCGCCGGGTGGCGGCAGACGCCGTGAGCGACGTGATCGGCTCGCGCTACGGCAACGACCGGATGCTCCTGAAAAAACGGGTTCGGGACGACCTGACCAAGTTCCTCTACAACAAAACCAAGCGCAAGCCCATGATCCTGCCGGTCATCATGGACGTGTGAGCCGGATGCCCCGGAAAATTCGGCAAATATTCATTCTGTCGTAACAGTTTATTCACAGGAAAAGATTATAATAAAGTAGCGTCCGGCTCGCAAAAGGGCGGACGACGCCCGAAAAATCAGAAAAAGAGGACTTTTTTCATGGGAAAAGGAAACAGAAACAGAACCGGAAGAGATGACGAGTGGCTGAGCCTGTCCTCCTCCGCTCCGGCAAAGAACAAGAAAGCGCGTCCGCGCAAACCGCTGCCCAAATGGGTGGTTCCGCTGATCTCGATCGTTCTTGCGGTCGCCATTGTGGCAGGCGTCGCCCTGTTTGCGATGAACAACAACGGCTTCTTCAAGCGCGTGAACGTTCTGGTCAAGAGCCAGACGAGCGGAGCATACAGCATCAATCAGCAGATGGCGTATTTCCTGGTCTGGAACTATTACTACGAGCAGGCGTCCGAAACCTGGGACTACTACGAGGATTTGGGCTATTCCAGCATCATGTCCTACGTCGTGGGCGCGTCCACGAAAATGGACTACTGCTGGGGTCAGTCGATGACCGCGGCGCAGAACAAGCTCAACACCACGATCGCTTCTTCCACGCTGCTGCAAAGCTACGTCGCGCTCTGCGACTACGGTCAGAAGAACAACCTGAAACTGACGAAAGAAGAGAAGAGCGAAGCGATCTCGGATATGTATATGCTCCTCCGTTCGAGAGCATACGACTACTACGATTACCTCGCCGATAACGGATACAGCGTCACGCCCTCCAACGTCTATTACGGAAACTATCTGGAATTCGGACGCTGGTGGAAGACGGTGTTCGGTTCGGATTTCAAGGAATCGGATATGGAAAAGTCGGCTGTCGTTCTGGCGTTGAGCAACAAGGTGCTCTCGCAGTGGCAGAACGATAAGTGGGAGGCGACCGACGCCGCGGCGGAAAAACTGGCGAACCCCGATCGCTACTATAAGACCGATTACGTCAGCTATTCCACAACCGACGCCGCCGTTGCCGCACTGCTCGCGGAGGTCAGAACCGAAGAACAGCTCAAAGATCTTCTGGTCAACCACTACGTCGAGAACAACTATCTCGAACTCTACAACAAATATGCGTCCGGACGTGCGGACGAGGCGGCTGAGGTCCTGAGCAACCTCAAAGGCAAGGAGTCGGTTGCCGAACAGCAGGCGGCGCTGGATCTCTACGGCCTGACCCTGACCGAATACACCGAAGGGGATGAAACGCTGAACGAAAAGGTTTCGGACTGGATGTTCAGCAGCGCACGGGTAGGATTCGACGCAACCCAGATCAAGTTGGAAGATAGGATCATCGTGGTCGTTCTCGAAGGAACCGACCCGGTGGAGGAACCCGAAGCAACCGAAGAAGCCGGAGAAACCGGCGAAGCCGAGGAATCCGGAGAGACCGAGGCGGGCGAGGGGTCCGAGGAGACCGGCGAGGAGGTAACCGAGCCGAAGAAGGTCAAGGCGGCTCTCTACACCGTGAACTATCTCGAACTGGACGAAGACGGCATGAACAAGCTGAAAAACACCGTCCGGATCGCGCTGAATCTGACCGACGACGAAACGTTGGAGCATTATCATTCGGCGGAAGACCAGGCGGAGGAATTTGCCGACGCGCTGGAAGCCGAGGGAGCGGACATTGATGCGCTGCTTGCCGACGCAACGAATTGGCAGGGCATTGAAAAGAACGCGGAGGGCGTACCCGAAGCGATTCTGGAAGAAGTCTTTGCGTTAGCGGTTGAGAAGGGCGACGTTCTGACCGTGGCCGACGGCGAAAAGATCCATGTGGTCTACGTTCGGGATCTGACGAAGGCAGTTCCCGCTACCTACGACGAAGAAGGGAACGAGACCGCTCCGGAGGAGCCGGTGGAGGCAACGATCTCCTATAAGACCTTCAACGAGCCGATGTATACGGTTGCGGCGGAGTTGCAGGATGGCGCCAAAGAAGAGCTGGAAAACATTTCGGAAGATACCGAGAATTATCTCAAACCGGCGGCTCTGAAAGCGGAGGACACTCTGAAAAAGCTGAACGCTTCCTATAATAAGGGGCTGTTCATGTCGAACAACGGAGCCACCACCAAAACCGGAACGCGCGCCGATTCCAAGCCGTCCGATATGCCCGAGGAAGTTTATCAGAAGGCGCTGACCATGAGCGTCGGCGGCACGGGACTTGCGGATATTGAGGAGAGCACGGCGAAATATCTGATCTATGTTTCCGAGCAGACCGACGAGGGTCTGACGGTGGAATATCTCAAAATCGAGACCTACGAAGCCGAGAGCTACGGCGAGTGGCTGTTCGCAACGGCAACGTTGCAGGACGGCGAATATATCAGCGGCGTTGCCGAGGGTGATTCCAAGATCATCGAGAAGAAAGACGGAGACGACGAGGATGCTCAAACCACCTATTCTTTCTATCTGGTCAAGAACGCGCCGATGTATCTGAAAACCGAAACGGTGATCCGCGGCGGATATCTGGGCTTTGCGGGCGAGAACGCGCAGGAGAGAGCCGAGGCGGCAAAGAACGAGCTGGCAGGCAAGACCGGATATGAGCTGCTCCGCGCGGCGGCGAAGATCGAATCGACCTATTCTCCGGTCGTTTCCAATTCGATCGACGAGGATTCGGTCACGTCGACGGCGGTCTCCGATTGGCTGTTCGACGAGTCGCGCAAAGCGAACGACATCGAAATTCTGGAAGAGGGCGGCGCCTACTACGTGGTCGTGTTCGGCGCGCGGATGCAAGGATGGGAGAGCACCGCGAAATCGAACGTGGCGAGCGAGGAATCCTCCGAATGGGTTCAGAAGCTGATCGTGGAAGGCGGCTACAAGGTGTCCGAGAAAGCCTTGAAGAAAATCAAGGACGTTGCGGACGAACCCGAAACGACAGAAGAAACAACCGCGGCGGAATAAGCCGGCGGAAAAAGCAAAATGGCATGGAGACGATCCGTGCCATTTTGCAACCTCGGGAATATACTGGAAAGAGATTTTTTGAGAAGAGGATGGGATTATGATTCTGGACGCCAAGCAGACCAATATTGCCTACCGTTGCCCGAGCTGCGGGAGCGGAGTCATCAGTGCCGTGGGGATCTTTTCGCTGTCGGCGGATATGGTGAAGCTCAAATGCACCTGCGGAAAGAGCGAAATGACGGTGCTCTACGGGAAAGACGGCAAGATCCGGATCACGGTCCCCTGTCCGGTCTGCCCGAATCCGCACCAGTTCACGATCACGTCGAACGTGTTTTTCAAGCAGGAGCTGTTTGCTTTGCCCTGTCCCTACACCGGGATCAACGCGGCGGTTCTGGGGGATTTGAATCTGGTAAAAGCGGAGCTTGCGCGGAGCGAATTGGAGTTGCTCGACCTCATGGAAAAGAGCGGCCTCGGCGATCTCTCGGCGATCCGCAAAACCGCCGGGGAAGCTCTCTCCGATCCGCAGATCGACGAGATCATTCTTTATGTGATCAAGGAGTTGGATGAGGAAGGGAAGATCTACTGCAAGTGCGGAGAGAGTGAGCAGAAGCGGGAATATGATGTAGAGATGCAGGAGGATGGGATCCTCGTGACCTGCAAGAGATGCGGAGCAAGTCGATTGATCCCCACCGATTCGCACCTCGGCGCCTACGCCTTCCTCAACGCCGACGAACTGCACCTGGAATAAGTAATAGTGAAAAGTGGATAGTTGGAAACCGATGGCGTAGATATCTGTAACGCCAGAGGCACTCGTTATGGCAATGCCGGAAAGTTTTTTGCTCCACTTTTTTTCAAAAAAGTGGAGACGGAAAGTTTTTTGCTCCACTTTTTTTCAAAAAAGTGGAGACGGGAAGTTTTTTGCCCAGCTTTTTTTCAAAAAAGCTGGTGGGGTAAAAGGGGCA
>CAMYUQ010000008.1 GCA_947302045.1 uncultured Clostridia bacterium
GCAGGCAGAGTTCGGAGAGCTTGTTGAATCCTTCCGAGCCGTCCGCAAGCCGTCCGCCGAGCACCATGCTCTGACCGTTGTCGCCCTGCTGAACACCGACGTAGAGATCGCTGTCCTTGTTGAAGGAAAGGAAGAAATCCTCCACCAGCTCGAGCGCGGTTTCTCTTGTATAGACGCCCGCATCCATATCCTTTTTGAAATACGGGTACATATACTGATCGAACCGTCCGACGGTATTGTGATAATCCCCCTCGAGCCAGAGCGCAAAATGCAGAATCCGGAAGAATTGCAGTGCTTCGCGGAAATTGCGCGCACCGTAGCGCGGGACCCGGGCAAAGACTTCCGCAAGATCTTCCCTGCCCATGCGTTTTGCTTCCGCCAGATAGCGATCGCAAAGCCCGATGACGGCGTCAATCACGCGCTGTTGTGCAGGCGTGGCTTCCTCGCGGCGCGCAAGCAATCCCTCGGCAATGGTCTTTTCATAATCCGGCGAAAGGTTGGAAACATAGCCGAGTTCATGAACATAGTGATCCTTCCGGATCTCTTTCCATTCCTCCTCGGTCAGCACGTCCGGCAGTTTCCGCAAGGTACGCCGCAGAACGATCTGTTCGAGCGGATGGATCACCGGCGCTTCCCTTTTGCACGCCTCTTCAAAACGGCGCACCATGCGCTCCTCCGGGGACAACCCCAGAGCGGCATACTTCTCCGCCAGATCCTCTTTCCAATCGCTCCGCAAGCCGCGATGGACGCGGTCGATCACATAATATTGATACAACTCCCGATTCATGTCAAAACACTCTCCGTTATACGTTTTTATCCTGTTTCAGTTTGTTTTTTCGATCAGATGTTCTTGGCCGTTCAGCATGACCGTCGTGCAATCTTTTTCCCACAGAATTCCGCAACCGGAAAAATGGGATTCGTTGGGACGGACTTCCGAGCCGACCACGGTTGAAAACTTCATACCGTAGGCGTCCCGCTCTTCGCCCGGCTCCGTAACAAACATCCGGTGAAGATGCCCCGACAGCAAAACTTCCGGCTGCACGTGTTCGTTCAAAAGTTTTACCCATTCGCCGTAGGTCTTCTGCTCGATGTCAAACGGGGGATTTTCGATCCGGGTGAACGGAACGTGCGAGATCACGATCCGGTGTTCCACGCCTTTTGCGCGGTATTCGGTTCTTTCCCGTCTGATCATCTGCTTCAAATAAGCCGTTTCGCGCTTGCGAAAGCCGTGACAGCAGATCGTGCCGCCGTATTCCGGATGATCGTCGTTTTTATCCTCTCCGCAGTCGAGCAGAATGCCCCAGATGGTTCCGAGCCGGAAAGAATAAAAGCTGTTTCCGTTTTCGTTCGGCATATAATCGGCAAGCTTTTCGGCGCATTTGCCACGCAGGTCGTGGTTACCGCGCGAGATGACGACCGGAATTTCTCCGCCCGTAATTGCGTCGGCAATTTTATAATACAGCATAAAATTTGCCGCGTCTCCGCTATGGTCGAGAATATCGCCGTTGAGAATGAGAAAGTCAATTTTCCCATAGCGTTCTTCAAACTTCTTTGCCGCTTCAACGGGTGGTTCAAACATCCCGTGCGCATCGGCGATCATATAAGCGCGAACCGGGTCATTTCGAACCGGGCGAAAAGCAAAAGTTGCGCCTTGTTCTTCCCCGATTTTCGGGAAGTAGGGCGACCGCTTGACGACTTCTTTCCAACAAACGGTATATTCCCCTGCCGTATCCAGAACTTTCATCGGTACCGTAATGCGGTGCAGATCGGTGTCCGACCGCAGAATCCCGTTGCTCTCATCGTAATAGGTTCTTCTTCCGATCCGTACCCACAGGATCACGGGCGCGGTGACCGGAATTAAGATCTGATACGTATTCTTGACCGCGCAAACGGTGGGTGCATACATCAATGCGGATGGCTGCATACAGACTTCCTCGATTCTTCTATGCAAAGTATATTCCAAAGACAGGCGGCGAGCCTATTCGACGCTTTAAGGGACGTTTTCTCTCCGCAAGAGGATTATATCATGTTTTCGCGAAAAAAGCAAGTTTTTCCGATAAAACATTTTTCAAAACTTCCGCCAACCGAAACTTTGCGAAAAAACCAGAACAAATAAATCAAAAAAATATTGATTTCACACCTATTGTGGGGTATAATGAATCAATACGGGCGATTTTGGCGGATCGCGGCAAAAAAGCCGTCTTTTCAGACGGTTATATGAAACTACGACCACCCCGCGCTCTTTCGGGGAGAGATGCGAAAGGATCAGCTATGAAACAAACCAAAAAAGAATTTATCAAAGAACTGCTCGCGAAGTTGACGTTGCGGGAAAAGATCGGTCAGATGACGCAGCTGAACGGAAGATACTTTTGTGAAACCGAAGCGGAATTGACCGGTCCTTTTGAAAAACTTGGGATCAGCGCCAAAGACCTTGCCATGATCGGCAGTGTTCTCTACCTCTCTTCCGCAGAGGAAGCAATCGCAGTCCAATCCAAACATCTGGAAGACGATCCGAACCATATCCCGATGCTGATCATGATGGACGTCATTCACGGTTACCGTACCATTTTCCCCATTCCGCTTGCGATGGGCGCCTCTTTTGATCCCGATTTGATGGAACAATGCAGTCAAATGGCGGCAAAGGAAGCTTCCGCCAGCGGCGTTCACGTCACCTTTACGCCGATGGTCGACTACGTCCGGGACGCCAGATGGGGGCGCGTGATGGAAACGATGGGAGAAGATACATTGCTGAACTCCCGCATGGGCGCGGCACAGGTCAAGGGCTTTCAAGGGGACGGCTATGGTCGCCCCGGCAGCCTTGCAACCTGCGTCAAGCACTTTGCGGCATACGGCGGCGCGGAAGCAGGAAGGGACTACAATATGGTAGAAATCTCCGAGCGGTTGCTCCGTGAGTATTATCTGCCGGCGTATAAGGCGTGCCTGGACGCCGGCGCACCGATGCTCATGCCGTCGTTTAATTCCATGAACGGAGTTCCCTCCACCGCCAATTCGTTTTTAATGAACCAGGTTCTCCGGGGGGAATGGGGATTTGACGGCGTCGTCATCAGCGACTACTGGGCGATCAAAGAGCTGATCTCGCAGGGTGTGGCAAAAGACAATCGGGAAGCCGCTCTGAAAGCAATGAAATGCGGATGTGACGTGGAAATGGCGTCCACCTATTACCTCAATGAACTTGAAAAACTGGTTCGGGACGGCGTTGTTTCAGAGGCGGAAATTGATAGATCGGTGGAACGGATCCTTTCCCTGAAATGGGATTGCGGACTGTTTGAGGATCCCTATCAGGGGGCTTCTTCCGAAAAAGAAGTCGAATGTCAGTTGACAAAAGAAAATCGGGCGATAGCGGAAACTGCCGCCGAGAAATGTGCGGTTCTGCTGAAAAACGACGGGGTTCTTCCGTTCTCCAAGCAAGTGAAAAAAATTGCCCTGATCGGTCCTTTTGCCGAGAGTCGGTCGATCATCGGAAACTGGCGTGCCAACGGAAAGGACGAGGAAGCCGTCAGCGTTGCGGACGGGGTCCGCAACCTCTTGCCGGGAGCTGAGATTGCAGTGGTGCAAGGGTGTTCTGCCGAATTGGATCAGTTTGACGAGGGCGAGTTCCCTGCTGCCATAGATGCGGCAAAGAACGCCGACGTCGTGATCCTTTGCGTCGGCGAACAGCAGGATTACAGCGGCGAAGGCAAATCCCGTGTTGATCTGAAACTTCCGGGCGTACAGGAAAAACTCTGCGAGGCAGTCTGCGCGGTCAATCCGAATACCGCGGTACTTCTGTTCAACGGCAGACCTCTGGTGCTGACCGGACTGCACAAATGCGCGCCCGCCATTCTGGAAATGTGGTTCCCCGGAACCGAGGGAGGCAATGCCGCGGCGAAACTGCTGTTCGGCGACGCAAACCCCTGTGGTGTGATTCCGATGTCTTTCCCGAAATCGGTCGGGCAATGTCCGATCTATTATAACCATCCGTCTACCGGCAGACCGAAGAAAGCAGGCGACGACGATGTTTTTCAACCGTTCCACAGCAATTACATCGACTGCGGCAACCTCCCGCTCTATCCGTTCGGATATGGACTGTCCTATTCCTCGTTCCGATACGAATCGATGGAGTTGGATACGCACGAACTGACAAAGGACGGGCAAATCAAGGTAACGGTGAAGATCGCCAACCAAAGCGACCGGGACGGAGAAAAAGCGGTACAACTCTATTTTCACGATCCGGTTGCTTCCAGCGTTCGTCCGGTGCAATCCCTACTCGATTTCAAAAAGGTTCTGATCCCTGCCGGAAAGACGGCAAAGGTGGAATTTACCATCACCGAACCGCAGTTGCGCTATTACGATGCGGATTGTTCCTATCATTCCGACCCGGGAGATTTCGATCTCTTCGTCGGATATGCCGACCATCCGGAGCTGAAAGATTCTTTCCGGCTTCTGGATTGAGTAAGCAGAGCAAGGTGCCAGAGGGTTTCGCTCGGTTCGCACGGCGGCAAAAAAGGTTTGTGAGGTACTTTTTTAACCTTGTGTTTGGTCTGTTTTCTATCAGCCAGCTCTTGACAAATGACGTTTGATGTGATATAATACGTTTGGCTTGATGGCGGCGCCGTGTTCCTATAAGCGGCCCTGTTCACCGTGTGTTTTGCGCGGCGTCGCTGTCTTGCTGTTTTATTATGTGTAGGGAGTGTGCGAACAGAAACGTATCTGTGGGGTAGTAGATGTATCGTCTGAATGAACTGGTTACAACGCTGAAATTGCTGGGTTCCTCAAAAAGCATGGGAACGCTGAAAAAGGTGATTGAAGAAAGTTGCATGGATCATAAAACCGGGCTTATCGAGGAAGCTTCATTATTCGGCTTGGTTATTACACCGGATAAAAAGCTCTCAGACTCATGTAAAAAGTTGAATATCTACGATCTTGTTGGGTTGGAATCGTATTTTGAAACGCATAGGGCGCATATTGCGTATCTCGATTGCAAATTCACATATAAACGGTTTCACAAGAAAAGATAACCACAGATTTTTATGGCATCATATTTCCACCGGAATCAAAAAAACAAATCGAAAAATCAGGAAAATACGGGGAGCCGTTCTGCATGAACGGCTCCCCGGTTTTTTTGGTATCGATTCTCTCTTAATTGTCAATCCACCGCAATGAAATGGAACACACGGGAATCGAAATCGCGCAAGACTTCCGGGATACAGATGCCGGCGTTCATTAAGGTATCGCCGGAGAGGATCTGCCCGGTCTGCTCGTTACGGTATTGCTTGTTCGGATCAAGCCCCGCAAGCCGGATATAATAACGCTGATAGATTTCGCAGCGCATCACAACGTAGGTCAGAAGCGCCTCGCGCCGATCTTCGGAAACGAACATCCACGCGCACCGCGTGCGGTCCTTCCACGGGGAAATCAGACGGTAAAGATCGCCGTTGTGGATCACGTCGTAATATTTATGATAGTCCGCGCATTGCTGACGGACGATCTCTTTCTGCTCGTCGCTTAGTTTGGTCAGGTCAAGTTCGTAGCCGAATGTTCCAGCCATTGCAACATTTCCGCGCGTTTGAAGCGGTGTCGACCGTCCGACCTGATGATTCGGGCAGGCCGACACATGGGCTCCCATCGTGGAGACCGGATAGCAGATCGAAGTTCCGTACTGAATCCCCAGACGTTCGATCGCGTCGGTATCGTCGCTCGTCCAGAATTGCGGCGCGTAATAAAGCCAAGCTGGATCAAACCGTCCGCCACCGCTTGCACACCCTTCAAGCAGAAGGTTCGGGTAGGCGGTCAGAATACGCTCCAACAGTTCGTAAAGCCCCAGCACATAGCGGTGGAAGACCTCCTGCTGGCGATTGGACACGAGCAAGGCGCTCCCAACTTCTGTCATGCTCCGGTTGAAATCCCATTTGATATAGGCAATGTTCGCGCTGTCCATGACCTTTTTGATGCAATCAAACAGATAATCCCGTACGTCGGGGCGGCTCATATCCAGCACATACTGATCCCGCGCTATGCTCATGGGACGGTTCGGGGACTGCAACGCCCAATCGGGATGTGCGCGGAAGAGATCACTGTCGCGGGAGACCATTTCCGGCTCAAACCAGATGCCAAATTTCATGCCGAGCGCGTTGATCCGTTCGGTCAGCTTTCCGAGTCCGCCTTTGAGTTTGGTTTCGTTGACATACCAGTCGCCCAGGGCAGAATGCGCCGTATCACGCGTGCCGAACCAACCGTCGTCCATGACCAGCATCTCAATACCGAGCTCGAAGGCGGTTTTTGCAATCTCATAAAGCTTTTCTTCGTCGAACTTGAAGTAGGTCGCTTCCCAATTGTTGATCAGGATCGGACGTTTTTTCTGTTTCCACGGGCCGCGGCAAAGATGGTTGCGGTAGAGGCGGTGGAAGATCCGGCTCATGCCGCCGAGCCCTTGACCGGAATAGACCATGACCACCTCGGGAGCGACAAACGTTTCACCGGGATCAAGATGCCAAAGGAACCCCTCCGGATTGATGCCCATCAGGACGCGTGCGCCGCCATCCGAATCCATTTCGGCGGAAGCGAGGAAGTTGCCGGTATAAACGAAATTGAAGCCGTAGACTTCCCCGGTCTCTTCGGTGGCGTTTCGCGAGCAGAGGGCGATAAACGGGTTGTGGGCATGGGAAGAAAGGCCGCGCTTGCTCGAAACGCTTTGCGTACCGTGCAGAAGCGGTGCGCGCTCAAACATCCGTTCCTTGCCCCAGTTGCCGAAAAGATGGATGAAATCCATGTCGTTTGCGTCATGGAAATCCACGCAGGCACTCATCACCCGTTGAATATCCATCGGCTGCTCTGAGGCGTTTCGCACGATAATGTGCCGCGTCATTGCGCCGAGGTTTTCAAAAACGGTATAGAAGAGCGTCACCTCCGCTCCGCTGACCGGATCGCGGCAAAGAACCTCCAATGTGGTCGCTTCGCCCTCTCCGGCATAGGTGGCAGGTTGCCCGACGATCTTCGGCTTGCCGTTGTAAATTTTGTGGGAGACGTAGATAATATCGGTATCGGGCGTTCCCGTTGAACGCAAAATAGAAAGTGAGCTTCCGCGCAGATCGCCGCAGCCGTTGCAGGAATACTCCATGCGGCAGATGTCCTTGCTGAAATTCTTGTGCAATACGTGTTCCACATTGGGGGAATGTGAAGCGTGCGGACAGGTGTAGGAGAGGTATTCGAGATCGGCGTCCGAAACTTTCGCGCCATAATAAAGGTGCATCAGATAGTCGTAAAAGCCGACCTGAAACACATAGCTGGTAGTTTTGGTATCAAGCTTGAAAATCTTTTGTTCCGGATAAAACTGAATCGGCATAATATGCTCCTGTTTGTTTTATTTGTCCTATAATTCTTTGACGCAATTTGCTATGGGTCTGCGGCAATTTTGTTCATTCGTCTGAAAATCTTATTTTTGCAAAATGAATTTCAACAGCAGGAAAATGAGGTGTATGGTCAGGCAGGAGCAGATATGCGAGATCACCGTCATACTTGCCGCTGTTGTAGGATCCTTTCCGTATGCACTCGGGATCACAAGCGTATTCAGTCCAAGCGGCATCGCAAGCGTACAGATCGCACAGATCACGAGCGTATTTGACGGATTCCAAAGTACAAAAATGCCGATGAATACAAGCGGAATTAAAATCAGCCGGATGGTTGTCATCACATAAACCGATGGTTGCGTGAATAGCTTTTTGAGAGGCACGCTCGCAACAGTCACGCCAGTCAAGAGCATTGCAACCGGAGACATACAGTTTCCGAGCGTTGTTACAACGGAAAGAAAAGCTTTGGGCAATTCGATCCCGGTAATTCCGATCATCATTCCCATGATCATCGCAATCAGCATCGGATTGAGAAATCGTTTCAGCCGTGTTTTGACCGTTTCGGTTTCGGGGTTCGGCAGAAGCAACTGCGGAACGCCCCAAACATAGATCATCATCCAAAGCGGCAGGGTGAAGATCAGATATTCCATAAAGATCTCCGGGAACAGTGCCATGACGACCGAATTACCCATAAACCCGAAGTTGGAAAACGCCAATCCGTAGGTATAGATATTCCGTATGTTCCGGTCACGTGAGAGCAGTTTCGGAACAAAGATCGCCGCCGGAAGGATCACAAAAAAGACCGCAAAACTGCCACCGAAAAGCAATCCCGCCATTTTGAGTTTTTCCACCGTGAAATACCGGATGAAAGTCCCCGCCACCAGAGCGGGGATCAATACATTGTTTTCCAGCGTTGCCAGAACTTTGGAAGTATTCTTCGGCAATATTCCTGTTTTAGATAACACATATCCGATCAGTATCAGGGCAAAAAGATAGATCATCTGGTTGCCCGTTGCATAAAACAATTCCATTTTTCCTTTTTTTCAACTTCATTTTTTCAAATATTACAGCCCCGGAAGTAGTTGCTTCAGGAGCAGAAAAACGAGCGGGATAGTCAGGATCGAGCAGAGATGCGAAATCACCGCCATACCTGCCGCCGTTGTGGGATCCTTTCCATAGGCACTCGGAATCACAAGTGAATTCAAGCCGAGCGGCATAGCAAGTGCGCAGATCGCACAGATCACGAGCGTTTCCGGCAGATCCTTCCATAGCCAGAAAATGCCGAGAAACGCGAGCGGCAACAGGATCAACCGAATAACCGTCATCACATAAACCGACGGTCGATTGAAAAGTGTTTTCAAAGGGATCGCGGACACCGTTACGCCGGTTAAAAGCATTGCAAAGGGCGACATACAATTCCCGAGCGCATCGAGGACAGAACAAATCGCCGTCGGCAAACCAAGACCGGTAATCCCGATGATCATCCCGATAATCATGGCGATAAAGGTCGGATTGAGTAACCGTTTCAGCCGTGCCCCAATCGTTTCCGCATCTGAGGCGGGAATCAGTAAGTGCGGAATCCCCCAAATATAAATCATGATAGATAGGGGCAACGTATAAAGCAAATATTCAAAGAAAATATCCGGAAATAGCGCCAAAACGACTGAATTACCCATAAATCCGAAGTTGGAGATCGCCAATCCATATGTATATATTTTCCGGGTATCTCCATCGCGCGTGAGCAATTTCGGAACGAAGATCGCGATCGGCAGAACCAGAAAAAAGATCGCAAAACTGAATCCGATAAGCAATCCCGCCGTTTTGAGTTTTTCAACCGTAAAATGGCGTGAAAAGTTTCCGATCACCAAAGCCGGAATTAATACATTGTTTTCCAGAATTGCCAGAATTTTTGAGGTTTCTTTCGGCAAAACGCCTGTCTTTGCCAACACATATCCGATGAAGATCAGGGCAAAAAGATAGATCATCTGATTGCCCGTTGCTAAAAACAATTCCATTATTTCCCTCTGTTGAATTTTCTTTCGGTATCAATCTTTCCGGGCTCGGGTCAATTCATAACCGATTTTCCTTCCCATTCCCGTACGGTAGGGAGCCCCATCAGTTTTGCGATGGTAGGAGCGAGGTCCAGAAGCGATATATTCTCCTTATTCCGAATAAAGATTTTTGATTGTTGAAACATAGCGATTGGCAAGTGCTGTAATTCCTTCGTAATCGCCTTTCTCCAGAAGCTTTTTATCAATGATATTCCCGCCGATGCCGAATCCGCAGACGCCCGCTTTCGCGTAGTCGGCGAGGTTGGAAAGATCCACGCCTCCCACCGCCAGAAGCGGGATATGGGAGAGCGGCCCGCGCACCGCCTTGATATAGGACGATCCGAGTGCCGTTACCGGAAACAGTTTGACAAAGTCGGCACCGAGTTCGTACGCCCGTTCGATTTCCGTCGGCGTATACGCCGCCGGAATCGAAACCAGACCTTTCGCGTGCGTTTTGCGAATAACGGCTTCGTTCGTGTTCGGGGAGATGATGAATTTTCCTCCGGCTTCGGCGGTCAGTTCCACCTGCCGTTCGGTCAGAACGGTTCCTGCGCCGATCGGCATACGGTCGCCGAAATGCTTGCACAGAGCGCGGATGTTCTTTGCCGTCTCTTCATCCGAAACGCGACCGTCGGCGCTGTAAGTGATCTCCAGCAGGCGAACGCCGCCCGCGTACATCGCCTCGGCAAGCGGGATCAGTTGTTCCTCTTTGACGCCGCGCACGATCACGATCAAATGCTCCGATTGGATTTGTTCTTGAATCTTCTGCATTGGAATGCTCCTTATTTTAATCTATTATGCTGTTTCCTTCCCATTCCCGAACAATCGGAATTTCCATCAGTTTTGCGATGGTAGGAGCGAGATCCAGAAGCGATAGCCCGCGCAATTCTCTTCCGGCTTCAAACGATTCCCCGAAGAAAAACATCGGAATTACCATATCTTCCGGAATGTTTGCTCCATGCATCCGATCGTGACCACCGTGATCGGCAGATACGATCACCGTGTACCGATCCCCACAGGCATCGAGAATCCTTTTGAGTTGGTCGAGCGCGGTCCGCACACGGTCAAGATATTGTTCCGACATCCAACCGTTGTCATGTCCGCCCTTTTCGTCGGTTTCTACCAGATGCAGAAACAGGAAATCCGGCTCATGTTTTTTGATACAAACAAGAGCGCGGTCGGTCAGGTAGGTATCGCTTGATTCCATGGAATATGCCCATGCGTATTCCGAATAGGTCAACAGCCCGGGACGGCTGATTTCCCGCAAAGGTTCCCATCCGGTAAACATCGCGCTCGTTTTATGTGCGTGATGAATCTGCTCAAACAATCCGTCAAACGGACGAACCGGACGAACATAATCGTTTGTCAGGGTATTGTGACGCTGGGGTGGAACACTGTAAAAAATGGAAAGATGCGCCGGAAGCGTTACCGGCGGAAACACAGAACTCGCGTCCATCGAATAACTCGCATTCCGACGAACATATTCCACCATCGGATGTTCGCAGGAAAGAAATGCGTCTGGGCGCATTCCGTCGATCGTAACTAAAATGACTTTCCGAGAGTTCATTTTGATTGTTGATCCTTCTTTCTTACCATTCCGCAATGCTGCCATCGGCATGGCGCCAGACCGGATTCTTCCAATGGTGCGGAGTTTGATTCTCTTCTTCGATCAGTTCCCGGTTGACCGTAACGCCGAGTCCGGGTTGTTTCGGCAAACCGACGCAACCGTCCACAAACACAAAATCGGACGGGTTCTTCACATAGTCCAGGACCGATTTGCCGACGTTATAGTGGATCCCGATGCTCTGTTCCTGAATGAAGGCGTTATAGCTCACGGCGTCCACCTGCAAGCATGCGGCAAGCGCGACAGGTCCGAGCGGACAGTGCGGTGCCAACGCCACGTCGTACGCTTCCGCCATCGCCGCGATCTTGCGTACTTCGGTAATACCTCCGGCGTGCGAGAGGTCGGGCTGAATGATATCCACCCCGCCGGCGGTGAGCAGGCGTTTGAAATCGTATTTGGAGAAGAGCCGCTCGCCTGTCGCGATGGGGATGTTGCAGCTCGCCGCGATCTCTTTGAACTCTTCCATCTGCTCGCACAGGACCGGCTCTTCGATGAACATGGGGTCAAACTGTTCCAACTTTTTGGCAAGCACTTTTGCCATCGGTTTATGGACTCTCCCGTGAAAGTCGATCGCGATCCCGAAATATTTGCCGCAGGCCTCCCGGATCGAGGCAACCCGTTCCAGCACAGCGTCGATTTTATCGTAGGTATCCACTATTTGGAGTTCTTCGGTCGCATTCATCTTGATCGCGGTAAAGCCCTCGTCCTGCTTCTGCTTCGCTGCGGCGGCAACGTCCGACGGGCGATCTCCCCCGATCCACGAATAGACCTTCATTTTGTCTCTGCAAGCGCCCCCGAGCAGTTCATAGACCGGAACGCCGAGAACCTTTCCCTTGATATCCCAAAGCGCCTGATCGATCCCCGCGATCGCGCTCATCAGGATCGGTCCGCCTCTGTAAAACGCGGCGCGATAGAGGAGATTCCAGATATCTTCAATGCGGGAAGGATCCTGCCCGATGAGATATTCTTCCATCTCGCAAACGCAAGCCGCAACGGTTGCGGCCTTACCTTCGATCACTGCTTCTCCCCAGCCGGTCACACCCCCGTCGGTCTCGATTTCGACCATACACCATCTCGGGCGAACCAAAAACGTGTTGATTTTTCTGATCTTCATAAGAACACCTTTCCTTTATTCGAACAGATTGTTGATCTCATCGAGCGTTGCGTCCACCAGCAGTTCTCCGCCCTCGTGTCCGACATAGCCGGATGAGATATACGCGCTGTAATGCCCGTTTTTCTCGGCAAGCGCCGTGGGCAAATACCCGAAGGAACCGTTGGTAAGCTGCAACAGGAAGGTCTGACGCGCAGCACTTCTCGCCCGGATCTGATTGCCGAAGTTAAGGAACAGTTCAAACGGGTTGGTTGCAAACGCAAGATTTCCGAACCGCACCACATGAAATTCAATCGGAAGCGTGTTATACAGTTCCTGCACCTTGTAACGCTGTAAGTTGCCGGCGTAAATATAAAGCGCGGCGGAATCGTTGTAATCAAGCCGCTTTCTGTCTTTGAAGAAATCCCTGATCGCCTGTTCAGAAGCGTCTTTCTCCGCGTCGGTTACACGGCGAAGCGGCAGTTGCAGATTCCGCACCGAATGTTTGTGAACGGCCGAGGTATGGATCTCTCCCGCTTCTTCAAGCGCCATCTCGATCTCATGAAACACCCGTTCCCCGATTTTCCAAGTTCCCTTTACGTCGAACATGGAAGGATCGGCGTCGCGGACTTTGGGACTGATGCGGATGACGTTCGGATCCTTGATCGGCGTTTCGGGTTCCACCCAACGGATCAGATCTCTCGGACATTGGTCGCCTGCCGCCGCGCAAAGGGGCAGCAAAAAGAGGTCTTTTCCGTATTTCTCACGGAGCAGAATCTTGACCTTTCCCCAATAGTCCGAGGAGATCACGCTTCTCTGTTCCATGACCTGTGCCGGGCAGGCGATATTGGCAACCACACCGGTCAGCTTTTTCTTCTCATCGTAAACGAACATCAGTTCGATGCCGCTGTCGTTGCCGGCTTCGAGTTCGGTAAAGGTTGCGCGATCGGCGTCGCCCCACATTTTTGCCGTTCCGTCCGAATAGCAGACGCGTCGATTCATGCCGACGGCGGCTCTCCCGAATCCGGCGGCGTAGCCACCCGCTTTTCTCGATTTCCATGCTTTCACAATCGTTTCGGAAATCGCTTCCGCAAGGTAGTCGAACGCATCGTCCGAGCTCATGCAATCGCCGGACGTAACCTCCGGGATATACTCGCAATCGGCAGGCATATAATTCATGATCATTTTCAAAGAGTTCCCTGCCGCCTTCGGGAACGGACTTTTGATACGATAGGTATAGGAGTTGTGGATATGAACACAACCGATGATGACTTTCCGGGGATCCAGTCCGATCTCCCCGATCTTTGCGCGCACCGCCTCCACCAGTTCCGCGGTGATTTCTTCCACGTCGCAGGAGCAGATCACCGTTTGCTCCCCGTCCGCTTCAATCGCGAGTGCGGTTACCGTGATGGGCGTTTCCACCTCGGTTGTCGCACGCTCGAAGAATTCACCCAGCAACGCGATCTTCTTTTTCGGCGTGATGTCCGTTTCCGCCCAACCGAATTTGATCATGTCAGATTCTCCTTTTTATTTGACCCTTTCTTCCACGATTCTGCCGTTTACCGAAACCAGATTCGATAATTCGATATTCCGGAATCCGTCTTTTCGATAGATTGTGATGACCGAGGTGTCCTGATTTCGGTTCACAATATTGGAAAATGAGGAATCCGAAATATAGCCGCCTACGATAATTCCCCTGTGGCTGTTGCAGATCATATTGGAAACGGTGATATACCGCATACCGTCGACCGGGTTCTTCCCATATTCTCCGTCTCCGCTCCCAAGCAGGAGAACTCCACCAGGATCGAAACCTTCCGGAGAAGTATCGACAACTCCGTCAATGACAACGTTCCATATTTTTGCATTTGCAGGCAACAGGCGAATGATAAAGCAAATGCCGCCTTTGGAATACCCCACCACATTCCGAATCACGATATCGTGAATGTTGGGATCTCTTTTCTCCCAATCGTTCGACATGATATGCGTGGTATGCTCCACGGCACCGTCCGGACGCGGTTTGCGTCGATCCGCGATCGCCGTCAACGCGATCAGGTCGTCTCCGGTTCCGCCGGTAATATCCGAGATCACAATATCGTGGCAACCGTTGCGCAGGTCGATCCCATCCTGATTTTCGGTATTTTGCCGCATTCCGTCAACCGTTTTTTCCATACAGGAATCAAACTCGATTTTTTCCACGTTTCCGAAAGAACAGTCTTCCAGAGAAATTCCCCATCCGTGGGAACAGACGATCGAGAGATTTTCGATTGAAAAATGCGTAGCTTTTGCAAACAGAATGCCGATTCCTCTCCAATCGCCGAACTGACTTTCGCCCGACTTTCCGGCGTCGGTGCCAAACGAATGACTGTGTTCTTCGTCGAAAACTGTCACGCCTGCGGCACGGTGTTCGTCCGAGATCCAATCTGCGTATTGCAAAAGGTCTTCCGACCGTTTCGGGCAGGGATTGGCAAGGATCTTTCCGCCGTCTCCCGTCGCTCTCGGATGGTCGGCTCCTTCCAAAACGCAATGCCCAATCCCTTTTATGTGAATGTTATCAATCGGTTGGATCGGATCAATCCCGATTCCGCAGTTTGCGCTCCGGAAAAAATTATCCCGGCAGGAATCGGACAGTTTGATCTTACAGTTTTGCAGAATTACGGTCGTATCAGCAGGGATCAGAATTGCGCGGTCGATCAGCCAATAGTCTCGTTCGGGTTCGGTTTCACACGAGCGGCGCGGCAGATAAAATATCCCGTTTTCGGCGTCTTTCAACGCCGCTTCGATTCGTTCGCTGTCCGTTTTCGCGGAGTAATCATTTACAGTTTTCATTGTTGCTCCTGTCATTTTAGATAGAATACTTCAGCCGGATGCGGATGCGCACCGGTAACCGGATCAGACACCGTTTCCAGAATTTCTTTCGCATATTCCAAAGACAGGCGGCGATCCAATTCCGGCTCTTTGACAGCCGTTTCCTCTCCGCAAGAGGAATTATATCATACTTTGGCTGAAAAAGCAAATTGTTCCGTTAGAAATTAAAATTTTTTTTGTCAAATATCGCGTCCATGCGAACCGGATTGTGGTCGGTGGGTATTTCAACCTCCTCAAAATCACAGCAAAAACACAAAAGGACGCACAATATTCCGGATTTTCGTCCGTAATTTTGGGGCCGTTAAAAGCATTGAGCTTTTAACAGCCCCGTTTGATCGGTCAATGCATATCTACGGCTTCGGAGAATCTGGTCTCTTCATCGGTTACCAGCGGGATCGGGCCGGTCTCTTCCTCTTGTTTCGGTTCTTCTGTCGTCTCATCTTCAACAGGATCCGTGGGAATTTCCGGCGGGATATACGGTTTTTTAGTGGTCTTTGTCTTTTCGGTCGTTATAATTCCGGTAGTCTGATTTTCAGTTCCTTCGTCGCTTTTACAGCCAACGGCAACGGTCACCATGACCGCGATCACAAGGACTGCAACAAGAATTTTGACAAGCTTTTTCATAGCATTCTCCTTTTTTCAGCGAATTCCGTCAGGACAATTTCCCGGCAGTTAAGGTAATCGACTTTGCAGTTCCTACGATTGCATTGTTTTCGAGATCCATTGCATAAGGCGTAACCTTATAGGTGATGGTTCCGGCGGCAGAAACGTCTTCCAAAACCGCCGCGGTGATATACTTTCCGTCAAAATCGGCTTTCGTAAGTTTTCCGGCTCCGTTGTTCACCTCATTGTACGCTTTTTTGTTGTAAAGGAAGTAGTAGCTTCTGCTATCGCCTTCTTTTGCTTCAACGACAAATCCGACTCCCAGATAATTCAAAGAATCAATTCCACCGAGGAAACGGAGTGATGTTTTCTCGTTTTCAACGGCGCTCCCCTGCGTCTTGTTGACGGAAACCGACGTGGCTGCAGTGCCGGTATACTGGAATCTCACGTTCCCCGTAGCAGCACGTATTTCATTGCAAGCAACCGCAAAGCTGTCTTTCAAAACGACGGCTCGCAGATTGTTGGAACCGGTATTGAGGAACAGTGTCGCAAAATCCGGATCTGCACACTCGATCTCAACGTTGCGTACCAGGCAATTTTCCACGGTGACGGTATCGTTATCACCCAAACCTAACCACCCGGCAAGCGAACCTACATATCCTTGCGTATAGTCGATCACTTTTCCGGTTCCTTCGTCCAGCTTATCCTGCCAGACCGTGGTGGCGCCAACCTGACAATTTGCAATCGTGCAATTTTTGAAGGACAACGTGATAGCGTTGTTGTTGCTTCCCTCGCCGATATTGCCGATAAAACCGCCCTGCGCGACTTTATGCTCTTTCGATACCGCCCAGAATTGGTCTCCCCAGCGGATCACGTCTCCCGTGTTGACGCAGTTCTCAAAGGAAATATTAAGCGTGGTATCCCGTTTCTGCGCGTTATTATAACTACCGATAAAGCCGCCTGCGATACCGTACGCCGCTTCTCCGGAATTGGCTTTTCCGATGCTTCCCGTAACCGTCCCTTTATTTTCACAGTTTTTGAAAGAGACCGTATTATTTCCCATCAGAACAGCGATAAAGCCGCCCGCTTGGGATCCCTTCACGTTTCCGGCATTCACACAATCCTCAAAGATGAGCGTGCTTCCTTTGTTCGCAAGTCCGATAAAACCGCCGATCTTGATATTGTATGCGGTCCACGGGAAAGCGATGGAAGAATTATTGATTACCTTCTTAAAAGTGACGGTCGCATTGGCAGGAACTTCTCTGACGATAGTTCCCCAGTAGTTGTCAATATCATCTATGAAAACGCGATTGGTGGTAATATTTTCCATCACTGCGCCATCTCCGATATTCGAGATCAACTGTTCCTTTACTTTGAATCCGTCAATCTCTTCCGCATCGGTATATTTGGAGAAAATCAGATTTTTAATCGTCCCTTTCAGTGTTTTGAAAAGGGAATACTGCAAATTGTAAATGGTATGTCCGTTGCCATCCAGAATGCCCTCGAAATTTTCCGACCGAAGAAGGTCGGCATTGGTATGCCCTTTATCAACAAAGACAATATCTTTGGTCAGATAATATTTTCCGGTTGCGGAATAATTGGTAACTTCCGCAAAAGACTCAATGGCTTGGTATCCTTCTGCCAATAATTTCTGTTCATACTCCGCAGTTCCCGGCATAGGATCCGCAGCAGGTTCTTCCTCGGCGATCACGTTGAAAGCCAAAGCCGAAATGCAGGTAAACACCATCACAAGCGACAGAAAAAATGCAACTGTTTTTTTCATACGATTATTCTCCTTGATTGTATAATTGATCCAACCGGTTTATTGGAAATGCCGGAGGAAATCATTCAGTTCAGAATGCGCCAGCGTTTTCTTTTCCGCCCAGTTTGTTACAAAATTGTTTTCGCCTGTTGCAGGAATGCTTTGCAGAGCTTCATTGGGATTATACCGGTCAACGAAGATCCACGTCTTGATTGCGCCCCAGTTGAAAATATTTCCGAGGTCGTATACAAAATTGCTCAATGCAAGCGTAATCAGGTCGTAGTCGACACTGTCGGAAGAACCTCTGATTTTGCACTGCTCTTCGATATACACATGCGTCAAATTACCGGAATTTTCCATGAGCGCCTGCAAGGCAAAAGCGGAAAAATCAGGATCTGCGGCAAAGCGCGGGATTGCGAAAAATTGAGTTGCTTCGGTATAGTAGGCAGATCCGTATTTTTCAACCTCTTCGTTGGCTTTCGGCAAAGGCAAGAAGCCGTAATCAATGTTCGATCCCTTCCACGTTTTGAGCGTGCAAAGCTGGTCGGGCTGGAACAGGGAGCGACCTTCGAGGAAATAGGACTCTGCTTTGGGCGTGGCGGTCGGGAATCTTTGATTGAAGGTAGTTGTCTTATTGCAGTAGAATTCCAATACGTCGTCGATTGCAGAAAGCGTACGATCCACAGTTCCGGGATCATCGAATGCGAAGGAAAGATTTCCATCCGGATCTTTTGTAATGATCTGCATTCCGTAACCGGTTGCGAGGTAATTGTAGAATGCCTCGTCGGTCGGTTGGGTCAGACCGTAAACAAGGATATTCCCTCCGGAATCGACGATCGACGCGCGATTGATCAGCTCGCACATTTTCTCCATCGTCCATTTGCCGTTCAGCGCGATCTGGCGGATATCTTCATTCTCATCGGTCAGATCGTACATCATTTTCCGGTTGTAATACATCAGAACCGCACCGCTCTTCTCATAGAGGTTTGCGTCACCGGTGCAGATATACCGATACCCCAGAATATCCAGACTGTCGTTTGCCTCTTTCAGCCATCCCTTGGCATCCCAGTCGATATAATCAAGTTCGGTGAGATCGGCGAAGAGAAACTCAGCCAGAGCGCCTTTCATATCGGTAACCGAGTCCAGAATCAAATCAAAGCTGGATTCTCCCGCTGCGGCGTCTCTTCTGACTCTTTGTGCGGGACATTCTGCGTTGGTCATTTCGGTGCAAAGAATATCAAAATTGTATTTTTCTTCCAGATAGGAATTTCTGCTGAAAACCTCATATCCGACCGTATCGGTCGTATCATCATTCTGGATAATATTCCCAACAAGCTCGTTCTGGTTGATGAACACTTTCAGTTCTTTTGCGTTCCAGTCCTTATCGGGCAAAACGGAATCTTCCGTGCCGGTATTGGAGGGCTTTTTTGAGTTCTTGGAACCATCGTTCTTGCACCCGGCAAAGCAACCCGCCAGCATCATACAGCAGAGCAACAGGCACAGCACTTTTTTCATGATGTAGTCTCCTTTTTTCAGTGATTCAGGTCGATAAAGCATTCCACGTAGATCGGTCGATGGTCGGAGGGATTGATCTTTTGCATCATCACTTCATAATAATCAGCGGTAAAGCCGCTCTCATAAATGAAGTCGATCGTTCGTTCGCGCCCCTCTTTCGGGAAGGTCGCTTCGCTGCCGTTTTTCGTGCGGTAGGAAGTTTCCCCGGCATCCTCAAACCCCTGTGCTTCAAGATAATCAAACATTGGCTGCGGTTTATACAGATTGTAGTCTCCCGCAATCAGAACCGGCAGATCTGCAAAATTTTCTTCCACGTAGGCGAGCATTCTGCTAAATTCTGCATTCGCGTCGTCTGGAACATAGTCGACGTGCACAGAGATCACCACGAAAATCGCCCCGGTAGCATTGCTTTTCATCTTTGCCCATGTAAAATAACGGTCCCAGTTGTCGGTTTCACCGGCAAGAGCTTTGCGAAGCAGGATCGTTTCGGCTGAAAGCAACGTATATTTGGTCTTATTATAAAGAATGGCGTTAGCTGCTGTGGAGGTGGCAGCGTCGGTATCGCTTCGGATGGCAGCATAGGAATTGCGATTTGTCAACGCTTTTTGAATTTTGTCAGCCGCACCGCTTCCGGCGACGCATTCCTGCATACAAATGAAATCCGGATTTTTGAATCCGATCATGGTTGAAAGATTTTCGTATTTTGACGGCGGGTCGCTTGCCCCTCCGGCGTTCTGAACGTTGTAGGACATGATCGTGATCCGATCCGGAGTCAGACCGTAGGCAGAGAGATCCAAATCGGACGTCGTGTAGGAAAGGAGTTCAAACGCTCCCACCTCTACGTTTCCGGTGGATTTCTCGATTCGCCCGATCAGGGTCTGCGTGGCATAGAATAGATCGTTTTCGGTATTTCCGAGCAGAATCACAACGTCATTGTCTGCGCTTAGACCCGCCTGTCCCGCAAAAATTTCCGCGCTGGAACGCCCGACAAGCAGGATATTTCCGTACGCTTCCTCGCTATCGCTCTGAACCGGAACGATAATGCCGCTCCGCTTCAGAATGACATCGGCGATAAGTTCAGCAAAACGCTTTTCGCGCTTGGAATCCGCGCCGGCAAAGAGAATGGTGTATTCCGTCATGGAAACGCCGTTGAGGGAAAGATCCGGCGCCGCAAAGACGGCTTTTTCGTGATAAAGTTCTTTTTCGGAATCGAACAGCACGTCCTCCCCTGCTCTGCCCGCAAGCAGTTCGGAGAAGAACCGGATCGCTTTCACGGTATCGGCGGAGGTAGCTCCCAGAATCACAAGTTTCCCGTTCACTGCTCCCACATAGGTTTCCCCGTAGCGGAGCAATTTGCGCGCTTCCTCTGTTTGAGAGCGGTTGGTCTCCCCGATCAGGATTTCTTTTTCGGTCGGCTCTGTATAAGTGCTGTCTTTCACCTTCAAAAGCACGCCGAACTTTTTTTGCACGGCTTTGACGAACGCGTTGATCTCTTCCCGTTCACCTGCCGACGGTTTTTCCGAAATAATCAAAGTATATTCCGAAAGGTCGGATGCAAGCAGTCGGATATTTGCGCTCTGCACGGTTCCCGTATGCTTGCAGGAAACAGATGCAAAGAGCAAACAGAACAGCAACAAAAGAGCAAGAAATCTCTTTTTCCTCATGTTTATAACTAATCCTTTCCTTTGCGTGTGTGTTTATACCGGTTTGCTTTGCTCTGCAAAGAAAAAATGCAAAAGTTGAATTTGTGCCTTGAAAAAAGCAAATGCGTTTTAGAAAGCAATACTATCAAAATATTCCAATTTTCGACCGTCCCCCGGATATAAAATCCGCACAAAGAACAGACTGATACGGCATATTTTGCAAAAGTATGTTTGCCTCCACCATTGTTTTTTGTGCGGATAAGTTTTTATTTTCCGGGACGGACAACAGGGTCAGGCATTGGTATTCAGAGAACCTGTTCCGCCTTGTCCGAAAATGATCCGGCCGCTGTCTTCAATCAAATAAGGCGTTGCGTAGAACGTTACGGTTCCGATATTTCTTTCGATGTCATCTACTTCAATCTTGATGAAATATCCGTCGCCGGAATGAATCGAGGTCGGATAAACCGTTTCCCCGTTTGCTTTGATACTCGAATAGACGTTCCGGGAGGTAACGTTCCAGATGTTGTCAGAGGTCTCGGTTTCCCCCGACCTGATCGCAACCACGAAAAATCCGACGCGTTCGTAGGTATTTGATCCCACGATCCCGGTAGCCGGGAGCGAAGCTACAAGTCTTGCGCGAATGAGCGATCTGGAATTGTTGTTCCGCTGCAGCTGCGGCGCGGCGCCGCCCGAGATAAGGTTCCCCGTATCGTTTTTCGCAAAGCTTGCGGCGGTGGCGGCGGACCAGGTCAGGCGACAGCTCGAATTCTGATCCAATTCCCATGCAACGTTTGCGTTGCTTGCATCCTTTTTCGAAACCTTATGGCTGATGCAGTTATCCAGCGTGACGTGGGCGGAACCGCTCGTGGCTCCGACGCCGACGTACTTGCGCGCATAGGTTGCGGAAACGGTGACCTTGCTTGCGTAAGAATTTTTGACCGTGACGGTAAAATTCGCGTTGTTCTGCGGGATAGCTTTTCCGATCAAGGGAGCGGCATAAAAATCCCCCTGCGTGTGATCGGTGTCGGTTGCATCGATCGTGCAGCCGTAAACGCCGCAGTTATCGATCGTGGTTGAAACGGTAGTCGTGGAATTATTGGCAACGCTTAATACCCCGATCAGACCGCCCACACCGTATGCTTTATCGTGATCGGCAATATTATCCAGCAAAACATTTCCGGAATTCGTGCAGCGCGTGAGCGTAATACGGATCGCGGAGGTGGGCGAATTGGTGTTATTGTTCCCGCCGATCAGACCGCCTGCAATTCCGAAACCGCTCGAACCTGCCTTTCCGGTGATCGTTCCGCTGTTGGAACAGTCGGTCATGGTGATCGTTGCGCCGCCCTCGAAAAAGACGCCTATAAAGCCACCGGTCTGGGAGCCGGAAACGTTACCCATGTTCGCGCAGGACGTGAATGTTACGTTCGCCCCTGCATTGACCAGCCCGACAAACCCGCCGATCTTAAAGTTGTTGTCCCCTGCACTCATCGTCAGGTTGCCTGTGTTCGTGCAGCCGGTAAACGTTACGTAACCGGAAAGTTGTCTTGCAAACTGACCACAATAGTTGTTAACGTTTGTAATGTTTCGCTGATTGGTAACGTTCTGTATGGTGACCGGGTTTGCAGACGTTCCGCTCGCAATACTGTCGAAAATACTCACCACGCCGGTGAGGGACATATTGGATCCGCCACTGGACGTTTGATTGGAGATCGTCAGATTCTTCACCGTCACACCCGCGCCGTTGATACTTCCAAAGGTCTGCCGCAGGTTGTAGATCGTATGGTTCTGACCGTCCAGAACCGTATTGGCTCCGCTTATCGTACCAAACGAGGTGCTGTTTCCGCAGGTAATATCGGAGGTCAGCTTAATAGTCGTACCCGAGTTGGCATTGGCATAGGTGATCGCATTCTTCAACCCGATAATGGTGGAAGTATTAATTTCGGTTGTTACCCGACGGGTCGCCGTTGCATACCACAGCGCGCAGCAAGGACCGCCGCCTGCGGGATCGGTTACGGCAACGGCTACATATTTGGCAACTGCGCCGCCGAAATTCGTGGTTCTGTGGAGACAGTTTTGTCCAAGGTAATTAGCAGGCGTTGCACTGTCCCAATTTTCATAAGTGCCCATGTTCCTGTATTCCGCCGCCACGATCCACGTAGTGCCGTCGGCACTGTACAGAATATCGAATCCGCGGTTCAGATGCCACCACGCCTCTCTGTTGTAAACCGTAAAGGTATCCAACAAAACGTATGACGAAAACTCAAAAGTGAATACGCCGTAATATTTGCCGTATCCTTCGGCGAGATAGGTTGCCAGATTTATGGTTGTGTTGACGTTGTCGTAGCGGTTATCGCGAACGAGGTTTCCGGAGGCGTTCAGATAGAGTTCCGGATAGTAATCGCCGACGTTGTTCGACTGCGCCTGCGCCGCAGTTCCGCTCAGAATATTGCTGAGCGTTCCCGCTTGCAAGCCCAGATCGTAGCTTCTCTGTTTATATCTCTCCTGTCCGCCCGCGCTGGGGTTCATCCAGCCCTTGTAGCCCTTGAAGGTTACCGAGGAAAAGCTCAGGGACGCGCTTTCTGCCGACGCCGTGGTGATGATCACCGGAACGCAGGACAAGACAAGCACGACTGCAAGCGCGAGGGATAAAAGTTTCTTTTTCATGGTGTTCTCCTTTCGGTAGGATCTTCCGATCCACGAAACCACTTCTCATTCAATTGCTGTGTCGGTATGAATTATCGCAAAAAAGATCATTCAAAAACAGGTGCGCCCCACTGCACAGAATCGGAGCCCTCGATATACTGCTGCTGATCTAAAATGACAGAAACAGTTATAATATCTTCACTTTGCACCCGGATCACATTGATTTGTACCGGTTCGTACTTTTTCATTTTTATGACCATTCCTTTCTTTATCCGGATCGCGTCCCCTGCCGGGCAAAAGCCGGCCGGGGAGTTTGATAAAATCGGGATTAAGGACGAAGTTTCAGCGTTGCCAGGATCGGATAGTGGTCGGATGCAGAAGTTCCCGCACTCGATACAACCGAAAACGAGTTCCAGATAAATCCGTCCGTGGTGTAATAGCACCAGTCGATGATGCGTGTCTGTGCGGGATACGTCGGCGTCAAACCGTAATCCGCAACAGAACCGTCATCGTCGTGGTTCCATTCGTCCTGCAAATTTTCGTTCGCAGCGACTACATTCGTAAACGCTTGGTTCGCGTTTGAATAGCCCATGTAGAAGAATTGGTCCTGGGTTGATTTGCGCGTCTCGTCGAGGTTAAAGTCGCCTGCCACAATCACACGGGAACTTGCGTTCAGATACGTTTTGATGTAGTCTTTCAGATTTTCCGCACTTTTCACGGGTTCGTTCGTATCAAAATGAGCCGAAATAACGTAGAAAATTTCGTTATCCGATTTCCGTCTCAACAGCACCCACGCGGACGATTGAGCCCATTTGTCGCCGCCGTTTGCCTGCGGAACATCGGTATTTGCGGTGCCCCCCGACACTTTGGTGTAGAGAGAAGAATCCCACAGGACTGCCGTATTGGAGGTCTGATAAGAAGTATAAGTTCTGGTCCCGCTGCAGGCAGAAGCAAAGTTGCTCGCCGTAATGTGATAGGAATCGTTTGAACTTCTGACCTCCTGCACGCAAACGATATCCGGATTCTGGTTTTTCACATTGTTTGCCAGAGAGGTTTTACGAGTTTCCGCACCTTTGTTGTTATACTCGCCGTCTTTGATGTTGTAGGACATTAACTTGATCGGCGTTACGGTGCTGCTGCCGGAATTATACGCGTAGCTATTGGTCGTGCCGAAGGTGATCTTTCCGGAAACATCGATCACGTAGGGCGTGAGATAGAAGGTCACGGTTCCGATGTTGGAAGGAATTTCCGTCAGCTCGCAAACAAACAGGTACTGCGAGCCCGAAACAATGGAAGAAGCCGTTCGGGTTTCGCCGCCTGCATAGATCTGGCCGTAAACGCTCTGCGAATTCTTGATCCAGACTTTGTTGGTCTGCCCATCGGTGTTATCCGGGGTCAGGGCAACCACATAGAATCCCGCGCGGGTGTACTCCGTCAGATCAAATCCGGTGGGGAGTGTTGCAACAAATCGGATCTTATTGGTGCCGGTTTGCACGAAGGCACTGCCGCCGCCCGAAATGACGTTTGCCGTATCGGTATCAGAAAAGCCGGTTTTATCGGTGGAATTTGCGGTGAAGATCCGGGAGCATCCCGTCATCGCGTCGTTACCCCATGCGATCGGGTCTCCGCTGCCATTCATCCGACTTAGGTTGTAAACGACACAGTTTTCCGCAGAAACAGCATTGACGGAATAGGATCCCACGCCCACGAATTTGCGCGCGTTGCCGGCGGAAACGCCGACCTTGCTCAGATAGCAGTTTTCCGCGAGAACGCAAACGTTGGAGTTGGCTTTCGGAGAAATCTTACCAACCAGACCCGCCGCATAATAGTCGCTCTTGTTTGCAGCATCAATTTGGCAACCGTAGACTTCGCATCTATTCAGCGTGATCCGATAGACCGTCGTCTTATCCTCACTTGTCACGCCTCCGGCATGACCGATCAGACCGCCGAGCGCCTTGTTTTTATCGTTATCCGCTGTGCTGCTGAGCACGATATCTCCGGTGTTCTTGCAACCCGTCAGGGTAATGTAGGTATTGGATCCGACATCGCCGCCGTTGTTGAAGCCGCCGATCATGCCGCCCGCGGTACCGTACGCACTGCTGTTTGAATAGCCGGTGATCACGGCGGTGTTGGAACAGTTCGTCATGTTGACCGTTACTCCGGCTTCGTAGACGCCGATGAAGCCGCCTGCCTGCGAACCCGAAACGGCACCCGTGTTCGTGCAGGAATCAAAGGTCACGTTCGAACCCGCGTTTGGTTGCCCGAGGAATCCGCTGACTTTATAGTTGCCACCCGTTCCGGCGGTAATATTTCCTGCGTTGGTGCAATTCCGGAAAATCACATAACCGGAAGCAGTTCTGGCAAACATTCCGCACAGATCGCTCACTCCGGAAAGATCGCGTTGGTTCGTGATATTTTCAATAACGACGGGCTTTGCACTCGTCCCGCCCTGAACGGTATCTCCAAAAATCTTATTGTTTCCGGAAAGCGAAATATTTGCACCGCCTGCCGCGACTTGATTGGAGATCGTCAGATTCTTCACCGTCACACCCGCGCCGTTGATCGTTACAAATGCTTGACGCAAATTATAGATCGTGTGATTCTGACCGTCGAGAGTCAGATCGGTTCCGGAAATCGTGCCAAAGGTCGTACTGTTTTCGCAAACGATATCGCTTGTCAGTTTAATTGTCTTACCCGTGTTGGCGTTTCCGTACAGGATGGCACTCCGCAATTCGGTGATATTGGAAGCATAAACGGTCGTTGCATCTCTTCCGGTCGCGTCAGCATACCACAAACAGCAACGGTGGTCATCCTGACCTGCGGGACTGGTGATCGCAACCGCAACATATTGCGCGCAAACGCCGCCCATATCGATCGTTTTGTAAAGACAGTTCGATCCGTCAACCGTTTTCTGTCCGCTCCAGTTATCATAGTTGCCCATGTCGGTATAGGACGCTACTTTCGTCCAGACCGTTCCGTCGGCGCTATACATAACGTCGAATCCGCGCTGCAGATGATACCAACTGGTATTGTTGTAAACCGTGAAGGTGTCCAGATATTTCAACCCGCTGAACTGGAGCTTGAAAACACCGTAATATTTTCCAACCCCTTCCGCGAGATAGGATTCCAATACCACATCGGTTCCGTTGTTGTCATATCTGCCGTCATGAACCAGCACTCCGTCGCTGTTCAGATACATATCGGGATAATAATTCTTTGTCGGACGGGAATATGCCTTGTATGCGATCGTGCCGCCCTTATTGCTATCCACGCCGCTGTTGATCAGCGCCGCGTTTCCTTCCGCAACGGTGTTGTTATCCCATTTTCTTTTATCGCTGTTGCTTCCGGATAAGTATGCCTGATATGCCTTATAGTTGAAGGTAGAGATCGTCAGATAGGAAGGATCACGTCCGGTTGCGGTTGCATACCAGAGCGCACAGTTCGGTCCGCCGCCGGCAGGTTCTGTCACCGCCACGGCAACATACAGCGCGTTGATGCCACCCATATCGGTCGTTCTGAGCAAACAATCCTGACCGCCGAACGACGTTGTGGTTTCGCTATCCCAGTTGGCATAATTGCCCATGTTGGTATAGGAAGCGACCTTTGTCCAGGTCGTGCCGTCGGCACTTGCCAAAATATCAAATCCACGGTTCAGATGCCACCATACCGCCCGGTTATATACCGTAAAGGTGTCCAACTGTTTCAATCCGGAGAACTGGATCTTATAAACACCGTAGTATTTCCCGAGTCCATTGGCAAGATAGGTATCCAGATTGACGTCTGTATTCACGTTATCATACGTATTGTCGCGAACCAGTTGTCCGGCTGCGTTCAGATAAAGCTCCGGATAATAGTTACCGACGTTGTTGGACTGCGCCTGCGCGGCACTGCCGGTTGTGATGTTGCTCAGCGTACCCGCCTGCAAACCCAGATCATAACCTCTTTGTTTATATCTTTCCTGTCCGCCTTCGTCTGCGTCCAGCCAGCCCTTATAACCGGTAAAGGTTACCTTGGAAATACCGAGCGAGAGATCCCGACCGGTCGCTGTTGCGTACCAGAGCGCACAGTTCGGTCCGCCGCCGGCAGGATCTGTGACTGCCACGGCAACATACAATGCGCTGATGTCGCCCATATCGGTCGTTCTGAGCAAGCAATCTTTCCCGCCGAACGACGTTGTGCTTTCGCTATCCCAGTTGGCATAATTGCCCATGCCGGTATAGGTTGCAACCTTCGTCCAAGTCGTACCGTCGGCACTTGCCAAAATATCAAATCCGCGGTTCAGATGCCACCATGCCGCTTGGTTATATACCGTGAAGGTATTCAGTTCCACAAGGTTTGCAAATTTGAACTTGTAAACGCCGTAGTACTTTCCGAGTCCGCTTGCAAGATAGGTTTCCAAATTGACGTCTGTGTTCACATTATCATAGGTATTGTCGCGAACCAGCTGTCCGGACGCGTTCAGATAGAGTTCCGGATAATAGTCGCCAACGTTGTTGGACTGTGCCTGCGCGGCGCTGCCGGATAAGATATTGCTCAGCGTGCCTGCCTGCAAACCCAGATCATTGCCCCTTTGCTTATATCTTTCCTGTCCGCCCTTATCGGCATCCATCCAGCCTTTGTAACCTTGGAACGTTACAGAGGAAAAGCTGAGCGATGTACTGTCCGCCGATGCAGTGGTCATCATGATTACAGGGATACACGACAGAAGCATGACGACTGCGAGTACGATGGATAAAATCTTCTTTTTCATACCAAATTTTCTCCTTTTTTATTTTGCAGTGATACAGAAATCACAAATATCCCTCGTTTTTCCAACTGATCTGCATTCCGTCGCCGGAAGTTTCCGTGGAAAGGGTCAAAATGTCCGCCTCATCGGGAAAGAAGACGAATACGTGGGGTTCCAGGTACGCTTTCTTCATATAAATTGTTCCTTTCTTCGATCAATGTGTTTTTATGTTCCTGCCGATTCTTTCGGCACGAAAATCAGAATGATTCATGAAAGGTTCAGCGTTCCGGACGTGCCGAAGATGATGCTGCCGTCCTTCGCCACAAGATAAGGCGTTACGCGGAACGAAATTGCAAGGTTGGCAGGAATATCGGTGATCGTGAGTGCAAACGCATACGTATCGCCAAGGGCATCCGCCACTAACTCCTCCAAACCATTGGCATTGAGAGATTCATAAACTCTGGTTCCGCTGAGATTCCACGCTTTCACGCTGTTGTCACTCTTAATTTTTGCGGTCACAAAGAAACCGTAACGGTCGTAGGTTTCAGAATCGAAGGTTGCCTCGCTGATCGTGCCGACGAAACGGACTTTCCGCAGCGTTCCGCCCTCGCCCTGGTAGGTTGCCTGCTGTGCGTAGGGGGCTTTCCCTTTTCCGATCAGATTTTCGATGTCGGTATCGTCGAAGCCGTTGTTCGCGGTATATTTACGATCCGCCTTCATGCCGTCATATGCGTAATCATTCCAGGTTTCAAGGCCGTTTTCGGTCAGTTCATTCATCACGCAGTTATACGAAACGATCAGGTCGTCCTGAACGTAGCTTTCAACGCCGATCAGCTTGCGCGCGTTGCCGGGAGCAGATACGTTAACCTTGCTGACGTAGCAGTTCTTCGCGGTCACGTTGTAATAATCGTCGTTCTGCGGAGAACATTTGCCGATCAGCGGAGCCGCGAAGAAATCAGCACCCGCCGTGTCGATATCGCAACCGTAAACGGCGCAGTCATACAGATTAATCTCAACCGTTGTATCACGGTCTTTTTCCGCAACGGCACCTGCCAGACCGATCAGACCGCCGATTGCGTTCTGCTTGGAATTTTCCTCAACGTTTTCCACGCGAACGTCTCCGTTGTTCACGCATTCCGTCAAAGTGATATAAGTATCTGCCACGATCGTTTTCGTGTTGTTAACGCCGCCGATCAATCCGCCGGCAATGCCAAATCCTTTGTTCGCAACGCTGTCTGCAAACCCGGTCACCGTGCCGTTGTTGCGGCAGTCCGTCATAGTGATCGTAACGCCGGCTTCATCGCCGAAAACCCCGATGAAACCGCCGACTTGCGAACCGGAAACGTTGCCCGTGTTCGTGCAGGAACTGAAAGTGACCTCTGCACCCGCAGTGTCCACTCCGCCCACAAATCCGCCGATCTTGTAGTTGGAGCCGCTGGCATTCGTCGCAATCATATTCCCTTCATTGACGCAATCGCTGAAAACGACGTTGCCGGAAACCGTTTGCGCAAATTGACCGCAAATACTGTTGACTTCAATCACGTTCCGCTGATTGGTCACATTTTTGATAGAGACCGGATCGTCAGCGGTTCCGCCCGCAATATTGCCGAAGAGGCTCACAACGTGTTTGAGCCGCATTTCTGCGCCGTCGGGCTCGGTCAGGTTGGAGAAGATCAGATCCTTTACCGTCACACCCGCACCGTTGACATTGACAAAGGTTTGCTGCAAATTGTAGATCGTATGGTTCTGACCGTCCAGAACGGTGTCAGCCGCACTAATCGTGCCGACGGTGCTGTTGCAGGTCATGTCTTTCGTAATCTTGATCGTTGTGCCGGGATTCGAGTTTGCGTAGGTGACCGCGTTGGTCAGAGTAGCCGAGTTAGAAGCATATACTTCCGTCGCTGCGCGACCGGTTGATTCTGTGTACCACAGGCAGCACCGGTGGTCGTCCTGCCCCGCAGGAGACGAAATTGCAACGGCAACGTACCATGCGTTCACGCCGCCCATATCCGTGGTCTTCCTCAGGCAGGCGGAGCCGTCAATCGAGGTCGTGCTCGAGCTGTCCCACTTAGCCCAGTCGCCCATGCCAGTATAGGAAGCTTTCTTGGTCCAGATGTTTCCGTCCGCACTGTACAGAACGTCGAACGCCTGCGTCAGGTGATACCAGCTCGTGTTGTTATATACGACGAAAGAATCCAGCAGAACGGGAGTCGCAAACTTGATGATGTATACGCCGTAGTACTTGCCGTATCCTTCGGTCTGATAGGTCGCCAGATTGACGTCGTTTCCGTTATTGTCATAACGGCTGTCGCGGACAAGCTGTCCGTCATCATTCAGATAGACTGCGGGGAAATAATCCTTGGTCGGGTAGGAATATGCCTTGTAGGCAACCGTGCCGCCCTTGTCGGTCTCGCAGTTGACAATCGCTTTATTTCCTTCCGTCAGCGTGAAGCGATCCCACGATCTCCTGTTGCTGTAGGTACCGGACAGATAGCTCTGATAGCTCTTGTAGGTCACGGAAGAAACCGAAACGCTCGTCGCGGCCGTTCCGGTCGCGCTCGCGTACCACAGTGCGCAGCAAGGGCCGCCGCCTGCGGGATCGGTTACCGCAACGGCAACATACAGGGCGCGAACACCGTCAAAATTCGTGGTTCTATGGAGACAATCCGCACCAAGGAAAGCTTCGGCTGTTGCGCTGTCCCAATTTTCATAAGCGCCCATGTTCCTGTATTCCGCCGCCACGGTCCATGTAGTGCCGTCCTCGCTGTACAGAATATCGAATCCGCGGTCCAGATGCCACCATGCCGCTTTATTATAAACCGTAAAGGTATCCAGCACAACGTATGATGAAAACTGGAACGTGAACACACCGTAGTACTTGCCGTATCCCTCGGCAAGATAGGTGTTCAGATCTATGGTTGTGTCAACGTTGTCGTAGCGGTTATCACGAATGAGTTTTCCGGAGGCATCCAGATAGAGTTCCGGATAATAATCGCCGACGTTGTTCGACTGCGCCTGCGCCGCACTTCCGCTCAGAATATTGCTGAGATTTCCCGCCTGCAAGCCCAGATCATAGCTTCTCTGCTTATATCTTTCCTGATCTCCCGCGCTGGGGTTCATCCAGCCCTTGTAGCCCTTGAAAGTTACTGAAGAAAAGCTCATGGACGTATTTTCTTCTGCCGACGCCGCAGTGATGATCACCGGAACGCAAGACAAAACAAGCACGACTGCGAGTACGATGGATAAAATCTTCTTTTTCATGGTGTTCTCCTTTTTTGATTGAATTTCAAAAATGCGAGCCTGTTACTTCCTTTTAATGGTGTGTGCCGTACTGCAAAGACCGCAAATCCGTTCACAACGAAGCAGATCGATTACTCGAACGTGGGTTGACCCCAGAGGATGATATCGGCTCCTTCGTCGTACTGACCGTTGCTCCAAAGGACCGAACTCGTCAGAATGTCTTTTTCGTCCACCGCCAGTACCGTCATTTCAACGGGTTTATACTGCTTCATTCTCAAACTCCTCCCTTTCTCGGTTTTACCGACTTTTAGAGTCACAGCAAGTTTTCCGACTCAAAAAACGCCATATGTTTTTGGTATAATTGATAAAGATTGAAGTGATTCTTTTTTCGTCTATGTTCACTTCTACAATTTCATTGTAACACTGTCAAGTTGCTATTTCAATAATAAAAATCTCCAAAACATAGTAAAATTCTACGTTTTTTTTTTTTTTTTTTATTTTTTGTTACCTTTTTTTGGTTTTTTTCTCCAAAAAAATAAAAAAAAGAATTGACATTCCGGAAAAAGAAGCTATAATAGAGACAGAGGATCAATTTGTCAAAGGAGGCGATTTGCATGGGTGAAAAAAGTGGAATGATGGAAAACGTGACCGCGCCCGGCGTCGGAGATCTGGTGCGGATTGAGCACCACCTTGTCGGAGACGAGCTATGGGATCCGGTCGTTCTGCATTGGCATGACTACTGTGAATTCGAGTTGGTCACCTCAGGAGAAGGAATCCACACCCTGAACAACCGTACCATTCTGCTCGGCAGAGGTTCGGCGTTTTTGTGTATGCTTGACGACTTCCACACGCTGAAAAACGATGACGGAACGATCATGGAGCTCATCAATTTCAAGTTTCCAGAGTCGCTTATCAAGCCGAACGTTTTGAAAAAGCTATATGCCATCGCAAACCGCAGATATTGCCGGTTTGGGGAAGAACAACTGCGCCGGCTCCTGCCCCTGATCTCCCTCTTTGAAGAGATCCAAGAAGCAAAATATCCGGATAAAGACCTCAAACGCGAGTTGATCGAATCCATGCTCAACCAAATTCTGATCCTGTTTCTTTTCCAGATCCCGGATGAAAATGACAGCGCGACCGGAAACCGGGAAGAATCCCGGATGCAAAAAGCGATCATTTACATTCACAAAAATTTCAAGGAAAATATCTCGGTTTACGACGTTGCGAAACATATCGACCTGTCGGTCAATTACTTCTCTACCGTGTTCAGAAGAAAAACCGGACAGAAATTTTCGTCGTACCTGGTCGATCTGCGTCTGAACTATGCGCGAAGTCTGATCGAATTCAAACATATGGGAAAAGTTTCCGAGATCGCCCGTCTTTCCGGATTCTATTCAGATTCCTACTTCATCCGGGCTTTCAAACAAAAATTCGGGATTACGCCGAAAGAAATGATCGTAAAAGAAAATCAATAAGGAGAGCCAAGCAACCATGTTTTTCCGGAACTATCATTTTCGGTCGGCATTGCCGATTTGGGAAGACGGAAAAGACCGTGAAATGAATTACACACTGCGATTCGTTTCGGATCTTCCCTCCGGTCGTCCCACCCGGCTCTTTTTGGCGTGTTGCAGTCAATACCGCGTGTTCGTGGACGGTGCGTTCATTTGTGCCGGCCCCGCAAGAGCCGGAAAAGGGTTCTTCCGCGTCGATGAAATAACCCTTCCGGCAGGAGAGCAGGTTTCTGTTCTTGTTTCAAACAGCTACTGCAAAAGCTTTGAATTTCAAAAACAGCCCGCTTTTTTTTGTGCGGAATTGGCAGACGGTGAAGAAATCATTGCGGCGACCGGTCGCTTCGGATGGAAAACCCTTTCTGTTCCCGAACGGTTGCAAAAGGTACAGCGCTACTCCGTGCAACGCGGCTTTTGCGAAGTGTATGATCTCTCCCGGTCAGCCGACGCGACAGACGTCCCTGTGAAAAATTGCGAAGAAAAACACTTTATCGAACGGGGCATTCCTTTTCCGGCATTTCCGGTAGAATCTGCTGTTTGTTTGGAAAAAGGATACGTAGAAAACCATCCGTGCGAAACGCATTACAGTGACCGGTCGATTGTGAAAGCCGGAAATCCGAAATACGATGGCTTCCCTTCCGACCGACTGGAACGTTGCTCGGTATGGGAGGCAGAAGATTTATCTTTGAAAAAAAGTTCGGACTGTTGCTCTTTTCCTCAGTCATTGGAAGAAGAATACCTCCGGGTAAAGTTTTCCGCCAATCTTTCCGGCATGATCGGGTTGGAGCTGTTCTGCAAGTCGGATGCAGACCTTTACCTGACGTTCGATGAGATCCTCTCGGGCGAAAAAATTGATTATACAAGAATGGAATGTTCCAACGTCGTTGCGTATCATCTGGTCGGCGGAAAACACTATTCCCTGCTGACCTTTGAGATTTATACCATGCAATATCTGGACATTCTGGTAAAAAGCGGTTCCGTCACGGTTGAAAGCGTCTGTTTACACCGGGTAGAATTTGACAGGAACAGAATCGTTTGCAAGCTCAAAGCGACCGCAGATCACCAGCTCCGGAAGCTTTATGAAGCAGCGGTTTCTACCTTCTGTCAAAACGCCATAGACATTTTTACAGACTGTCCTTCACGCGAACGGGCGGGTTGGCTTTGCGACAGCTTCTTCACCTCCCGCGTGGAGCACCTTCTTACCGGTAAAAATTTGATCGAGAATAATTTTCTTTCTAATTTTGGAATGGTGGAACGATTTGAGGGTTTGCCGGATGGGATGCTGCCGATGTGCTATCCTGCCGATCCGCAGAATGCCGATTCTTTCATCCCCAACTGGGCGATATGGTTTTTTATTGAACTTTCCGAATATTGCAAACGAACAAGTAACGTTGCAATGGCAGACGCATTCAAAGAAAAGGCACTCGCACTTCTTTCCTATTTCCGTCAGTTTGAAAATTCGGACGGGCTATTGGAAAAACTACCCGGATGGATCTTTGTTGAATGGTCAAGGTGCAATCAACTCGTGCAGGACATCAATTATCCGACGAATATGCTTTACTACCTGTTCAAGCGGGTACTCTTTGAACTTTACGGGATTTCTTCCTTGTCCGAGGAAGCCGCACGTTTGAAAGTTGCAATTCGAACGCAGAGCAAATGCGGTCATTTCTTTGTAGAAAACGCCGTTTACGACACACACGGGGTCGCAAAACTGTCCGGTGAGATCACAGAAACCTGCCAGTATTACGCCTTCTTTACCGGGGTTGCCACCTTGGAGGAAGACGCCGCGTTATGGGAGATTTTGTGCCGTGATTTCGGTTCTGAGCGTCAGCTGACCGATAAGTGGAAGGAAATTTGGCCATCGAACGCATTCATCGGGAACTACCTTCGTTTGGAGTTGCTTGATCGCGCAAAAGAGTACGAAAAGCTTGAACGAAACATCCGGGGTTATTGTGTTAAAATGGCAGAAAGAACCGGAACGCTATGGGAACACGATAAAGAAAAGGCAAGCTGTAATCACGGCTTTGCCTCTCACGTCCTTGTCTGGCTGGATCATCTTGGATATTTAACTACATAATTTTTTGGGAAATCACTTTGAAAATACGGAGGAAAATCATGCTGAAACGGGAAGAGATTCGCATCCGGGATCCGTTCATTCTGCCGGATCGCAACAGCGGTTACTACTATATGTACGGTACAACTGCTCTGGAACAGGACTGCATTCGTGCAGGAGATACATTTTCTGTCTATCGCACGTCCGATCTGGAAAATTTTGAGGATCCGAAAGTTGTTTTCCGCGGAAGCGATATCGGCTTCTGGGCAGATCACGATTTCTGGGCGCCGGAGGTTCATTTTTATAACGGAAAATATTATCTGTTCGGAAGCTGTAAGGCGGATAGAAAATGCCGTGGCACGCATATTTTCGTTTGCAACACACCGGACGGCGTCTTTGTGCCGGTCTCCGAAAAGCCGATCACCCCGGATGATTGGGAATGCCTGGACGGTACGCTCTGGGTAGAGGACAAAACTCCCTACATCGTGTTCAGCCATGAGTGGTTGCAGATCAAAGACGGCGAAGTGTGGGCGATGCCTCTTTTGCCCGACCTGAGTGCGCCTGCTGAAAAGCCGTTTCTGCTGTTCCACGCCTCGGATAATCCCTTTGTCACCGAACGGGAAACGGCAATTATGTTACCGACGGACCGTTCCTGTTTTGCGAGAACGGAAAGCTCCGCATGATTTGGTCAAGTTTCCGCGATAGTCGTTATCTTGTTCTGGAAGCAGAAAGCGAAAGTGGCTCGGTCACGGGACCTTGGCGACACTTCGACAGTCGCTTCCCGTTTGACGGCGGGCACGCCATGGTGTTTGAAAAATTCGACGGGACGCGCATGATCTCTCTCCACAGCCCAAACAAAGCAGGGCTGGAACGCGCTGTGTTCCTACCATATTAGGATAATGAAAAGTCGCTACTACTGAAAAAGCTTTTGAAAAATCAAATTGTTTCATCGGTATAACGTGGCTTGATTCGCCAAAGCATTTTTCTCCGTTTCGTACAGTCCGACTTTGTTTAACGATTTTTTCGCATGGTAATAAATAAAAAATTGCCCCGCAGGAATCAAAGAAAAAAGGGGAAAGCTGTTCTACATGAACGGCTTTCCGAATTTTTGGAAAATTGATGCCAGAATGATGCTCTTTTGATGCTGTACCAAACGGAACAGATCAGAACAGAAAGAACGGTTGGTATAATAAGGCGGTTTGGAATGGTTTTTTCTATAAAAGAGGATTCTGAGCCAAGCA
>CAMYUQ010000009.1 GCA_947302045.1 uncultured Clostridia bacterium
GCGGAAGCGGTGGGATTCGAACCCACGAGCCCTTGCGGGCTACCTGATTTCGAGTCAGGGCCGTTATGACCACTTCGATACGCTTCCGTATGAAATTGTTTCGGAATTTTGATAGAAAACTGTCAGATGACATCCTCGCGGCGCGCGTCAAAAATCCGAGAAAATCGCCTTGCCGTGCGGTTCCATGGAAGATACCGAGGGACGAAACCGAGCCGCTTTCGAGTCAGGGCCGTTATGACCACTTCGATACGCTTCCGTATGAAATTGTTTCGGAATTTTGATAGAAAACTGTCAGATGACGTCCGTGCGGCGTGCGTCAAAAATCCGAGAAAATCGCCTTGCCGTGCGGGTTTCTAGAAGATACCGAGGGACGAAACCGAGCCGCTTTCGAGTCACGCCTCTTAGACCTCTTGAGTACTTCTCCATTTCCCGAATATTATAGCACAGCTTTCCCGAAATTGCAAGTGTTTTTTTCAAAAATTCGCGCCGGCGCTTTTTTTGTTTCTTTTTTTCATTTTTTTTGCTTTTTTCTATTTACATTTTCTGCCTTTTCGTTTATACTATAAATGAACGTATATCTTCTGTCTTTCACCCTTTTCGGGAGGTTTCCTGCCATGACTCTTTTCATCCTCGCCGCCGGTATGGGATCCCGGTACGGCGGTCTCAAACAGCTCGACCCCATGACCGATTCCGGCAACTTCATCATCGACTTCTCGGTCTATGACGCGATCCGCGCCGGATTCGACAAGGTCGTCTTTCTCATCAAGCGCGAAAATCTCGATCTCTTCCGCTCCACCATCGGGCACAGGATCGAAAAGCGGGTCTCGGTCTCCTACCTCTTCCAGGAGCTTTCCGACCTTCCCGCCGGTTGCGAACCCGTCCCGGGTCGCGTCAAACCTTGGGGAACCGGGCACGCGCTGCTCTGCGCCAAACAGGCAGTTTCCGAGCCCTTCGCCGTCATCAACGCCGACGACTTCTACGGCAGGGACACCTTTGTTCAGCTCGCCCGGCATCTTTCGTCGGTCGACTGCAAGGCGGCTCCCGCGCACCACTGCATGGTAGGGTTCAGACTTTCCAACACGCTCACCGAGAACGGTTCGGTCTCGCGCGGCGAATGTGAAGTGGACGCAAATGGGATGCTCCTGCGCGTGACCGAGCGCCCGAAGATCACCAAAACCGGGGACGGCGCCGCGATGCAGACGCCAAACGGCGATTGGGTCCCGATCTCTCCCGATACCACCGTTTCGATGAACTGCTGGGGTTTCACTCCCGCTATCTTCGGCGATCTGGAAGAGGGTTTCCGCACCTTCTACCGGGCGAACGTCGCCGACCTTTCCAAATGTGAATACTATCTCCCCTCCGCCGTGCAGGAGCAGATGGACAAGGGTCTTTGCGACGTCAAGGTCTATCCCACCGCCTCTGTTTGGCAGGGCGTGACCTACCCGGACGACAAACCGCGCGTCAAAGAAGCGATCGCTTCCCTGATCCGGGCGGGAGAATATCCCGCGTCCCTGTGGGAAGCATAACACCGATATCAATAGAAAGAGAGAATACAGACCATGTCCATTCTGATCACGGGCGGCGCCGGATACATCGGCTCTCACACCGCCGTCGAACTGCTCAACGCCGACTACGACATCGTGGTGGCTGACAACTATTCCAACAGCTCTCCGAAGGCGCTCGACCGCGTCCGCAAGATCACCGCGCGTGATTTTCCGGCGTATGAGGTCGACCTTTGCGACAAGGAAGCGCTCCGCCGGGTCTTTCTGGAAAACCCCGACATCGAAGCGGCGATCCATTTTGCCGGACTGAAAGCGGTCGGCGAATCGGTCGCGCAACCCGGCAGATACTACCGCAACAATCTGCTCTCCTCCCTGAATCTGGTCGAGCTGCTCGGAGAATACAACGCCAAGCGGATCGTGTTTTCCTCGTCGGCAACCGTTTACGGCGTTCCCAAGACCGTCCCGATCAAGGAGGATTTTCCGCTCTCGGCAACGAACCCCTACGGCGAGACCAAGCTGATGATCGAGCGGATCCTTTCGGACGTTGCCGCGGCCGATCCCGCGTGGAGCGTTTCGATCCTGCGCTATTTCAACCCGATCGGCGCGCATAAAACCTCTTTGATCGGAGAAAATCCGCGCGGCATTCCGAACAATCTGCTCCCCTATGTCGCAAAAGTCGCGGCAGGGCAGCTCCCCTGTCTCTCGGTGTTCGGCAACGACTACGACACGCCCGACGGAACCGGCGTGCGCGATTATATCCACGTCGTCGATCTGGCGCGCGCGCACCTGAAAGCACTCGAACGCGCAGAAAAGGTCCACGGGACCGAATGTTTCAACATCGGCACCGGGGTTGGATATTCGGTGCTTGAAATCATCCGGGCATACGAGGAAGCGTCCGGGCTGAAAGTCAATTATAAGTTCGCGCCCCGCCGCCCGGGAGACATCGCGGTCTGCTACGCCGATCCGACCAAGGCGCGTGAAGTGCTGGGCTGGGAAGCGGCGAACGACCTCAAACGGATGTGTTACGACCTTGCCAAATGGCAGAAGAAAAATCCCAACGGCTACGACGACTGAAAGTTTGAAAATTCGTTCGTTTTTCAAACCTCAACGCCAAAGAAAATATGAAAAAAGGAAACGTATAAAATGATCACAAGACATGAGTTCGGCGTTCTCGAACAGGACGGCAAAATGGTTCACAACTACACCATGAAAAACGCGACCGGCATGACGGTCACCATTTCGGAATACGGCGGAACGATCGTTGAGATCAAGGTTCCGGATAAGTTCGGCAGGCAGACCAACGTGGTGTGCGGATTCGACTCCCTGCGCGACTACGTGCTGGGCGGCTGTTACGTCGGCGCGCTGGTCGGGCGCACGTCGAACCGGATCGGAAACGCGAAATTCGTTCTGGACGGCAAGGAATACAAGCTCTATCCCAACTGGAAGGGCGTCAGTTCTCTGCACGGCGGAAAGGTCGGCTATTCCTGCCGGATCTGGTCGGTCAAGCCGGTGGACGGCGATGAGCCGAAGCTGATCCTGACCCTCCATTCGGACGACGGCGATGAGGGCTATCCCGGCAATCTGGACGTGACGGTGACCTACACGCTGCTCGCCGGCAACGCGCTCTCGATCCACTACGAGGCGGTCACCGACAAGCGCACGCCGGTGGAGCTGACGAACCACGCCTATTTCAACCTCGGCGGTTACGCGAGCGGTCCGATCTACGACCACGTTCTGCAAATCGAAGCCGACGCCTATCTGCCGGTCGATAAGGATCTCTCGATCACGGGAGAGCTTCGCCCGGTAGCCGGAACACCGTTTGATTTCCGCGAGCCGAAAGCGATCGGACGCGACATCCATGAAGAAAACGAGGATCTCGCCATCGGAATGGGCTATGACAATGCGTTCGTCTTCACCGGCGGCGCGACTCCGGAGCCGATCCTTCGGGTGATCGCGTTTGATCCGAACAGCGGACGGATGATGAAGGTCTTTACCGATCAGCCGGCGATCCAGTTCTATTCGGGAAATATGCTCGGCGACCCCGATTATCCGTTCCAGGGCGGGTATCCGCAAACCAAGCACCACGCGTTTTGTCTGGAAGCCGAAGCACTCCCCGACAGCGTCAACCACCCGGATTTCCCGAACACCATCCTGAACCCGGGAGAGACCTATCGCCAGACCACGATCTATCAGTTCTCGGTGAAGCAATAAAAAGGAAAGCCCGTCGGCAAAAGTCGGCGGGCTTTTAAGGTCTCCGCTTTTTTGAAAAAAAGCGGAGCAAAAAACTTCCCGGCATGGCGTGAACGAGTGCATACAGCAATGCAACCATCTACGCCATCGGGGTGTGAAGTTCAGCAATTCGCGAAACAAACATCGAGATTGGAAGCGGGCTTGCCCGCAAGGTCTCCGCTTTTTTGAAAAAAAGCGGAGCAAAAAACTTCCCGGCATTGCGTCGGCGAGCGCATACGGCGTTGCAAATATCTATGCCGTTGGGATACGCCCAAAAGCGTCTGCGGTCAATCCTCCAATTGGCGGCCGAGGAAGCCGGCGGCGGTCATGATCAGCTTGGATTCCACCTCGTGCGAAACGCCGCCGTTTCCGCGTCCGTCCTCGGGCGAATCGGTCAGCGACGCCACGCATCCCACGATGTCGCCGCCGCTGATGATCGGCATCGCGCAGCTCACGTAGAGCGTATTCTCGCCCGAGAGCACCGGCACCGCCTCGCTCCCGGTCTTCCATTCATAAAAAGACCGGGATTCCACCACCTTTTCCAGCTCTTTTGAGAGCGACTTTTCGGCGTAATCCTTCCGGGAAACGCCCGAGCAGGCGATCACGCTGTCGCGGTCGCAGATGATGACGGCGAGCGAACACACCCGGTGCAGGGTCTCGGCATACTGCGACGCAAACGACGCCAACTCCCCGATCGGGGAATATTTTTTGAAAATGACCTCTCCCTCGCGGTCTGTATAAATTTCAAGCGGATCGCCTTCGCGGATCCGCATTGTCCGCCGGATCTCTTTCGGGATCACGACTCGTCCCAGATCATCGATCCGGCGAACGATTCCGGTTGCTTTCATAGTACCCTCCAAAACGGTAAATTTTTTGGTTTACACCTATTATTGGTGCCGACCCCTGTATTTATCCGTTTTTTGTTATGGAAATTCCTGGTGGCGGGCGGGAGATGCTTTCCAAAATAAAACTTTTTCGGCAAAGTCCCCGGCGCGCACTTGACAACCGCGCCGGAATGTTGTATAATATGATGGGTATGAATGACGATTCCGTCTACTTATACACTATTATTTATCAATACACGTACACAAGGAGGTGTAAAATGGAAGTTTTAATTGGCGTGATCGCCGGCATCGCCGGCATCGCGATCGGTTTTCTGGTCGGCTTTCTGATCCGCAAGAAAATTGCGGAATCGAAGATCGGATCGGCGGAAGCAGAGGCAAAACGCGTTTTGGAACAGTCCAAAAAGGACGCGGAGGCAAAGAAGAAGGACCTTCTTCTCGAAGCCAAGGAGGAAACCCTCCGCCTGCGCAACGAAACCGAACGGGAACTCAAAGAACGGCGCGCCGAGGTGACGCGCATGGAGCGCTACGTAAGCCAGAAAGAAGAAAATCTGGATCGCAAGACCGACGCGCTCGAAAAGAAGAACGAACAGCTCGACGAAAAGCTCAAAAAGGCCGATGCCGCGCAGGAACAGATCCGCAAGGTTCTCGACCAGCACATTCAGAAGTTGGAGGAGATCTCCGGCTATTCCGCCGAAGAGGCGAAGCAGGAGCTGCTTTCCACCATGGAGTCCGAAACGCGGCATGAAATGGCGCAGAAACTGGCTGACCTCGAAGCCGAATACAAGGAGGAAGCAGACAACAAAGCAAGAAACATCCTTTCCCTGGCGATCCAGCGCTGTGCCGCCGATCACGTGGCGGAGGCGACCATTTCGGTTGTCAACCTGCCGAGCGAGGAAATGAAAGGACGCATCATCGGGCGCGAGGGTCGGAACATCCAGAAGCTCGAAACGCTCACCGGCGTGGAGCTTATCATCGACGATACCCCCGAAGCCATCACCGTTTCCGGTTTTGACCCGGTTCGCCGGGAAGTGGCTCGTCTGGCGCTCGAAAAGCTCATCAGCGACGGCCGTATTCATCCCACCCGGATCGAAGAAACGGTGGAAAAAGCCAAAAAAGAGGTCGATACGGTCATCAAACAGGCAGGCGAACGCGCCACCTTTGAAGCGAACGTTCACGGCATCAATCCCGAACTCGTCCGGATGCTCGGCCGTCTGCGTTACCGTACCAGCTACGGGCAGAACGTGCTGCAACATTCGATCGAGGTCGCATGGCTCGCCGGCATTATGGCGGACGAACTCGGCGTGGACGGCATTACCGCACGCCGCGCCGGTCTGCTCCACGACATCGGCAAGGCCTTCCCGCAGGACGTGGAGGGCTCGCACGTGGAGCTTGGCGTGAATGTGGCGAAGAAGTTCAAGGAGAGCCGCGAGGTGATCCACGCCATCGAGGCGCACCACAACGACGTCGAACCCCAGACCATCATCGCCGTGCTCGTGCAGGCGGCGGACGCCATTTCGGCGGCTCGTCCGGGCGCGCGCCGGGAGAACATGGAGAACTACATCAAGCGGCTTGAAAAACTCGAAGAGGTCGCAACCGGATTCGAGGGTGTGGAAAAGGCGTTTGCCGTGCAGGCAGGCCGCGAGATCCGCGTCATGGTCAAGCCCGACCAGGTCAGCGACACCGATATGAAGCTGATCGCGCGCGATATGGCGAAGAAGATCGAGGAAGAGCTCCGTTACCCCGGACAGATCAAGATCAACCTGATCCGCGAGACCCGCGCGGTCGATTACGCGAAGTGATTGCTTCGCCGACCCGAAAGAGGGACTGTTACCAAAATAACAGTCCCTTTTGTCGACCCGCGCCGGCTCCCGATCTCGATGTTTGTTTGGCTTTTCGCCAAACTGCCATCCCAGAAGAGATAGATATTGGTAACGCCAACGGCGCTCGTTCTGATTTTTTGCTGTTTTTTCTTGGAAAGGGTGCGGGAAAACCATTCTTTTTTTCAAAAAAGAAGGTTTTCCCGACAAAAGGATAATCTCATGAACTGCTATGCTTGTCCGCGAGCGTGCGGGGCTGACCGTGCGCGCGGAGTTGGATACTGCGGCGTCGGCGGAGAGTTTCTCGTCGCGCGCGCGGCTCTGCACCCCTGGGAGGAGCCGCCGGTCTCCGGCGCGAACGGCTCCGGGACGGTCTTTTTCGCCGGGTGCAATCTGCGGTGCGTCTACTGTCAGAACCGGGAGATCAGCCGCGGCGGTGCAGGGAAGCAGATGACGGCGGAAGAGCTGGCGGCGGTTTTTCTGGACTTACAGGCGCAGGGTGCGGCGAACATCAACCTCGTCACGCCGACGCATTATGCGGAGAAGCTGGCGGCGGTGCTGCGAGCGGTTCGTCCGGCGTTGAAGATCCCGGTGGTCTACAACTGCGGCGGCTACGAAAAGGTGGAAACGCTCCGGAAATTGCAGGGGTTGGTCGACGTTTATCTGCCCGACTGCAAGTATTTTGACGCGGAGCTTTCGGCAAGACTTTCGGGTGCGCCGGACTATTTCGAAGTTTGTTCCGCCGCGCTCGGCGAGATGCTCCGGCAGGTGGGACGTCCGGTTTACGGTTCGGACGGGATCCTTTTGCGCGGCGTGATCGTGCGGCATCTGGTGCTGCCGGGGTATCGGCGGGATTCGATCCGGATCCTGGACGAGCTTGCGCGGCGGTTCGGAACAGAGGCGTTTCTGCTCTCGCTGATGCGGCAATACACGCCGGAATTTGCCTATGACGCGAAGGACTCGAATCTGCACCGGCGCGTGACGAGTTTTGAATACGAATCGGTTGCAGACGAGGCGCAAAAGCTCGGCTTTTCGGGCTTTTTCCAGACCGCCGACTCCGCAACGGCGGCATATACGCCCCGGTTCTGATCTCTGACGGCGTAGATCAAACTTTTGCTTTTTGCTCGATGCAAAAACCTTCCCCATGGGGGCGGCAAGCCGGCTTCCAATACTCAAAAAACGTTCCGGATCATTCCTTACCGTCTGCGATCCAGAAAGTTGCAGAACGCCGACAGTGCGCGGTGGTAGAGCCGGTACGCCGAACGGCGCGATATGCCGAGCTTGTCCGCGATCGACTCAACGCTCTCTCCCTTGACGTAATGACAGTAGAGCAGCGTCGATTCCCGCGTCGTCGGCATCGCAACCAGCATCGCGTGGATCTCCATGCGCCGGTACTCCCAAAAATCCGCGTCCGCGCCGATGATCTCTTCATACATCCATTCCTGTCCCGGGACCGGCTCCGCAAAATTGCCGACCTCCGACCCCCGTCGCCCCAGCCGGAGCAGATCGGTGCAGAGCGAATACCCCGCCAGATATCGGTGCGCCCGCTCTTCCCGCGGATCCCCGAACACCAGCCGCCGATCCGGCGTGACCGAAAGAAGCCGGTTCTCCTTGCAGATCAGGTTCGGAAAATGCGCCCTCCGGCGCTCTTTTTTCAGTCCCATTCGCCGCCTCCTTCCAGGGCGTCCGGCGATACCGTCAGGATTCCCATCTCTTCCACCCAGTCTTCCCACATTGTTTCGCAAAACCGTACTAAATCCTCTACGGTTGCTTCCTCAATACAACTCGGACAGTACGGTTTTCCGTGCGAAACATAGAAGTAGGTCTCCTGCGTCAGCTTTGCGCCGCAGTTGCGGCATCGCGTCCCTCCAAACGGCTGTTTTGCCGGGTCAAATTGCTCTTTGGAGGGTAATATTATGCTTTTTTGTACATTCCACATCTTTTTTTTCTCCTTTTTTCAAAAACACTTGACATTTTCCGTCGTTTGCGTTATACTGGTATCGATCGCTATGATTATAACGGATTTCCGAACCATTGTCAATAGGTATTTCGGATTTTCGTAATATTTGTAGAACTCTACAAAATCGACTTTTTTATTTTGTTAAAAGAACACAAACTTCTTTTATAAAGTCAAAAAAAAGAAAGGAGCGTCGGCAGACCGTGCCACCGGTTTCCGACCACAGCGAAAGATGCTCTACGCGGAATTTGAAAAGCTTCTCAACGATCGGAAGGTCTCGGTTTACCGGGTCGCAAAGGAGACCGGCATTTCGGCTTCCACCTTTTCGGACTGGAAAAAGGGGCGTTCCTCCCCCAAAGCCGACAAGCTCGCCCGGATCGCCGACTATTTCGGCGTGGGTCTGGACGAATGGCTGGGGACCGAGAGCGGCGCGCGGGATCTCGACCGCGCCTTCCTTGCCTTCCGGGAGCGCAAGATGGTTCCGGTGATCGGGGTGATCCGCGCGGGTCAGCCGATCGTGACCGACGAAACGCTGATCGGCAGGGAATTTGCCGACGTGGAGGACTCCGACGCGTATTTTTACCTCGAAATCTGCGGCGACAGCATGAAAGAGTGCGGCATGGTGAACGGATCTCTCGTGCTCTTCCGGCGCAAACGGTACGCCGAAAACGGCGAGATCGTCGCCTGTCTGGTGGACGGCGAATGCGCGACGGTGAAAAGGTTTGAGAAAAAGAACCGCCGGATCATCCTCTCGCCCGAGAACGAAGACTACGATCCGATCGTTCTCAGTCCCGAGGACGAGGAGACCGGAAAATTCCGCATCCTCGGCGTGGCGGTCGAGATCAAAACCAAACTCTGAAAGGAACTGCTCTTATGTATATCGTTTCCGCCGGGAATCTTTCGGTTTCGTTCGGAACCGACGTCATCCTGGAAAAGGTATCTTTTGCGCTCGAAGAGAACGCCCGGCTGGGCGTGATCGGCGTCAACGGATGCGGAAAATCCACCCTGTTCCGTCTGCTTGCAGGCAAGCTGGAACGCACGGGCGGAACTCTGACGCTGCCGAAAAACGGCACGGTCGGACTGCTCGAACAGGACGGCGCGTTTGAAGTTGCCGACGAGAGCCGAACCGTCTCGCAGCAGATGCTCCGGGCGTTTTCGGGACTGCTCGCGATGGAGACCGAGCTGGCAGAGTTGCAATCCCGCATGGAAGCCGGGGACAAAACCGCGATCTCCGCCTATTCCGCCCTGCACGAACGCTATCTGGAAGAGGGCGGCATGACCTTCCGGAGCCGCTCGGTTTCTATTTTGGAAAAGCTGGGATTCGACGACGCCGCGCGGGAGCAGACGGTTGGCTCTCTCAGCGGCGGTCAGCGCACGCGCCTCGCGCTCGCCATCGAACTTTCCCGTCAGCCCGACCTGCTCCTGCTCGACGAACCCACCAACCACCTTGACATCGAAACGCTTTCCTGGCTTGAAAGTTTTCTGCTCTCCTACCCAAAAGCGTTTGCGGTCATCTCGCACGACCGCTATTTTCTCGACCGCGTCACCACCAAAACGCTCCTGATCGAGCACCGGCAGGCGAAGCTTTATGCCGGCGGCTACACCAAAAGCATGGAACAGCGCAGGATCGACCGCGAGATCGCCGAGCGGCACTGGAAGAATCAGCAAAAAGAGATCGCCCGGCAGGAGGCGTATATCGCCCAACAGCGCGCCTGGAACCGGGAGCGGAATATCGTCGCCGCCGAAAGCCGTCAAAAATTGCTTGACAAAATGGAAAAGATCGATAGACCGCAAACCGATCCGCGCGGCGTGCGGATGCAGTTTTCACAGTCGCTCGCCTCGGGCGGGACCGTCTGGGTATCCAGAGGGCTCTCGTTCGGTTATCCGGGTCGCCCGGCGTTGTTTTCCGGTCTGGATTTTCAGATCAAACGGGGGGAGCGCGTTTTTCTGCTCGGCCCGAACGGCTGCGGAAAGTCGACGCTCGTCAAGCTGCTGACCGGCAGGTTGCAGCCCACGCGCGGAACGCTGGAAACCGGCTACCACGTGGAGATCGGCTACTACGATCAGGAGAACCGCAACCTGACCGAATCCGCCACGGTGCTCGACGAACTCCACAACGCCTACCCGAACAAAACCGAGACCGAACTGCGGGATATTCTGGCGCTCTTCTGCTTTCGCGGCGAGAGCGTGTTCCGGACGGTATCGGTGCTCAGCGGCGGCGAACGCACGCGGCTCTCGCTCGCAAAGCTGATGCTCTCGAAGAGCAACGTCCTGCTCCTCGACGAGCCGACAAACCACCTCGATATGGATTCGCGCGAGGCGCTCGAAACCGCGCTCGGCGCATACGAGGGGACCGTCGTCACCGTCACGCACGACCGGTATCTCGCCGAAAAGCTGGCGACCCGGATCCTGTGGATGCGTCCGGGAGAACCCTTCTCCGGCGACCTGCTCGATTTTCCGGTCGGACAGGTCGGCAGAGGATACACCGAGCTGACCGAATACCGGGAGGCGCGGGCGGCGGAAGCTTCTCCGGAGCAGGGAGAGAAGCCGAAAGAAAAGGACGCGCCGACCAGTCAGAAAGAGCAATATTTGCAGGCGAAAGCGGCGGCGGCGCAGGAGCGGCGACAGCGGGCGCGGCGGGAGAAGCTGACCGCCGAATGTCAGGCGTTGGAAGAAGAGCTGACGGCGGTGGAGGAAAAGCTCTACGGCGCGGAGGGCTCCGACTATCAAAGAGCGATCGAGCTCGACGCTCGCAAAGAGGAGATCGAAGCCCGTCTGCTTGAAATCTACGAGGAATTGGAAACCTGAGTGGGCAAGCCCCGCCGGAAGTACGTAAAATATGGAAAAAGCGCGTAAACTATTGACACCGGGATCGGTTTGTGTTATAATTGCGGTGGTGTGCGCTGATATATGATAGAAATATGTACGTCAAATCGCGCGTGCCCGAGAATGATAAAAAAGAGGATGCCATGCAATATAAACTCTCAGGACCGCAAAAGTTTTATCGCGCATTGAAAGCGGTCGTTGATTTTCTCTTTGCGCTGGTTGCCGTGATCCTGCTGACCCCGCTTTTCCTGATCGTCGCGATCGCCATCAGGGCAGAATCGCGCGGTCCGGTCTTCTTCACCCAGAAGCGGATCGGCATGAACGGAAAAATTTTCCGCTGTATCAAGTTCCGGAGTATGCGCGTCGACGCGAAGCCGGACGTTGCCGGCTACCAATATTCCGGCGTGAACCGCTACATCACGAAGGTCGGCAAATTCATCCGCAAAACCTCGATCGACGAATTGCCGCAGCTCTTCAACATCCTGGCGTTTCAGATGAGCTTGATCGGCTACCGTCCCTCTCAGCCCTCCGAACGGGAACTGAACGAAGCGAGAGAGGCCTTCCAAATGTACCAGACCCGTCCCGGCATCACGGGGTGGGCGCAGGTGAACGGGCGGGACGTTCTGGCGGCGCAGCCGAAAAAGAAAGCCGAATTCGACGCCTACTACCTGCGTCACTTCTCGCCGTGGCTGGACATCCGGATCTTCTTCCTCACGATCGTCAAGGTCTTCAAGCACGACGACGTGGCGGATGGAGTCGTTGAGCCGGAGGCGCCCGCGGAAGAGACCGAAAAAAAGACCGAAGAAACGAAAACGGCAGTGTAAGAATCCGGAAAACACCGATTGGAAAAGGAATGACGACGGCATGAAAATTGCGTTGATCGGCAACAGTGATCTGTGTGTTTATAACTATCGCTTTGAATTGGTGCTGCGGCTCCTGCGCGAGGGACACCACGTGTTCGTCATCGCACCTCCGGGAGAGCACGAGCAGGACCTGCGGGAGATGGGATGCGAGTATTGTGAAGTTAAAATCAGCTCCCACGGAACCAATCCGGTAGAAGATCTGAAACTGAAACGGGCGTTTTGCAAAATTTTGGCGCAGATCCGCCCGGATTACGTCTTCACCTACACCATCAAGCCGAACATCTGGGGCGCGATGGCGTGCGCAAAGCTGGGGATCCCCTGCATTGCCAACATCACGGGGCTCGGAACGGCGGTGGAAAACGGAGGTATTTTGCAGAAAGTCACCGTCGCGCTTTACCGGATCGCGTTCCGGAAAGTGCAGACGATTTTTTTTCAAAACCGGGAAAATATGCAATTTTTCCTGGATCGGAAGCTCTCGCGCGGGAAGGAAAAGCTGCTGCCCGGGAGCGGCGTGAATCTGAACCGGTTCCATCCCTACCCCTATCCTGCGGGAGATACCGTTTCCTTCGTGTTCATCTCCCGTCTGATGATGAAAGAGAAGGGGATCGGACAATTTCTGGACGCGGCGGAAGCCATCCGCGCGAAGTATCCGAACACGCGGTTCCATATCTGCGCGGAATGCGAGCCGGTCTACGAAGCGAGGCTGAAAGACCTGCGGGATCGCGGCGTCGTAATCTACCACGGGCAGATCGGAGCGGTTGAGGAAATCCTCAAAGAGATGAACTGCACGGTGCATCCCACCTATTACGCCGAGGGGCTCTCGAACGTCCTGCTCGAAAGCTGCGCCTGCGCGCGACCGATCATCACCACCGACCGCGCAGGATGCCGGGAAGTCGTGGAGGACGGCGTGAACGGATTCGTGGTGAAACAAAAAGACAGTGCGGATCTGATCGAGAAGATCGAGAAGTTTCTCTCCCTGAGCCGGGAGGAACAGGAGAGGATGGGGCTTGCCGGCAGAGCGAAGGTCGAGCGCGAATTCGACCGCGAGATCGTGATCGGGAAGTATTTAGAGGAGATCAAGGGAAAATAAAACGGACGGATCATGCCCGTCGGTGAAACAATCGTTTTTTGAGGGAAAAATATGCGCGCATTGATCACAATCCTGGATAATATCACCGAAACCAGTATGCCGTTCAACGAGTTTGTGCTGTATAGAGCCAATCATATTCCGGAGGAAAAGCAGATCCTGATCGTTTGCGGACCGAAGAAAGAACTTCCTATGGTAGCAATTCCGGAGAATCTGGAAATTCATTATGCCGGGCGGCGACTTTCAAAGATTCGCAAGACCGTCAAACGCGCGATCGCAGACTGCAGAGCGAACGGGATTTCCTATGCCGTGCATTTGCATCAGGTTAAATCGGGTTTTTTGACGCAGGTCGCCATGGTGGGAACGGGGTTCCGGAAAAAGGTTCTGTTCACGGTTCACAATACCTTTTCGGGCTATGCGTTTCACAACAAAGTATTGAGCTTTTTCAACGCCCTGCTCGCCCGGCGGGTCGTTTGCGTGAGCAAAACGGCGTTTGAAAGCTATCCGAAACCGATCCGAAAAGCAAAAAAGGAACGGATTTGCGCGATTTTGAACGGATTTGACACCGAGCGGATCGACGCCGTGGTTGGAGATACCGTCCGGCACGGACAAGCCGGCGCCGATTTTATTTACGTTGCACGCATCGTTCCGGTCAAAAACCACGCGTTTTTGATCCGGGTTCTGCAAAAATGCGATCCGGGCGTGCATTTTACCTTCATCGGCGCAGAAGATCCGGAGGGCGCAATCCGCCGGCAGGCATTGCAGGCAGGTCTTTCCGACCGCGTCTCCTTTTCCGGACTGATCCCGCGAAACGCCGTATTTGAAAGACTGGCCGGCGGCGACTACTATCTTTCCTCTTCCACCTTGGAGGGATTGCCGGTTTCGGTTCTGGAAGCGATGTATTGCGGGTTGCCCTGCGTACTGTCGGATATTCCGCAGCACCGCGAGGCCGCGGAGCCGGTTGCCGCCGCGATCCTGCCGCTGAAAGAGGATCTTTGGGCGGCGGAGCTCAACCGTCTGGCAGCGCTGCCCGGGGAAGAACGGGAGGTTATGCGAGCCCGTTCCCGCGCCCACGCACGCGATCTGTTTTCGCTTTCTGCCATGCATCGGCAGTACGACGCCGTTTACGATACGCTCAGGTAAGGGAGGAGCATTCGATTGTTAGCATCCGTCAAACAGTTTCTTGACTTGTTGGAACAGAAGAACATCCGGTATTGTCACTGGAAAAGCAACGAGCATTTGTCGGCTGCGCTGGATGGCGACACCGATCTGGATATGCTCTTTGATCCGGCGCAACGAACCGAATTGGAGCAGGTTTTTTCCGCCTGCGGGATCAAACGATTCCGCGCTACGCCGCAGATGCAGTATAACGCGATCGAGGACTTTATCGGATTCGATCGGGAAGCCGCGAAGATCTGGCATATTCACACGCATTATCGGCTGACGTTGGGAGAAAAGCACCTCAAAGGATATACGGTCTCCCCCTGGGGAAAAATCCTGCTGGAAAACCGCGTGTTCAACAGTCACGGCGTTTGGACGTCCTGTCCTTCGGATGAGCTTGTTCTGCTGCTTTGTCGGATCGCACTGAAATTGCGTTGGCGGGATACCTTTCGCCGCTTGGGAAAAGACGATCAGGCAGAGCTTGCGTGGCTTTTGCACCACACGGACGTAAATCTGACCGAAAAATCCGCCGGGCGACTGGTCGGCGAACGATCGGCGTCGCAAATCATGCGGCTGATCCGGAAGCGTCCGCGCAGAAAGCGTGCGTTCGGAAAACTGCAATCCGCGCTCCGCGCCGAATTGCGTCCGTTTACCTCCTATAACCGTTTCACTTCATGGTTCACAAGAACGAAACGGGAGTTGTTTTGGTTTTTCGGCGGGATCAAACGCCGTCTCGGGTGGAGCAACTATTCGCCAAGCCGGAGAATTTCTCCTGCGGGGGGTCTGGTCGTTGCCATCCTCGGCTGTGACGGAGCCGGAAAATCCACCACCCTTGCCTATATCGAAAAAGAATTCCGCAAAAAGATAGACGTCGTTTCGGTTTATCTGGGAAGCGGAGACGGGAGCAGCTCGCTCTTGCGCCGTCCGATGAAGCGGATTGCAAAAAAAGTGGGCGGCAAAGGCGTCGGGCAAGCGGTTGAGAGAGAATATGCCGAAAGCAAAAAAATATCCTTCAAGTCCCGGCTCTACTCGCTGGCGAAAGTCCTTTGGGCATCCACGCTGGCGCGTGAGAAAAAAGCCAAACTTCGCAAACTGACCCGAGCGCGCAACAACGGACTGCTGGTTCTGACCGACCGCTATCCGCAAACGGTTTTGCCGGGCGTGAGCGACGGGCCTCTGCTCGCCCGCTATCAGGGCAAAAAAGGTCTCTTCGGCAGGATCGCCCGCCGGGAAAAGCGTATTTACGAGAGTTTTTCGAAAAATCCGCCCGATCTGACTGTCAAACTGGTCGTTCCGACCGAGATCGCCATGGAAAGAAAGCCCGAAATGACGGCGGAAGAGATCGAGCGGAAAAAATCGGTTGTGATGTCGCTGGATCTCTCGGAGAACACCGCCATAATCGACACCTCCCGTCCGTTTGAGATCACCCGCGCGGAAGTGATGGAAAAAATATGGGAACTGATTTGAAGCGTCCGGTCGTTCTGGAATTCTACGGGCTTCCCGGATGCGGGAAAAGCAGTGTTTCCCACCGGGTTGCAGACGAATTGAAAAAACGAGGATATTCGGTGCTCGAACCAACCTACGAAAGCGACCACACCGTCTCTCCCGGAAAACGAAAATGGAAAAAATGCGGTGATTTGCTGCGATTCTTTTTCAGGTCTCCGAAATCCTGCCACGCGCTGCTCCGGTTGGTTCGCAGGAACGGATACCGGGGCGGATCCGCTCTTTCCCATGCGGCGAATATCGCACAAAAGCTTTCGGTCTACAACCACGCAGACTTTGATTACGTAATCTTCGATCAGGGATTGACGCAATCAGCTCTTTCTCTCTCGCATACCGGAAAAATACCGGTCGGTGAAAACGAAGCTGCGGTCTACGCCCTTTGCAACAGCCGGTCGGTTCGGAAGATCTATCTGCACGTGGATCGGGAAGAGGCGCTGCGGAGGATGGCGGGACGCGATACGAATGATTCGCGGATCGAAAAAATGCGCACGCCGGAAGAACGGCGCGCGGCTCTCGCGGTTTGGGAAAATATGTGCGAAAAGATCCCGTATAACCTTTTTGTGGAAAACCGTGAGATCGACGAAAGCGTCTCTGAAATTCTGAAAGAGTCGGAACGGACGGTCGGTAAATGAAAAAAATATTGTTCCATATTCAAACGATCCACCGCGGAGGCGCCGAGCGCGTCATCGTCAACCTGGCGAACCGGTTTGCCGAGGCAGGTTACGAATGCGTTCTCGTCAACTCTTTTCGGGACGGAGAAGAATACCGTTGCAGTGAAAAGGTCAAACGGATCGTGCTGTTCGGATCGCATCTGAGCGGCGCGCTGCTGCGCAATCTGAAATTGACCCGGGCGCTCCGCAACGTGTTGAAAGAGGAAAAACCCGACTGCGCGATCTCTTTTATGGCGGAGCCGAATTTCCGGCTGCTGCTCGCGGCGCGGGGACTGCCGGTGAAAACGGTCGTTTCGGTGCGAAACGATCCAAACCGGGAATATGCCGGCATCCTCTACCGGATCTTTGCAAAATATCTCTACCCGCGCGCCGACGGGATCGTTTTTCAAACCGAGGACGCAAAAAACTGGTTCCCGGAAAAGATCCGGGAAAAATCGACCGTGATCTTCAATCAGGCGGACGAAAAATTTTACCGGAACGCCTTTGACGGTGAGCGGAAGAATATCGTTGCGGTGGGTCGCCTTTCGGGGCAGAAGAACCACGCGCTCCTGATCCGGGCGTTCGCCAAAATCGCCGGGCAGACCGACGATGACCTGGTGATCTACGGAGAGGGAAAGCTCCGGGCGGAGCTGGAAGCTCTGATCGGAGAGCTCGGGATGCAAAACCGCGTATTCCTGCCCGGCGTCGTACAGGACGTTCCGGGGGCGATCGGGGCGGCGAAACTCTTCGTTCTGCCATCAGATTACGAGGGAATGCCAAACGCGCTCATGGAAGCGATGGCGTTGGGGCTGCCCTGTATCGCGACCGACTGTCCCTGCGGCGGACCGCGGGCACTGTTCGGCGCGGAATTGCGGGATTGTCTCGTTCCCGTGGGGGACGTTGACATAACGGCGGAGCGGATGATCGCCCTGCTCAAAGACGAAGAGACGCTTGACAGAATCGGTCGTCTCGCGCAGGAAAAAGCCGCCGCGTTCCGTCCCGAGATCATTTTTTCCGAGTGGGAAAAGTTTATCACGTCGCGCCGGGAGTGACCGGGCAACGGTTGAAAATGTTTTTTCGGAGGTTTTGAAAAATGCTCGCTAAACTGATCCTTAAAAAACTGATGGGAAGTCTGAAATATGCCAGAAAGCACGGCATGAAGTGCGGGGAGGGATGCTCCGCCATGGGCGGCGTGAATTTCGGCGTCGAGCCCTATCTGATCACGCTCGGCGACCGCGTCAGGATTTCCAGCAACGTGCATTTCATCACGCACGACGGCGGCACCTGGGCGTTTCGCCGCGAACCCGGAAACGAGGATATCGTCCGGTTCGGGAAGATCAAGGTCGGCAATGACAGTTTCATCGGCGCGCATTCGATCATTATGCCGGGCGTGACGATCGGGAAAAACTGCGTTGTCGGCGCGGGAAGCGTCGTCACGAAGGATATTCCGGATCGGACGGTCGTGGCGGGCGTGCCTGCGCGCGTGATCTGCTCCACCGACGAATACGCGGAGAAATGCCGCGCCAAAATGCCGGAAAATTTCGATCCCAAAAAATACCGCGAAAACAAAAGAGCGTATTTAACGGAAATTCTGTGAAAAAGAGGATCGCATGAAAGTTCTGTTTTTGGTCTCCCATCTCTCGGGCGGAGGCGCGGAGAGGACCGTGGCGTATCTTTCCGGATACCTTGCCCGAAACGGGGTCGATACCTGCGTCCTGTCGGTATCGGACAAAAAATTTTACGAGCTTGACGAGCGCGTGAGGTACGCGTCGCTCCATATTGCGAACGAGGAAAAAAATATCGTTGACAAATGGATCAAAGCGGTGCGGCGCACCGTTTTGATCAACCGGTTTATCGCAAAGGAAAAGCCGGACGTCGTTTTCTGTATGCTCTACCGGATGGCAAAATACCTGACGCTGACGAAAAACAGATCCTACAAACTGATCGTTTCCGAGCGGAACAACCCCGCGGTCGTCAAAGCAAAAAAAGACGTCGACCTGCGCCGCCGCATCTTTTCCGCCTGTAACGGGATCGTTTTCCAGACTCTGCGCGCCCAAAACTATTTTCCGGAAGAATTCCGGCGCAAGGGGGCGGTGATCCCCAACGCCGTCGGAAATGAACAGGTCTACCGTATCTCCCCGGTTTCCGACCGGGCGCAAAAGATCTGCGCGGTCGGGCGGCTCTGCCGGCAGAAGAATTACCCCCTGCTGATCCGGGCGTTCAAACGGGTTCTGGAAAAACACCCCGCCTACGTTCTGGAAATCTACGGAAACGGGCCGGATCTGCCCGCGCTGACCGAACTTGCCGGGTCGCTCGGCATTTCGGATCGCGTGCGCTTTTGCGGCATGAATCCGAACGTCGTGCAAAAGATCGCCGACGCCGCGTGCTACGTCCTGTGCTCCCTGTATGAGGGAATGCCGAACGCGCTCATGGAAGCGATGGCGGCAGGGGTCCCCTGCGTTGCCGTCGATTGCCCCAACGGCCCCGCCGAGCTGATCGCCGACGGTGAAAACGGGATCCTGATCCCCTGCGACGAGGAAGACGCTCTGGTCGGCGCGATCCTGAAAATGATCGAAGATAAACAATTTGCCGAGCGCTGCGGGCTTCGCGCCAGAGAAATTCTGCGCACCCACGGGCTCGAAACGAACGCACAACAATATTTGGAGTTTATAAATGATGTTGTCAGAGAGAACAGAACTTGAAATGAGCGATCAGCCGGGCGCGCGTCTGACCAAGATCAGGCATCTGGCTTTTTACGCCTGCATGGCGCTTTTTTGGCTCACGCTCGTCCTGAACAATCTGGTCGGGCTGGGAATCCCCGTTTCCGTTTTTCTGATCTACGCGGTCGCGGTCGCGGTCGTCGGGGACCGGAGCGAGCTGATCGCCCTTGCGATCTGCTGTATTCCTTTCTCCTCCTCACTGCAATATAAATACGTCCTGCTGATCCTCGCGGGCGCCTACCTGATCCGCTTTTTCCGCGACTTCGGAAAGATCAAGCTCTGGACGCTCTTCGCGCTGTCGATCCTGCTCTGGGAAGGTTTGCATGGGGCGACGCTCGGATTTTCCCTCGTGGAATATTTCAGAGGATTTGCGGAACTCATTCTTTGCATCGTCATTTTTTCGAGCAGTTACCGGGACTACCGCTTCTCCCTGATCCGGCGGATGCTCGCGCTCTCCACGGCAGTCGTTTGCAGCATTATCTTCTTCAACCTGCTGCGGGAGGGCTCCGGCGTGGACTCCTTCTTCTCCGGATATTATCGGTTCGGGCAAGCCGTTGAGGAAGAGATCGAGAGCTTTGACGGAACCTTCAACCCCAACGAGCTGGGATTCATTTGCAATCTTTCCATCGTCGGTTTGCTGCAAGGGATCCACGCGCGGGAGGGCAAACCGCTCGATCTCGCGCTGATCCTTCTGCTGACGCTCTACGGCTTCCTCACGCTGTCGCGCTCGTTCCTGATCTGCTTTGCGCTGATCATCGTCCTGTTTCTCTTTGTCCGCAGCAAAAACATTTTCAGAACGATGGGTACGGTCGCCGGGGGCGGCGTCGGCGCAGGGCTCATTTATTGGATCTACGTCAGTTTGTTCCCGAACGCGTATAGCTTGATGATCGCCCGGTGGGAAGTAGAAGATGTCAGCGGCGGCCGGCTGGAATTGTTTTCGTACTTCCATAAGCTTCTCTTTTCCTCTTTCTCAAATATGTTTTTCGGCATCGGTTTGCAAAACGTCAAGGAAAAGCTGCGTGCGTTATACGGAGGGTGGCTGCCGCCGCACAACGGCATTCAGGAGATCCTTGTGGTCTGGGGGCTTCCCGGCCTGATCCTGATGGTATGCTGGATCTGGGCGCTCATCCGGGACGCAAAACGGTACGGCGGAAAGCTGCGGCTCGTCCATTTTCTGCCTTTTATTCTGGTATTCGTCAAAATGCAGACCGGGCAGTTTGTCCGCTCTGGGACCATGATGCTTTCTCTGACGCTTGTCTTCCTCAGTCTGTATCAGATCTTCCCATCCGATGAAAGCGGTCTTTTGCCGGATCCTTCGCCGGAAGAACCCGATCCGTCAACCGATGCGTCATGCCTTCAAAAGGAATCAGCATAGAGGTAATCCATGAAAACCAAGCGCTTGAAAAAAACTTTCTTTGAGCTCAACCAGCGGGGGTATCTGAAAATTCTTCCAGACCGGCTCTTCCTCAAAATAGAGTTTCGGATCCGGACCGGGCGTCCCCTGCGTTTGAAGGATCCGCAGACCTTCAACGAAAAACTGCAATGGCTCAAACTCTACGATAGGAAACCGATCTATACCACCATGGTCGATAAATACGCCGCCAAGCAGTACGTGGCGGAGCGGATCGGGGAGGAACACATCATCCCGACGCTCGGCGTCTGGGATCGGTTTGACGACATTGATTTCGACGCGCTTCCCGATCAGTTCGTGCTCAAATGCACCCATGACAGCGGCGGACTCGTGATCTGCCACGATAAAAGCCGGCTCGACAGAGATGTCGCCCGGCAAAAGATCGAGAAATGCTTGCGCCGGAATTATTATTGGCACGGCAGGGAATGGCCTTATAAAAACGTGAAACCGCGGATCCTTGCCGAGTCGTATATGAAGGACGGAGAGCGCTACGATCTGCGGGATTATAAGTTCTACTGTTTTGACGGCGTTCCGCGCTTTTTGTATCTTTCCGAAGGGCTGGAAAACCACAAAACGGCAAGCATCAGCTTCCTTACCTGCGACTGGCAGTTTGCGCCCTACGGGCGCAGCGACTTCAAGCCGTTTGAATCGCTTCCGCCAAAGCCCGAAAAGCTGGACGAAATGTTGTCCCTTGCCGCAAAACTTTCGGCGGGATTTCCTTTTTTGAGAGTGGATCTCTACCAGATCAACGGGAAAGTCTATTTTTCCGAACTGACCTTCTCGCCCTGCGGCGGCTTTATGCCTTTCCGGGATAGCAGCCACGACGCGGAGATCGGAAAAATGCTCCGTCTGCCGAAAAAAGAGAAAGCCCGTCATCATGGAGAAACCGCATGATCAGCGTGATTATCACGACCTATAAACGTCCTGCCGAAATCGTTGCGCGCGCGCTGGAAAGCGTCCTGCGGCAAACCTGTCCGGCGTCCGAGATCATCGTGGTGGACGACAGTCCGGCGGATTTTCCGGGCAGAGACGACGTTGCGGATCTGATCCGGCAGAAATCGTTCGCATACGAAAAAGAGATCCGATATATCCGCCACGACGTCAACCGCGGCGCCTGCGCCGCCCGGAACACCGGTTTGCGGCACGCCGGATGTGATTTTGTGGCTTTTCTGGACGATGACGACGAATGGCTCCCGGAAAAATTGGAGAAGCAGGTTTCGCTCATGCAGCGGGAGAACGTCGCGCTGGTTTATTGCGACGCCAACGTTCAGAACGACAAAACCGGCGAGCGTTTCCGGAGAGGACAAAAATGTTGCAGGGGCAACGTGTTTGACGAGCTGATCCTGCAAAATTTTATCGGCTCGACCTCTTATCCTCTGATCCGGAAATCCGCGTTGGAGGAGATCGGCGGCTTCGACGAAAGTTTGCAATCCGGGCAGGATTTTGACGTGTGGCTGCGGATCGCGCAGAAGTACCCGGTGGATTACGTGGATGAGCCGCTGGTGATTTACCATTGGCACGAGGGAGAGCAGATCACCAAAAATCCCCGAAAAAGACTGGCAGGGCTTACCGCGATCAACCGCAAGCACGCGGCGTACCTGGCGGCGCACCCCGGCGCTTATTGGGAGAGATACAGCAAACTGATCCCTTTCTACGTTGCCTGTCGTATGCGCGGGAAGGCGCTTGCCGTCTGGTTTGCCTGTGTGAGAAAAAAGCCCCTGTACCTGAAAAAGAATCTCCGGATGCTGAGAAACTGTTTCCGGAAAAAATGACCGTTCGGATCTGAATAACCCAGCAAGCGAGGATTTACCGTGTCAAGTCGTGCGAAAAAAGCAAAATGGAATATTATCATATCTCTCCTGGCGCAAGCCGTCGCCCTTGTTTGCGGTTTTATTGCCCCGCGGCTTCTGCTCCGCAAGTTTGGTTCGGAAGCTTACGGCGCCACCACCTCGATCGCAAGTTTTTTGGCCTATATCACTCTGTTGGAGGGTGGGATCGGCGGCGTTGCGCGCGCCGCGCTTTATAAACCGCTCTCAAACCGCAATCCGGTCGACACCGGCGCGATCTTTTACGAAATCAAACGTTTCTTCCGGATCGTTGCCTGCGTTTTCGCGCTCTACGTTCTGATCCTTGCCGTTTCCTACAAAAGCATTTCCGGCTTGCAGTATTTCGACTGGATCTCCTCTGCGGTTCTGGTCGTCGTCATCAGTTTTTCCACCTTTGCGCAATATTTCTTCGGCATCTCCAATACCATTCTGATTCAGGCGGATCAAAAACAGTACCTGATCCAGGCGCTCAACATCACAACGACCGTTTTGAACACGGTAATGGTCGTGATCATGGTCCGGTTGAACGTTTCCCTGATCCTGATCAAGCTGTTCAGCAGCTGCGTTTTCTTCATAAAGCCGCTCTTTCTTTACCTATACGTAAAGAGAAAATACGTTCTGGTCAAGCCGGAGAGCAAAAAAAGCAATCTGTTGAGCCAGAAATGGACCGGTTTGGGTCAGCATATCGCATATTTCTTTCATTCCAATACCGACGTCGTGGTCCTGACCCTTTTGGCGGATTTGAAAACGGTCGCCGTCTATTCGGTATATCACATGGTCATCACGCACCTGAAAAATATTGCTTCCTCCTTTGCGCAGGGCATGGAGGCGCTGTTCGGCAACATGATCGCGAAGGAAGAACACGACAATCTGCAAAAAGCTTTCGGTTTTTATGAAACGCTCATTTCTTTTGTATGTATCGTTCTCTTTTCGACGACTGCCGTGATGATTTTGCCTTTTGTCAGTTTGTATACCGCAAAAATCACCGACACCAACTATTATCACCCTGCGTTCGCGTTCGTTCTGATCCTGGCGGAAGTTCTGACCTGCCTGCGGCAACCGTACCACTCGGCGATCATCGCTGCCGGACATTTCAAACAGACGCGTATGGCGGCATACGGGGAAACGCTGCTGAATATTTCCATTTCCGTGATCCTGGTCCTGCGGTTCAGTCTGGTCGGCGTGGCGATCGGAACCGCCGTTTCGGTCGGATTCCGGTTCCTGTATTACGCGATCTATCTCTCAAAATATATTCTGAAACGCAATATTCTCTTATTTGTCAAGCGGATGTGCGTCAATTCCGCCTCGTTTGCCGTCGCGATTTTCGCCGGAATGCAGATCCTTTCCAGAATGACGATCTCAAATTATATGGAGTGGATCCTCGCCGCGATCCCGGCCGGGATCGTTTCTCTCGCCGTTGCGGTGCTTTCCGTCTTCCTCTTCTATCGCTCGGATCTGATCCCGATTTTCAAAAAATTGATTCCGAAAAAGCGAAAGGCCGGATAACGCCGACCCGCAGAAAAAACCGTAGGGTTTCACCTGACCGACCGTGAAACCCTACGGTTTTTTCGCGTTCCGGATCCGCCGGTTTCACGCCTTGCCTGCAAGCACCGTGCCGACGCGGCAGAGCACTTCTCCCGTCGTTTGCGCCGCGCGCATCATTTTCATGCGTTTCGTGTTCCGCGCCGCCGCGATCCCTCCCGCAACCGCCGCCGTCACCCCTGCCGATACCGCCGCCGTCGCGATCATCCGGATCACCGTCTTTTTCCTGTTTTCCATCCTGTTTTTTCTCCTTTCTTTCGTTTTTTTGTTTGCCCTTTTTTCTTCTATTCTTTCCCCTCTTCCCCCGTTTTTATTCCCGTTTGTTTCCGTTTTTTTGCAAAAAGAATAAGAACCGTTCTTTGTTTTTGCCCCTTTTTCGCAAATTTTGGCACGATTTTTCGGAAAAACCGTAAAAAATCCGCGCTCCCCCCTTGTAAAATCGCTCTATTTATGCTACAATATTATATATATTATAGGGTATTATTGTGAGGATTTTATGCAAGAGGATCGCTACCGCGAAGAAATTCGTGAAATTTTTGAGCTCGTCAAGGAAGACCTTTCCAAAAATATGTCCCAGGCGTCGTTTGACCTCTGGTTCGGAACCTTGGAGATCCTTTCTTTCGACGGCAGTCATATTCAGCTCGGCGTCTCCTCTTCGATCAAGCACAAGGTGCTCTCCGAGCAATATCTCCCGACCATCGCCGAAAAGTTTTCCGAGCTGTTGAAGATGCCGGTGACGGTGGATATTTCCCTGACCGCCGCGCCTCCCACCGTTGCGGAAGTGCTGGAAGGGAAGCCGGCGTTCGAGCGCGGCGCGCCCGGCTCGGTCATCCCCACCTACAATTTCGAGTACACCTTTGAAAACTTCATCGTCGGTTCGACCAACAAGTTCGCGCACGCCGCCTGTCTGGCCGTCGCGACCCATCCGGCGACCAACTACAATCCGCTCTTCATCTACGGCAACAGCGGGCTTGGAAAAACCCACCTGATGAACGCGATCATCAACCGCCTGCGGCGGAACAACCCGAATATCAAGATCATCTACACCAAGGGCGAGGATTTCACCAACGAAATGGTGACCTGCCTGGCGGTCAAGGATATGGAGGCGTTCCGGGATAAATACCGCACCTGCGACGTGTTGCTCATCGACGATATTCAGTTCATTGCCGGTAAGGTTGCCACCCAGCAGGAGTTTTTCCACACCTTCAACACGCTCTTTGAAGAAAAGAAACAGATCATTCTGACTTCCGACCGTCCGCCGCGCGAAATTCAGCCGCTCGAAGACCGGCTGCGCACGCGGTTTGAATGGGGTCTGCTTGCCGATATCGAGCCGCCCGACCTTGAACTGCGGATCGCGATCATCAAGAAGAAAGCCGAACAGGTGAACGTCACGATCCCGGACGAGGTGCTGGTCTTCCTCGCCGAGAACCTGCGGTCGAACATCCGGCAGCTCGAAGGCGCGATCAAGAAGCTCGGCGCGCTGAGTTTCCTCTCGGGTCAGGAGATCACGATGGAGATCGCGCGGGTCTGCCTTTCCGAACTGCTCGGCGGCGCGGAGCCGGTGAGCGTGACGGTGGACCGGATCATTGCCGCGGTGAGCGCGCGCTACGGCGTCTCGCGGGAAGAGATCGTCGGCAGCAAGAGAAACAAGGAGATCGCCGACGCGCGGCATATTGCCATTTATCTGATCCGGAATATTACCGAAATGTCGCTTCCGAACATCGGAAAAATGTTCGGAAAAGATCATTCGACGGTGCTTTCGTCGATCCAGAAGATCACGAAACGGACGCACGCCGACCCGCTCTTCAACGCGGAGATCAGCGACCTCAAAAAGGATATTGCCGAGGGATCGGCGGGAAATTCCTGAAAATATGTCCCGATAGGGCAGAAAAGCATCCATCTTTGCTTGGATAAGTGATGCGTCACGAACGCATCCGTAAACCTTCCCCGCTGGGGAAGGTTCCCGCACGCCGAACTGACGCATCACAGAACGAAAGCTTAATCTATGCCATTTTGATAAAAACAAGGCAAAATCCATCTATGCCATCGGGGCATGAAGCTTCGCGTTTCGCGGTACAAACATCGAGATTGAAAGCGGGCTTGCCCGCCGGCACTGCCGACCGGTCGGGGCATGAAGTTTCGCGTCTCGCCTAACAAGCGTCGAGAGTGGGTGTGGGCACTGCCCACCGGCTTGCCCGCCAAAAAGTTTCTCCCAGCAGCAATCTTTCCCAAATAAGGAGTACCATATGAAAACATTTCTGAAATTTGCAAAAGGAACGGCGGAATGGCTCGTCTTTTTCGTGACCGGGCGCGGCCCTGTCGCCATTCGCGCGATCGCTGACGGAATCCTCGATTATTCGGGTCAGGGAACCGCGTTCTGATCTTTCCGACAGTTTTCACACGTTTTTCCACATCCTTTTCCACACCTGTGGAAAACCGGTGGAAAAGGGATCCGTCACGCTTCGGAAAATCATGGAAAACTGCCCGGATCTCTCCGCATTTTCTATCTTTTTCCTGTGGAGCAAAGTTGTGCCGCCGCCTGTGGATTTCACCGGCCGCCGTTCGGCTTTTTTCCCGTCTTTCCCCTTTTCCACACCTCGCGGCACTATTGTTCCCATCCATTTTTCCGTTTTTCGTCCGGATCGTATTTTTTCCGGTTTGAACGGAAAATTTTCCCCATTTTTCTCCACAGATTGAACACCTGTTTTCCACAGGCAGTCAACTCTGAAAAACGGCGTCAGTAAAGGAAAAACCGCAGTTTTCCACAGTTTCCGCAGGTTCTACTATTACGACGACCCATATATACTTTATTCTTTTTATCGCGCGCGCACGCGCGTGAAGAAAAATCAGAAAGGAAAACGCTATGAAAATCGTATTCAACCGCCAGAAAATCGCCAACGAAGTTGCCCCGCTGATGAACACCGTTTCCGGAAAGTCCACCATCAAAGCCGCCGAGGGAATTCTGATCGACGCCGCGGCAGACGGCGTCTGCACCTTAACGACCTTCGATCTTGAAAAAGGAACCCGTCTCTCGGTTCAGGCGGACGTGATCGAGGCAGGATGCGCGGTCATTGACGCGCAGAAATTTGCCCAGACCGTGCGCGTTATGGAGGGGGATACGGTGGAGCTGACGGTGAGCGAGAATATGCAGGCGTGCATTTCGAGCGGCAAGTCGACCCACCGGATGAATGCCCTGCGCGGCGCAGATTATCCCGAAATTCCTCGTCTGCAAACCGAGAACGGGTTTGTCGTCAGCCAGGCGACCCTGCGCGAGATGATTGCCAAGATCATGTTTGCAATGGCGGCAAACGACCAGCGCCCGGTGCTCAACGGTTGTTATTTTAAGGTGACGAAGGATCAGCTCCTGCTCGTTTCCTGCGATAGCTTCAAGCTTGCGCGCTGCTCGATGAAAGCGGAGCTGGAAAATAAAAATGCGGACGGCAGCGACCTGCAATTCGGTTTCATTCTGCCCACCAAAACGGTGAACGAACTCTACCGGATCCTCAAAGACGACGAAAGAGAAACGGTTCGCGTTTATATGAGCCGGAAAAATATCGTCTTCAAATTTGAGGATATGGTATTTTTCTCGCGCCTGATCGACGGGCAGTATCTCGATTTTGACCGCATCATTCTCGACAGCCACAAGAATTTTGCTTTCGTGGATCGCGAAAAACTCATCGCCGCGCTGGAACGCGCCGCGCTTGTCACCGAGGAAAAGGTTGCCGGAAGCGTCCGTTCGCACGTCAAACTTGATTTTGAGAACAACCTGCTCAAAATTTCGGCGGTTTCGACGCTCGGTTCGACCTATGATGAAATCGAACTCGACCACGACGGCGAAGATCTGACCATCGCGTTCAACAACCGGTTCCTGATCGAAAGTCTGCGTGCTTCTACCGCCGATAAGGTGCGGATCGCGATGTCCTCGCCGCTGACGAGTATCAACATCGAACCCGCCGAGCCGAAAGAGGACGAAACCGAACTCTTCATGCTCCTGCCTGTGAGAATGAAGAATTGAGCCGGCCCGGCGGGCGGGCAGTGCCCGCTCCCAATCATCGACCACATTCTGCAAACTGCCGAACTACCGTCCCCGATAGCATAGATATCTGTAACGTTAAAGGCACTCGTTACCGCAGTGAGTGAAAATTTTTTGTGCAACTTTTTTTCAAAAAAGTTGCGACCTTAAAATGAAACTTTTCAAAAATAAATTTTTTCTGATATGTCTTTGTGTTGCGGTGGTGCTGTCGGTGACGGCGACTGCCTTTTCGCTCATGGGTTACCGCGCGCTCGTGCGGGACGCGGTCGGAACGCTGACCTATCCGTTCCGCTGGGTCGGAAATAAAATTGCCGACGCGGGAGAGGGGTTTGTCGCCTATTTCGGGTCGGTCAAGGCACTGCGAAAGCAGAACGAGGCGCTGAAAGAGGAAAACGAATCGCTCCGGAGGCAAAACGAGGAAGCGGTTCTTCTGGAACAGGAAAACGAACGGCTCAGAGCTTACCTGAATATGCGGGCGAAACATCCGCAAATGAATCTTGCGGAGGCGACCGTTGTCGGCAGGGAAGCAAACAATTATACCACCGTCTTTCTGCTCAACCGCGGCTCGATCCACGGTATTGCGGTCAATTTGCCGGTTATCACCGAGGACGGGATCGTCGGGGTCGTGTGCGAGGTCGGGCTGACCTGGTGCAAGGTGGAGACCGTTCTGGAAACGAACAGCGCGGTCGGAGCCGAAGTTCCGGCGCGCGGTGCCGCCGGGATTGTCAGCGGCGATTACGCGCTCAAAGGAACCGGACTTTGCAAGCTCTCCTACGTGACCCCTGCGGACGCGGATCTGCAAGTGGGCGACGCGGTTTTTTCGAGCGGTACGGGAAGTATCTACCCGGCGGATCTCTGGATCGGCACGGTGGAGCAGGTCGCCTACGACGCGCCGAGCCGGAGCGTGGAGGCATATATCCGCCCGGCTGTCGATTATGAAAATCTTACCCATGTGATGGTGATTACAGGATACAACTGAAAAAATTTCAGCAATTATTTTTCTTGGCTGTATGATCCGTTAAGTAACGCGCCCGGAAACCTTCCCCGCTTGGGAAGGTTCACGCACGCCGAACTTTGGGCAAACAGAACAGAGCAAATATCTATGCTATTGTAAAAAAATCAATCGTTAAACATCATTCAAGCAAATAAACAAAAGTAATTACTATAACCAACATAAAACTCACTCGTTCCGAAAAGGACGGAAAGTTTTTTCGGAAAGAGTGCGGCCGGCAGTGCCGGCTCCCGAATATCGATGTTAGTTCCGCAATTTGCTGAACTTTATACCCCGACAGGGATGAAAACATAGAAAAAAAAACAAAAAATCAAACTTTATCAATTCCGCAAACCTAAAAAACTGTTTCATTTTTTTGAAGAGGGGTGCGGGGCGGGCAAGCCCGCTTTCAACACTCGATGTTAGTTCCGCAATTTGCTGAACTTTATACCCCGACAGGGAAGAAAACAAAAGCCATTCTATCAATAAAAGCAAAACGCACTCGTTCCGAAAAGGACGGAAAGTTTTTTTCGGAAAGGGTGCGGGAAAACCTCTTTTTTTTCAAAAAAAGGGTTTTCCCGCAAAACCTTTTCAAAACCCCAAAAAGGAGAAAGCCATGGAAAATCAAGAGCAGCACGTATATGACGAGAGTCAGATCCAGGTACTGGAAGGTCTGGAAGCGGTACGGAAGCGTCCGGGCATGTATATTGGATCGACGTCGGCGCGCGGGTTACATCACCTGGTATACGAGATCGTGGATAACTCGATCGACGAGGCGCTTGCCGGGCGGTGTGACCGGATCGAAGTGACGCTGCATCCGGACGACAGTGTATCGGTCCGGGACGACGGGCGCGGCATTCCGAGCGGGATCCATCCGAAGATGGGCATTCCGACGCTTGAAGTGGTCTATACGGTACTGCACGCAGGCGGCAAGTTCGGCGGCGACGGCTACAAATATTCGGGCGGACTCCACGGCGTCGGCGCGAGTGTTGTGAACGCGCTTTCCGCGTGGGTGGAGATCGACAACTGCCACGAGGGGCGCAGATACACCGAGCGGTTCGAGAGAGGTCATGTGGCGCGGGGATTCAAGGATGAAGGTCCGACCGACCGGCACGGGCTTTACGTGCGCTTCAAGCCGGATCCCGAGATGTTTGAGGAGACGGTCTTTGATTACGAGACGCTGCTCAAACGGCTTCGCGAGCAGGCGTTTTTGAACGGCGGCGTGAACATTTCGCTCCGGGACGAGCGTGCGCCGCAGGAGGACGGAACCTACCGCGAGGACGATCTGATCTACGAGGGCGGCATCAAGTCGTTTGTGGAATATATCAACGAGCAGAAGCATTGCGAGCTGATCCATCCCGACGTGATCTATATGAAAGCGGACGACGAAAACTGGGTGGCGGAGGTCGCCATGCAGTATAACGACAGCTACAACGAGGCGCTCCTGACCTTTGCGAACAACATCAACACGATCGAGGGCGGCACGCACGAGATCGGCTTCAAAACCGCGCTGACGAAGGTGTTCAACGACTACGGGCGCAAATACGGGATCCTCAAAGACAGCGATAAGAACCTCTCGGGCGAGGACGTTCGCGAGGGGCTTTCGGCGGTGGTGTCGGTGAAGCTGACCGAGGCGCAGTTTGAGGGGCAGACGAAAGGAAAACTCGGCAACAGCGAGATGCGGACGCACGTCTACAATCTGGTAACCGAGAAACTCGAAGAATATCTCGAAGAGAATCCGACGGTGGGACGCGCGATCCTGGAAAAGTCGCTTGCCGCCTACCGTGCGCGTGAAGCGGCGCGCAAGGCGCGTGAAGCGACGCGGCGCAAGGGACTGCTCGAGGGATCGTCCCTGCCGGGCAAGCTCGCCGACTGCCAGGAAAAGAGCGCCGAATTCACCGAGCTCTACCTCGTGGAGGGAGACAGTGCGGGCGGTTCGGCAAAGCAGGGAAGGAACTCGCGCTTCCAGGCGATCCTGCCTCTGCGCGGAAAGGTCCTCAACGTGGAAAAAACGCGGCTGGACAAGGTTTACGCCAACCAGTCGCTGATCCCGATCATTCAGGCGCTGGGCTGCGGCATCGGAGAAGAATTCGATCCCGAAAAACTGCGCTACGGAAAGATCATCATCATGGCGGATGCCGACGTCGACGGTTCGCACATCCGCATTCTGCTCCTGACCTTCTTCTTCCGTCACATGAAGAAGCTGATCGAGGACGGACATATCTATTTCGCGCATCCGCCGCTTTATAAGATTTACCGCAAGGGCGCGAAGGACGGCAACGAACGCTACGCCTTTTCGGACGCCGAGCGCGACGCGATCATTGCCGAGATGGGCGGCGGCGCAAGCATCAAAGCCGACCGCTACAAAGGTCTTGGTGAAATGGATCCCGAACAGCTCTGGGAGACCACGATGGATCCCGCGCACCGGACGATCCTGCGCGTCACGGTCGAGGACGCGATCGCCTGCGACGAGATGTTCTCGCTGCTCATGGGCGATAAGGTCGAGCCCCGCCGCGAGTTCATCGAACAGAACGCCAAGTTCGCCGAAAATTTGGATATCTGAGCTCGGCGACCCGCAAACTCTTCCATAAAGTTTTTTACGTCGCTTTTTTTCAAAAAAGCGACAAAAACCCTTGACCTTTTCGCGCGAAGCGCGAACAAAAAAGCCCTTTTCAGTTCGCGCCTTCGGCGCGAAATAAAAGGTCGTAGGGGCGTTGCCCCTACATCCCCAGCAGCTTTTTTGAAAAAAAGCTGCGCAAAAAACTTCCCGTATAAGACAGTGGTAGGCGATGAAGTGTAATCGAATCCGGATCCGAAATTTTCGTAACATTGAAACGGCGGACGTGTCGTTTGACGCGGGCGTCAATATCCTCGCGGGAGAGAACGCGCAGGGCAAAACCAACCTGCTCGAAGCCATCGGCTACGTCTCGATCGGCAAAAGCTTCCGCACCGCCCACGACGAGGAAATGATCCGTCTGGGCGCCGAATGCGCCGAAATTTCGCTCGATTTTTCCGATTCGGTCCGCGACCAGAACCTGACCGTGCGCATGATGCCGGGCAGACGCCGCCGGATCGAACAGAACGGCGTCAAGCTCGCACGCGTGTCGGATGCCGTCGGTCTGTTCCGCACCGTGCTGTTCTGCCCCACCCACCTCGCGCTCATCCGCGAAGGTCCGGGCGAGCGGCGAAACTTTCTCGACGTCGCTCTCGCGCAGCTCTATCCGGTCTACCTGCGGAGTCTGCAAACCTATAACCGCGTCTTAAAACAGCGCAATCAGCTGCTCCGCACGGCGGAGGAAAACCCCGCCGCTTTCCGCGATACCGTGGAACTCTGGTCGCGCCAGCTCGCGCATGAGTCGGCGACCCTCTCGCTCTACCGGAGCCGCTATATCGAAGCGATCCGCCCGGCGGTGCGCGAATGCTTCTTTGAAATGACCGCCGGACGCGAAGAGCCCGAACTTGTCTATGTTCCCTCGGTCGAACAGCCGGACGGCGACTTTGAAGAGATCCGCCGCGTCGAGGAGTCCTATTTCGAGCGGCTCATGTCCCGGCACGACCGCGAGATCGGCGCAGGGACCACCCTCTGGGGCGCGCACAAGGACGACGTGGAGATCCGGCTCAACGGCATCGCCGCACGCGCCTACGCCTCGCAGGGACAGCAACGGTCGCTCTGCCTTGCCCTCAAACTTGCCGAGGGAGAGGTCTGCCGGCAGATCTGCGGCGAGGTGCCGGCGTTCCTGCTCGACGACGTCTTTTCCGAACTCGACCCCGAACGGCGCCGCTATCTTGCCGAGAAAATCGCCGGTCGGCAGGTCATCATCACCTCCTGCGAACCCGAAAAAATCGCCGCCGCACGCGTCATCCGCGTCAAGGACGGAACCTATACCCCGGAGGTTTGAACCATGTATCTGCATATCGGCAACAACCTCAATATCCGCGAGAAAAACATCATCGGCATCTTCGACGCCGATACCGCAACCGTTTCGGCGGTAACGAAAAAGTATCTCTCCCGCGCACAGACCGAAAAACGGATCAAATTCGCCGCCGAGAAACTGCCCAAATCGTTCGTGGTTTATAAAACGCCCGACGGCAAAACCGCTGTCTGCTTCTCTCAACTTTCCTCCTCGGCACTCGTCGGGAGAACCGAATAGCGGCTTCCGGGGAAGGGGGAACCCCCTTTTTCGGGAAAAAGCGGGGTTCCCCCTTCCCCGAACCCCAACCCCTTC
>CAMYUQ010000010.1 GCA_947302045.1 uncultured Clostridia bacterium
GGGCGTTTTGGAATCGAGCGCCTCGCCGGTATAGGAGCAGAACGCGGTGGGAATGTAGAGTGTTCCGTCCTTGACGAAGGCATAGGAACCGGGATCCCACGCGGTGTAACCTCTCGCCTCAAAGGTCGCGCGCAGACCGCCGGACGGGAAAGAAGAGGCGTCGGATTCGCCCTTCACCAGCTCTTTGCCGGAAAACTCCATCACCACGCGGCAGGGGCCGACCGGGGAAATGAAAGCGTCGTGCTTTTCCGCGGTGATGCCGGTCAGCGGCTGGAACCAGTGGGTATAGTGCGTCGCGCCCTTTTCCACCGCCCAGTCCTTCATGGCGTTTGCCACAACGTCGGCGATCGAGGGGTCGATCGGCTTTCCTTTCCCCATGGTGCGTGAAAGAGATTTATAAACGTCCTTCGGCAGCCGTTCGCGCATAACGTCGTCGCCGAACACCATGCAGCCGAACAGTTCCGGAATATTCTTGGACATATCGGAAGCTCCTTTTCTCTTCATATTTCCTCCATTATATCGCAACCGGGCGGTTTTGTCAAGACGCTGACCCCGACAAACGCAAAAAACTTCTTTCCCTGCCGGGCTTTCTCTTGACTTTTGCCGCAAAAAGTGCTATCATGTAGGAAAGTGCGGAATGGACGGAGGAACGGATGGAAACCAAACGATTCGTAAAAAACGACAGCGGATTTCTCTGCGTGCATTGCGGCAGGCAGGTGGAGCCGCTCGGATATTCCTCCCGCAACCACTGTCCGTTCTGTCTGTGGTCGCTTCACGTGGACAATCTGCCGGGAGACCGCGCGAACCCCTGCGGCGGCGCGATGGAGCCGATCGGGGTGGAGATCAGCCCGAAAAAAGGGTTCGTGATCCTGCACCGGTGCACGGTTTGCGGCGAGATCCGCCGCAACAAGGCGGCTCCCGACGCGCAGGTGCAGCCCGACAATCGAGCCCTGCTCATCCGCCTCACGGCAGCGGGAAAATAAGAAGTAAGAGTGAAGAAGTTGAAAGTTGTGGGGAAGGAACGCGGTATGCGCTCGCTCACGCAATGACGGGATGTTTGTGTAAACATGGATAACAGAAAGGGAGATGTGCGATGATTTACCTGTTTTTGGCGAACGGATTTGAAGAAGTGGAGGCATTGGCGCCGCTGGATCTTTTGCGCAGAGCCGGAAGAGAGGTCACGACCGTTGCCGTCGGCAGTCAGGATCTTGTCATCGGAGCGCACGGGATCCCCGTGCAGGCGGATATTCCCGAAGAACTTTTCCGCGATCCCGCCCCCGAAGCCGTCATTCTGCCCGGCGGAATGCCCGGCGCGAAAAATCTCGACAACTCCAAAACCGTTGACGCCGCGCTCCGTGCCTGCCGGGGAGCGAACGGACTGATCGCCGCCATCTGCGCCGCGCCCATGATCCCCGGAAAGCGCGGATTTCTCGACGGCAAACGCGCGACCTGCTTTCCCGGATTTGAAAACGATCTCCGGGGCGCGATCCTCTCGCGCGAAAAAGTGGTGCGGGACGGAAACCTCATCACGGCGGCAGGCATGGGCGTCGCCATGGAATTCGGACTTGCTCTTGTCTCCTATTTCTGCGGAGAAAAGCAGGCAAAAGATCTGGCTCACGCCGTTCAGATGAAGTGATATGACAAAACAGGATCTGCGTGCAAAACTGAAAAAGAACCGGGATTCCCTGCCGCGCGAGATTCGGGAAAAGCTCGAACGTCATATTCTGGAACGTCTGCTGCGGCTGGATATTTGTAAAAGCGCGTCCGGCTTTCTGCTCTACGCTCCGGTCGGTTCTGAGATTAACGTCATGCCGCTGGCGCGCGTTGCCGCAAGATGGGGGATTCCGGTTGGATTTCCGGTCTGCGATCCGGCTACCAAAACGCTTACCTTCCGCGTGCTGGAACCCCGTGCCGCCATGGAGCGCGGCGCATACGGCATTCCGGTACCGCCTGCCGACGCTCCCATTTTCGTTCCCGATGAAAAAACGCTCTGCGTCGTTCCGGCGCTCGGATACGACCGGAATTTTCACCGGATCGGTTCGGGAGGCGGCTACTACGACCGTTTTCTGGAAAAATTTCCCGGCGCAACGGTCGGATTGACCTTTGAAAAATGGATCCTCGAAACGACTTACCCGGAAGAGCACGACCGACCAGTCGCCTGCCTCGTAACCGAGTCCGATGTGCATATAAATCCTGATTTTGGGGTACGTGTATCGATATTTTCGCAAAATCCGGAGGAAAACGCGGAAAAAGAGGACCTTCCTCCAAAGGATGATCAAAAGGAGGACGAGCCGCGGAAGAAACCGGAAAAGAAGCCCTTGCGCACCGCCGGAAAGCCGCGTGTAAAAGGGCCTGCAACGCTTCTGGCGGCGGTATTTTTCCTGCTTCTTCTGTCGGCCGGTCTGCAACCGCTCTTTACCGGACGTGCCGCCGAGGGATTTGCGGTCATATTGATGCAGATAACCGTATTTTTGATACCGTGTATCGTTTATTTGCGTTTTCGGGGTGCAAATTTCAGGTCGTCCCTGCGCTTGCGCGGCTTTCGACCGATCCGATTATGGTTTCTGTTCTGTCTGTTCGTCGTGATGGTATCCGGAAGTTTGCTTGCAAGCATCCTGACCGGCGGAATTTCCTCGCTTGCGGGTAATTTTACGCTTTACGAAACCTTTACAGCGCGTTCAAACGGGCAGTTTTTGCAGACCGTGTATCTTTTATTCGCTTATGTGATCCTGCCGAGTGTTGGGGAGGAGTTGCTTTTCCGTGGGATCCTCTTCGCCGAATTCAAAACCTGGGGCGTGGGCATTTCCCTGCTTCTGACTTCCCTGCTCTTTTCGATGATGCATTTTTCCTTCCCCCTGTTGCTTTCCTATTTATTGTTGGGATTTCTGTTGGGGTTTGCGCGCTATGCGCTGGACAGTCTGTTAGCGCCGTTGCTCCTGCATTTGGCGTACAATCTCTTTGCATTGTACGGGCGCGGATTTCTCTCCACCTTTTACGTCAACGCAAGCGGAAACGATATTTTCATCTTCCTGCTCGGCGTGCTGTTTTTGCTCTTTGCGGCGTTTGCGGCAGGGGAAGCGCGTAAATTTTACCATTTACGGGCAAAAGTCGGAACGCCGTCGGATGATACGGTGGCGGCGCCGCTTCGGGAATATCCGCGACGGATCTTTGCGGCAACAGCCTCCCCCGCAACGGTGGTGGTACTGCTCCTGTGGCTGATCCTCTCGATCCTTCATGCCGTAAAAATGTAATATTTAGAGATAGACTAATTCTAAACTGTATCTATTTGTATCGCTGAAAGCACTCGCTCACGCCTTGACGGCAAGTTTTCGCCGTAGCCTTTTTCAAAAGGCGACCGGGGGAAAGGGGCGGAGCCCCTCGAACTATTCGCGACAAAGGCGCGAACAAAAAGCGCGTTTTGATTCGCGCTCCGCGCGAAAGAAAAATAGTTCCACTTTTTTTGAAAAAAAGTGGAGCAAAAAACTTTCCGGATTTGCCATAACGAGTGCGTATTGCGTTGCAAAGATCTATGCCGTTTTGTTATCTGTTTGATTGAAGGAGAAAAAATGCGAACCTCGATTGCTGTGATCGGCGCCGGTCATGCCGGGATCGAGGCGGCGTTGGCCTCGGCAAGACTCGGGGTCGATACCGTCCTTTTTACCATGTCCCTGGATTCCCTTGCCAATATGCCCTGCAATCCCTCTATCGGCGGCACTGCCAAGGGACACCTCGTTTATGAAATCGACGCGCTCGGCGGTGAAATGGGCTACGCGGCTGACCGCGTAACCCTCCAATCCCGTACCCTCAACGCCGGGAAAGGAGCCGCCGTCCAAAGCAAACGCGTCCAGGCGGACCGAAAAAAATACCATCAGATCATGAAAGAAACGGTGGAACAAACGCCGAATCTCCGTTTGGTGCAGGCCGAGATCGTCTCGATTCAGACGATTCCTGCCGAAAACTCCACCCAAAAGATCTGCTCGGTTACCACAAAACTCGGCGAGGTCTGGGAATGTGACGCCGCCGTCATCGCAACCGGAACCTACCTCTCCGGTGAAGTTTTCGTCGGCAACGTCAATTATCCCTCCGGACCCGATCACGCGCTTCCCTCGGTCGGTCTTTCGGATTCGCTCCGTTCGATCGGCGTCAAACTTGTCCGTTTCAAAACCGGAACGCCTGTGCGTGTGCAGAAAAGCAGTATCGACTTCTCGAAATTGGAATGTCAGCCCGGAGAGGAGCCGATCCACCCGTATAGCGTCCGCACGCCGTCAGGATCGTTCGATCGCAAGGAGCAAACGCCTTGCCATATCGTTTATACCAACGCAGAAACTCACCGTGTGATCCTGCAAAATATCAAGCGAAGCGCCCTCTATTCCGGCAAAATTCACGGAACAGGGCCGCGCTATTGTCCCTCGATCGAGGACAAGCTCGTCCGGTTTGCTGACAAGGAACGGCATCAGCTTTTTGTTGAGCCGATGGGAGAAAATACAGGAGAGATGTACCTGCAAGGGTTTTCCACCTCTTTGCCGGTTGACGTGCAGCGGGAAATGCTGCATACACTGCCCGGATTTGAGCACGCGGAGATCATGCGCTACGCCTACGCCATCGAATACGATTGTGCCGACCCCACGCAGATGGACGCGACGCTGGAATTCAAAAAGGTAAAAGGACTTTACGGTGCCGGGCAATTCAACGGTACTTCCGGATACGAGGAGGCGGCGGCACAGGGGCTTATCGCCGGAATCAACGCGGCGTGCAGGATCCTGGGGAAAGAACCGGTCATCCTCTCCCGTACCGAGAGCTATATCGGCACTCTGATCGACGATCTGGTCACCAAAGGGACCAACGAGCCCTACCGGATGATGACCTCCCGGTCGGAATACCGGTTGCTCCTGCGGCAGGATAACGCCGACGCGCGCCTGACGCCGATCGGCTATAAGATCGGTCTGATCCCGCAGGACCGCTACGATCGGTTTCTTGCAAAACAGGCAGCTCTTTCTGCCGAAAAAGAACGGTTGGAGTCCACCCATCTCTCTCCTGACGTTGCGAATCCGTTTCTGGAATCCTGCGGCGAAACAGGGCTGAAATCAGGCGCGTCGCTTGCCGACTTGCTCCGTCGACCTGCCGTTTCCTACGCGGAATTGGCAAAAATTGATCCAAACCGTCCAAAATTGCCGTTTGATTCCTGCATGACGATCGAATATGACGTCAAATACGCCGGATACGTTGCCAGACAGCTGGCGGAAGTACAGCGACAAAGACGTTTAGAGGAAAAGAAACTGCCGGACGGGCTGAATTACAAGGAGATCAAGGGGTTGCGGATCGAAGCGGCTCAAAAATTGGACGCGATCCGGCCGCGCACAGTCGGGCAGGCGTCACGGATCAGCGGTGTGAACCCTGCCGATATTTCGGTACTGTTGATTTATTTAGGGATCCACTGACACGGGGAAAGGAGCACGCCGTTATGGAAGAACCAACATTTACGGAGCTGTTTGAGGATGTTTTCCGCAAAAACGGGCTGGAACAGTATCTGGAACCCGAAAAAAAGCAGTTGTTTGCAAAATTTACGGGCCTTTTTCTGCAAGCAAGCTGCGAGCAGAATCTGACGGCAATTCGGGATCTGCCCGGGATCGTATGCAAACACTATGCGGACTGTCTCTTAGGCGCACACCTTTTCCCGGCAAATGCCTCGGTACTCGACGTCGGATGCGGCGGCGGATTTCCGACATTGCCGCTTGCGATCGCGCGTCCGGATCTGCAAATAACGGCGCTGGACAGCACACAGAAGAAAATTTCCTTTGTGGAAAAAGCCGTTAAGGAATTGGGGCTGCAAAATGTTCGGGCGGTTTGCGCAAGAGTCGAGGAGGAAGGATGCAGACCGTTTCGGGAATCTTTTGACGTTGTAACGGCGCGGGCAGTGGCAAATTTGCGAGTTTTAAGCGAACTGACCTTACCGTTTGTGAAAATCGGCGGACTTTTCATCAGTATGAAGGGGTCGCAGGGGCAGGAAGAGTTGGAAGAAGCGAAGAATGCGATTGCTAAATTAGGCGGAATAGCAGAGCAAATCGTGCAGAAAGAGCTGATTTGCGTCGGAGAAGGCGTGACAGAGTCGCGTGAGGCAAGAATGTGGATTCAGATCCGTAAAATTGCGCACACACCCGAAAAATATCCGCGTAGCTACGCAGCGATCAAGAAAGGTTTCACGTGAAACATTCAAAAAACCGTCTTTGCCTATAAAAGCACAATAAAAAACGCCGGCTTTGAAAGACGGCGTTTTTTAATCAAGCAAGCTCACGGTTGATTTTGGGTTGATAAATGCAATGTTTCACGTGAAACATTGCAGATTTTTTTGATAAAATTGCAGGAAAAACTTGTATTTTTCAATCTGCTGTGTTATAATAATGTAGCAAGCAAGTGATTCTGAACGAAAGGAACTCGTACTATGGGAAAAATTATCTCCTTTGTCAACCAAAAAGGCGGCGTCGGAAAGACGACTTCCGCCATTAACATCGCCGCATCCCTCGGCATTCTCGGTTATCGTGTTCTGGTGATCGACCTTGACCCCCAGGGCAACGCAACCAGCGGATTGGGCGTTCTCAAACGCAATCTCAAGCTGACCGCGACCGACCTGCTCACGAGCGATACGCCGGCTTCCGAGGTCATTTTGCAGACGGAATTTGAAAATCTTTCGATCATTCCCTCCAACCGGATGCTCGCCGGGGCGGAACATGAACTGCAAAACGAGGATTTTACCGTCCTGCGCACAAAAATCACGCCGGTAAAAGGTCAGTTTGATTACATCATTATCGACTGCGCACCCTCGCTCGGAATGCTCTCCGCAAACGCGCTTACCGCCAGCGACGGCGTAGTGATCCCCATGCAATGCGAATTTTTCGCGCTTGAAGGGCTTTCTCAGCTCATGGCAACCATTTCTCAGATCAAAAAGATCAGCAATCCTGATCTTTCCATCACCGGGATCCTGATCACCATGTATAACAGCCGGCTCTTCCTCTCCACGCAGGTCATCAATGAGCTTCGGAAGCATTATCAGGACAAAATTTTTGAAACGCCCATCTCCCGGAACGTGAAAGCGGCGGAAGCGCCTGGATTCGGAAAACCGGTCTACTACCACGAAAAGAGCGCACGTGCGTCCAAAGAATATATGAACGTTGCAAAAGAACTGGCGGAACGCATCTGACCTTCACAAACTGCGACGCAAACGTTGAAATCGAAGGCAAGCTTACCCCATGTTTCACGTGAAACATTCTATTTTGGCTGAAATTGAATTTGAAAGGAAGAAGAAAATGGCAAAACCAAGAAGCGGTCTGGGCAGAGACTTTTACTCTTTGCTGGATGACAATATTTTGACCTCTGACAAGGCAACCGCGGCAACTATGCTCCGGATCTCGGAAGTTGAACCGCGCCGCGACCAGCCCCGAAAGACGTTTCCGCACGAATCTCTGGAAGCGTTAGCGGAATCGATCGGTCAATTTGGCGTGCTGCAACCCATTGTGGTACGCGAAAACAAGGCGTTTCCGGGTACTTATGAGATTTTGGCAGGCGAACGTCGTTGGAGAGCCGCAAAAATGGCGGGACTTTCCGAAATTCCGGGAGTTGTTCTGACCGGAGACGACCTCAAAGCCGCACAGGTCGCAATTATTGAAAATGTACAGCGCGAAGACCTGAACCCGATTGAAGAAGCGTTCGCTTATGACGCACTGATTGAAAAATTCGGTTTGACGCAGGATCAGGTGGCAAAACAGGTCGGAAAAAGCCGTTCTGCGGTAACAAACCTGCTCCGATTGCTCGATCTGCCCGAAGAAGTGCTGGAACTTGTACGCAGCGGCGCGATCTCCGCCGGTCACGCACGTGCCCTGCTCGGTCTGAAAAATCCCGCGCAGATGATCTCGTTGGCACAGAAAATTCAGGAAAAAGACCTTTCGGTGCGGGATGTGGAGCGCACGATCCGGCTCCTCAACTATGAACCGACCGAAAAAACGGTTGACGACGAGCTTTCCCAACGGAAAGTATATATGAAAGATCTGGAACACCGTGCCGTGCGTCGGCTCGGGCGGCGTGTGCGGATTCTGAAATCGCCGAAAAAGAAGGTCATTGAGCTTGCATACAGTGACGATGCAGACCTGGAAGCGTTACTCACGACCATTTGCGGAGAAGATTTCTTCGCAGAAACGCAGGAATAAACCAAAGGAAAGAGGAAAACAGACTATGCTTGACATCAAATATATCAAGGAAAAACCGGACGAGGTACTTGCCCGGCTGAAAACAAAAGGCAAAGACGCAACCGAGGAAATTGCCGCGATTCTGCGTCTGGATCAGGAGCGCCGGAAGCTGATCGGCGATACCGAGGCCATCAAAGCGGAGCAAAACCAGACCAACAAACTGATCCCGCAATATAAAAAAGAAGGAAAAGATACCGCCGAAATCTTTGCCCGGATGAAAGAACTCGGCGCAAAAGTGAAGGCGGACGAAGAAAGACTGCGTGAAGTAGAAACGCAGTTGACCTCTTTCATGCTGGCGCTGCCGAACCTGCCGGATCCCGACCTGTTGCCGGGCGGCAAGGAAAACAACCAACCGCTTCGCTATTTCGGCGAACCCCGGAAATTCGATTTTGAACCGAAGAATCACGTGGATCTCTGCACATCCCTCGGTCTGATCGACTATGAACGCGGCGCAAAGCTCTCGGGAAGCGGCTTCTGGATCTACTCCGGCATGGGAGCCCGTTTGGAATGGGCGATTTTGAACTATTTCATTGATTTTCACATCAAAAACGGCTACCAATTCATGTTGGTGCCGCATATGCTCGGCTATGAGTGCGGATTGACTGCCGGTCAGTTCCCGAAATTCCAGGATGAAGTTTACTGGCTGGAAGCGGCAGAGGACGAAAGAAGGCGGTTTATGCTGCCAACCGCAGAAACCGCGCTGGTTTCTCTGCACCGCAACGAGATCTTAACAGAACAAGAACTTCCGAAAAAGTATATTTCCTATACCCCCTGTTTCCGCAGGGAAGCCGGCTCCTACCGTTCGGATGAGCGCGGCATGGTAAGAGGACACCAGTTTAACAAGGTGGAAATGGTGCAGTACACCCTGCCGGAGAAGAGCGACGAAGCGTTTGAAGAGCTGGTTACCAACGCGGAAAATCTGGTCAAAGGGCTCGGATTCCACTTCCGTACCGTCAAGCTGGCGGCGGAGGACTGCTCGGCAACGATGGCGCGCACCTATGACATTGAGATCAATATCCCGTCGATGAACGGATATAAAGAGGTTTCGTCGGTATCGAACGGACGCGACTATCAGGCAAGACGAGGCATGATCCGGGTCAAGAGAGAGAACGGCAAGATCGATTACGTTCATACGCTTAACGGGTCGGGACTCGCAACCAGCCGGATCTTCCCGGCGCTGGTCGAACAAAACCAGAACGCGGACGGCTCGGTGACGGTTCCGGAGGTACTGCGCAAGTATCTGGGAATCGATATTATCCGTTGACGGGGTCGAAAAGTAAATATAATTTAACAATCATGCAGAGGGGAGGCGGACAGCGTGACGGCAACTGTTTCACTCAATTTGTGGGACCGGATCGTGCGGTGGTTTCACGGGACTGCGTTCTATGAGATCGCGGAACATCTCGTGCAGGTCTATTTTACGGTGCAGCCGGTGGAATATGAAAAAATCAAGCTGACCGCCGCCGGGGCGGCGACGGTTCGGAATATCATCTTGGCGATCGCCTTCGGCGTGATCCTATCGGCAATCGGAATCTTTTATACGCGGCGCTATCCGGGCGGATTCGTGCGCGCACTGCTCAAAGCGGGAGCTCACACCCCGGAGGATGCAAAAACGCTGGAAGAGCTCGGCTATTTATATAGTGTAGGCATCCGTTGGGACATCCGGCGCGGCGGCGTTCTAACCCGTACCGTAGTGCGCGCCGGAGACCCCGAGCCGCCGGTTCCGATGGAACTGCGGGAAGAGAGCGTCGCGGAGGAAACGTCCGGGGACAAGGAAACTTCCGCGGAAAAAGCCGAAAAAACCGAATCGGTTGCAAAGCCGAAGATTGAGGCGTTACGACCGTTTGATTTTACAACCGACCGTTTCTATATTCCGGAAGTTTTGCGCTACCGCGCGCAGGTGCGGTACACGCAAAAAGGATCCGGTGTTCTGCCGCTGATCCTGACCGTACTTTTCTCGATCGTCGGCTGCGGTCTGCTCTGCCGGTTCCTGCCGGCTCTGCTTGCGCTCATCGATAAAATTCTGTAATAAAAAACGCGCTATTTTGAGTACGTGTATGCGTTATTTCACATTTTGGACAATTATTTCAGATACAAAACGAGGGGCTGACGGAATGCGTCAGCTCCTCGTTTTCTGTATGTTCGGCCGTTATTTTCCCCGGTTCGTTTCGTCTGTGCGGATCTGCGCCCAATAGGCGGCCGCCGCCTGCTCGGTTTTGTTTTCGCCCGGCTGATAGTAGCTGGTGTCGCTTGGAAGATCCAGCGGCAGATACCGTTGCTTGACATAGTGATTCGGGTATGCGTGCGGATAGAGGTATCCGCGGAAAAGCGGGCTTTGCAGATGCTCCGGAATCTGCTGGCCGAGCCCTGCGGAAACGTCTCGCATCGCCGCTTCGACCGCCTCGTTCGCCGCGTTTGATTTCGGCGCCGTTGCAAGCAGAATGGTCGCGTGCGCGAGCGGGATCTGCGCCTCCGGCATTCCGAGCTCCTTCGCCGATTCACAGCAGGCGCGAACGACTGCCGCCGCCATCGGGTAGGCGAGCCCGATGTCCTCCGACGCCATGACCTGCAACCGTCTGCAAGCCGATAAAAGTTCTCCCACCGAGAGCAGTTTTGCCAGATAAAAGACCGCCGCGTCCGGATCGGAACCGCGCACCGATTTTTGCAGGCAGGACAAAAGATCGTAGTGCAGATCATCCGACAGCACGCCGGCTCCCCGGTGAAATTCCAGTGCGTGGGAGATCAGGATTTCCGTATCGGCGGCGTGGTAGGCGTTCTCAAACAGGACGATCGCGTGGCGGACGTCTCCTGCCGCGAGTTGACCGACGGAGGCGAGTACCTCGTCCGTCGCCGTTTTTTCAAGCCGGTTCTCCCGGTTGAGAAAATCCAGCGCCCGGCGCAAAACCGGGATCATCTCCTCTCCCTTGACCGATTTGAATTCAAACACGTTCGCACGGGAAAGCAGAGCGTGATAGAGGAAGAAATGCGGATTGTCGGCGGTGGAGGCGATCAGCGTGATCCGTCCGTCCTCGATGTATTCGAGGAGCGATTGCTGCTGTTTGCGGTTAAAATACTGGATCTCGTCCAGATAGAGCAGGATCCCGCCCGCGCCGAAGAGGTTTCCGCTCTCTTCCATCACCGCCTTGACGTCTGCAAGCGTTGCCGAGGTACAGTTGAGACGGCGGAAGGTCATGCCCGATTCTTTTGCGATGATCCCCGCGGCGGTCGTTTTGCCGGTTCCGGGAGGACCGTAAAAAATCATATTGGTGATCCGTCCGCCCGAGAGCATCCGGCGGATCACGCCACGCTCTCCGAACAAGTGCTCCTGCCCCACAAGGTCGTCAAACGACTGCGGACGCAACAGGTCGGCCAGTTGAGCCGTTTTCAAACCGCGTCCCTCCTCTCATCCAAGTCATCCAAGATTACCCCTATTATAAACCCTTTGCGGCAAAATTGCAAGGGGGAAGAGAAATTCCGCCGGACGCTTTTTTCCGAATCGCACTTGACAAAGTTGTCTTTTTCGGATATAATAAGAACACAACGCACAGAAACGGAGAAAACCGGATGAAAAAATTTTTGCGCACAGCCGCAGCGATCCTGCTGATCTGCGCCGCCCTGCTTGTCTGTTCCGCCTGTACGAAACTGCAAGACCTGATCAAGAAAAAGGAACAGGAAGCCAGAAGAAAGACAGAATTTCAGGACTCCTATATCGAAGCGGCTCTGCTTCCTGCCCAAAGATGACGCGGCGGCAAAAATATTTGCAAACTTCTCTTGATTTTTTCAAAGAAATCCTGTATAATGAAACAAAGAAAAAAGGTACGACCCGGAAAGGAAATCGGAACTATGTGGAAAAGACTGACGGCGGCGCTGTTGGCGGGACTGCTCGCGGCGGCTGCCATGACGGCGTTTGCATCCTGTAAAAAGAAAAATACGACGGCGGACGACTCGGACGCTTACTCCGAGAATACGGTGACGGTGGACTATCTGCGCGCCGAAAGCAAGGACGCCGACGGAAATATTCAGAGAGACGAAGAAGGAAACGTGATCTACGATTATTTCCGGTTCGAGGCGATCGACAGCACCTCCACCCGGTTGGTTGAATACCGTTCGGAGATCATGGGCGCAAAAGGCGTTTCGGTGATCCGGACTTATGCGCGCCACGCGGTCGTAATCCCGGATCGGTTCGGAGAAAGAACGGTGACCGAGATCGGCGAACGTGTGTTCTATGCAAATTCTTCTCTGACCGGCGTGAAGATCCCGGACAGGGTGACGACGATCGGCGCTTACGCCTTTGCCCTTTGCTCGGATCTCGCTGCGTTGACGCTTCCGGCTTCGGTCCGGGAACTCGGCGAAGGTGCGTTCTCCAAATGCGTCTCTCTTGCGACGCTGACCTTTGCGGCCGCCTCCGAGCTGACCGAAATTCCCGAGAACGCGTTCTATGAATGCAAATCTCTCGCGGCACTGACGGTTCCGGCCTACGTGGAAACGATCGGCGACGGCGCGTTTTATGACGCTGAGAGCTTGCAGTCGCTGATTCTCTCGGAGGGCGTTTGCAAGATCGGGAAGATGGCGTTCTTCCAAACGGCGGCGTTGACCTCGTTGGTTCTGCCCGCTTCGCTGACCGAGATCGGCGAGTTGAATTTCTACGGCTCCGACGCCTTGACGGCGGCAGGCGTGACGGCTTCGGGAGAAGTTGCCGCGGCATACGTGGAAGGTCTGAATCTCAAATAAGAAAATCACAAAACGAAAAACCTGGCGGGAACGTCCGGTTTTCTGTTTTGTGGCAAAAAAGCAAGAAATTGGGAAGGGTCGCCGGTCTGCATAAAGCGCCGACGCGCGGGAAAACTATCTGCGACGGAAACCATTCCGCAAAAAAAGAGTCCCGAGAGGGACGAAGGAGAAAAAATATGATGATTTTGGATCGGATCGCCTTGATTCTGACGGTGATCGGCGCGCTGAACTGGGGCAGCATCGGATTGTTTCAATTTGACATCGTCGCGTGGATCTGCGGCGGCCAGGGCGCGCTTTTGAGCCGTATCATTTATACGGTTGTTGCAATCGCCGGCGTATGGTGCATTTCGCTCATCTTCCGCGCAAGGGAGTCCTTCGATAAGATCAAAGACTAAAAATTTTACGGCATAGCTGTCGGTAACGCCATAGGCACTCGTTTCCGCTATGCCGGAAAGTTTTTTGCCCCGCTTTTTTTCAAAAAAGCGGGGATCTTTTTATGCCCTTTTCGCGCCAAAGGCGCGAACCTTCCACGATAAAATTGCCGCCCTCACGGCGGCAATTCTCAAAAGCGTATTTTGGTTCATGCCTGCGGCACGAAATCAAAGACCAAGGGGCGTTGCCCCTTTTACCCCACCGGCTTTTTAAAAAAAAGCCGGGCAAAAAACTTCCACGCATTACGTGAGCGAGTGCAGCAATCATTCCCAGTATTTGCGGTCGAGCGAGCGGAGCTGGATCGCTTCGGCTACGTGCATCTCCTCGATCAGCCGGCTCTCCTGCAAGTCCGCGATGGTGCGCGCGACGCGCAGGATCCGGTCATAGCCGCGCGCGCTGAGTCCAAGCTTGTCGTATGCCGCGTTCAGGAGCGACGACGCCGACGGACTGACCGTGCAGAATTCCCGCATCGCCGCCGGATCCATCTGCGCGTTGCAGAAAAGGTCGGGGCGCGAAGCCATCCGCTCCCGGGCAAACTGCCGCGCCGCGATCACGCGCCCCCGGATCACCTCGGAGGTTTCCGCCGCCGCGTTTTTCGACGAAATTTCCGAAAACGACAGCGACGGAAGCTCGATCTGAATGTCGATCCGGTCGAGCATCGGTCCGCTGATGTTGTTGATGTAGCGTTTCACGTCGGCCGGCTTGCAGGTGCAGGGTCGGGTCGGATGCCCGAAATATCCGCACCGGCAGGGGTTCATCGCCGCTACCAGCATGAACGAGCAGGGAAAGGTCACTCTTCCGTTCGCCCGTGTGATCGTCACCCTGCGGTCTTCGAGCGGCTGCCGGAGCGAATCGGTCACCTGTTTGGGAAATTCCGGCAGTTCGTCCAGAAACAGAACGCCGTTGTGCGCCAGCGACACCTCTCCCGGCATCGGGTTCACGCCGCCGCCCACCAGACTGACCGCGCTCATGGTGTGGTGGGGAGAGCGGAACGGACGGATATTCAGAAGCGATACGCCGGTCGGCAGCGTTCCTGCCACCGAATGAATCTTCGTCGTTTCGATCGCCTCCGAAAAGGTCAGGGGAGGCAGGATCGTCGGCAGGCGCTTCGCCAGCATACTTTTCCCGGTTCCCGGAGGTCCGATGAGCAAAATGTTGTGTCCGCCTGCCGCGGCGATCTCCATCGCCCGTTTGGCAAGCGCTTGTCCGCGCACGTCCGAGAAATCGTTTGCGTAGACCGCGGGCAGCTCGGAAAAATTTTTCGCCGGCGTATGCGGCATAAGCCGCTCCTGCCCGGTCAGGTGCTTCACCAACGCCCGCATATTCGGTATGGCATAGACGTCGATCCCTTCCACCGCGGCGGCTTCGGCGGCGTTGTCTGCCGGGACGTAAACCTCCCGGAATCCGGCTTCCTTTGCCGCCACGACCATGCAGAGCACGCCGCGCACGCTTCGCCAATCGCCCGAGAGCGAAAGTTCGCCGATGAAACATTTTCCCGAAAGATCCAGGTTTTTCGGAATGACTCCGCCCACCTGCAAAATGCCGGTCAGGATCGCCGCGTCGAAGGCGGTGCCTTCTTTTTTACGGTCGGCGGGCGCGAGGTTGACCGAAATATGACCGAACGGGAAAGGAAACCCGGAATTGGAACAGGCGGTCCAGACGCGCTCTTTGGCTTCGCGGACGGCAAGATCGGGCAAGCCCACCAGTTCAAATCCCTGGAGCTTGTCCCGCAGATTGCATTCCACCGTCACCGGGAATCCTTCCACCCCGGTGATGCCGGCACTGTATACCGCAGAGAACACCGCGTATCCCTCTCTTTCCGTTTGGTATCGTCAAAAATCGTTTTTTCGTATTTTTTCGCAAATGCCCGCGCCGAGCAGAAAGACGACCAGAGCGAAAGCACCCTGCAAAAGGTTGAAGGGGATCCCTGCCAACGCCGGATAAAAATCCGCCCGGTAGAAGACGAACGATTCATAAATATAATATCCGGCAGACATGAACAGTTCCGCCGCGAGCGCGGCGAGAAGTTTGCAGAAGAAACTTTGCTTTTTCATTCCAAACGCGAACCGTACCGCAAAAAAGATCAGCACCATCGCGGCTTTGATGACGAGCGTGGCGGGCGCATAAAGAAAATAGCCGAAGGTCAGATCGGCGAACGCCGCGCCGACGCTTGCCGCGACGACAGCCGGCCAGGAGCCGAGCAGAAGCGCGCCGAGGAGCAGAAAGCCGTCCCCGAGATTGACGTTTCCGATCCCGAGTGGCATATTCAGGCAGGTCCCGCCGTAAACGAGGGCGAGAAAGAGAGCGCCCGCCGCGAGCCGTTGCACCGAAAGCCCGCGGCGTTCGTTGGAAAGATGTTTTTTCATGGTATCGTACCTCTGGTTCCATTTTGAGATGAAGCCATTATAAACCTATCAACCCGCTTTGTCAATAGGTAAATGCAAACGATTTCGGAAATCAGGAAAGTTTTTTCTCCTCGGCAAAAGAGTCGCGCAGGATCTGCCCGGTTGCACTGCGCGGAAGCGGCTGGGTGCGAACCGTGAAAAAAAGGATCTGTTCATGCGCCGGGAGCAGGGCGTTGATCTCGGCAATGGCGCGCCGCATCTCCACCTGCATCCGCTGACGCGTGTTGAGGTCTTCCAGCGCGCGAACCGCCGGCATATTCGGGCAGAGGATCGCCGAGAGCACCACGTCCTGCCGCTTCTCGTCAAATTTACCCCGAACGACCGCTTCCTGAATGAATTTGTTGCTGCAAAGCATCGCTTCCAGCTCCTCCGGGAAGATCACGCGCCCCGAAGCGGTGACGATCCGGTTCTTTTTCCGTCCGATCACGTGGAGGAAGCCGTCGTTATCGAGAAAGCCGAGGTCGCCGGTGTAAAACCAGCCGTCGCGCAGAACGGAGGAGGTCAGCTCGGGATCGTTGCAGTAGCCGAGCATGAGGTTCGGACCGCGGTAGCGGATCTCGCCGATCCCGTTATCCTGCATATCGTAAATATCGACCACCGAATCGGGCAAAACCATCCCGGCGGAATCGTCGCGGAAATAGGTGTCGCGGTTGATGGCGGCGACCGGCGCACATTCGGCAAGCGTATACGCCTGAACGGCAAGGATGCCGAAATCGCGGAATCCGCGCAAAACGTGGGGCGCGGCAGGCGCGCCGCCGGTCAGGATCAGCCGGAGTTTTCCGCCGAAGCTCTTGTGGATCGAGGAGAAAGAGGTCTTTTTCGCCGCCAGCGCCGCCCGTTCTGGTTTGAGGGCGTTGGTCATGCGGATCCGCGTCCGGATGCTGTTGTCCAGTCCGTTGCGGTGAATGTTATCCCAAATCTTCCGGTACATCGTTTCGGCAAGGAAGGGAACGCAATTGAGCACGGTGGGGTGAAATTCCCGCATTTCACGCGAGAGGAAGCGAAGCCCCTGCGAGAAGACCACCGACGCGCCGGCAGAGAGCGGACAGAGCAGTCCGCAGGTCAGCTCATACGCGTGGTAGAGCGGAAGGATCGAAAGAAAGACGTCTTCGGGATCCATGCGGATCATGCGCCGCACCGAAGCGGTGTCGAAGCAGAAATTCCGGTGGGAAAGGATCACGCCGTGCGCGCCTTCCGAAAAGAAGAGGATCGCGGCAGGCGCTTCGGGGTCGATCCTGCGCGCGCGTGCCGGCTGGTCGACCGACGCGCAGAGCTTGGAAAATTCGGCAAAGGAGATCACCGTCACCGGTGTTTGGAGTTTTCGCGCCGCGGCGAGAGCCGTTTTCTTCCAGCCGGGAGCGCAGAGGATACCCGTCGCCTCCGATTTTTCGAGGATCGCCGCAAGCTGTGCGGAAGATACGGCAGGGTCGACCGTCACGGCGGTGCCGAGCCCGCCCGCAACGGCAAAGAAAGCAAGCGTCCAGTCGTAGGAATTTTCGCCGAGGATCACGGTTTTCTGCCCGGCAAACCCTTTTGCGCCGAGCGCGGAGCCGAGACGTCTGACGTCGTTCCAGAGCGTGGAATAAGAATAGGAGCGAACGGTATCCCCGGAAGCCGTCTTTTCGCAAATGGCGATCCGGTTGCCGAAAAGAGCCGCGGCGGTGCGGATCAGGTCGCGCAGGTCTTTTGGCTCGCGGACGGGATAATTCTGGTATGACATTCGATCAACCTCCTATGTCGGTATTTCCGTTATTGTGTGAAAGAAACGGTCAAAAAAATCGAGAAACTTGAAAATGCAGCGGTTTTGTTTATCCGAGCCGGTCCGAAAGATCCGAGAAGAGCGCGACCGAGAGCCGCTCGCCGCGGATCTCCGGATCCAGACCGAGCGAGACGACCGCCTCCCGGATCTGCTCTTTGGAAAGATCGGGAAACCCGGCAGAGAGCGCGTTGACGAGCGTTTTCCGCCGCTGCCCGAACGCCGCCCGGATCGTTTTGAAAAATTTTTCCTCGCTGCGCGGATGGCAGGGACGGTCCGCGTCCGAGCGGAGCGTGAGCCGGACGACCGCGGAATCCACCTTCGGCGCGGGCAGGAACCGATCCGACGGAACCCGGATCAGCTTTTGCGCCGAGGCGTAATAGTCGATCACCGGTGTGATCGCGCCGTAGTCTTTGGTCCCGGGCATAGCGCAGATCCTGTCGGCAACCTCTTTTTGCACCATGACCGTGACCGATTCAAAGGGCAGTCGGCTCTCGAGCAGGTACATCAGGATTGGGGAGGTGATATAGTAGGGCAGGTTGGCGCAAACCGCCACTTTTCCACGCTCAAAACAGGGTTGCAGCAGTTCATGCAGGTCGGTTTTCAGAACGTCCGCGTGGTGAACGGTCACGTTGTCGAAATCCGCAAGCGTAAATTGCAGAACCGGGAGCAGATGCTCGTCGATCTCCAACGCCACGACAGACGCAAATCTTGACGCAAGCGCGCGGGTCAGGGTCCCGATGCCGGGGCCGATTTCGAGGACCGTGCAGGCAGGGTCGGATGAGCAGGAATCGGCGATCTGTTCCACAACAGAACCGTCGGTGAGGAAGTTCTGCCCGAACTCTTTGCGGAACCGCAGTCCGTACATCGACATGATCCGCCGAACGGTGGAAATATCCGAAAGATCCATTCTCTTCCTCTCCTTCCTTTTTTCTGCTTTCAGTCTATCACAAAACGCCTCAAAATGCAAGAGGAAATCGCCTGCAAAGCCCGAAAAAAACCGTTTTTTTCGAAAAACGGTTGGAAAACGGACGGGGATGTGGTATAATGAGAGCGGTTTGACCCGGAATTTGCGCAAAATCCGGGTTTTGGCGCAGAGCGCGGAACTTTTCGACCGCGGTCGCGCAGAAAGTTCAACCGGATGGGAGGTTTCCGCAATGTTGCCGAGAGAATCCGAACGGATCGCCGGACAGTCTATGCCTCAGATACGCAAATATATTCGCGGAACCGACTGTTCCGGGCAAAATTCCTTTCCCGCCGGAGAGCCGGTTGCCTTTTCGGTGACCGTGCCGCGCGCGCTCGGCTCTGCCGCCGTCGTTTTGCGGATTGGCGCCGACGGGAGCGATCCGATCGACCTCCCGTTCTCTTTCTCCGGCTCGGATGCCGGGATCGATCTCTATACCGGCACGCTCGATCCCGCCGCCGTCATGGGAACGGAAACAGGTCTGTTCTTCTATGAATTTCTCTTCCTGCGCGGCGAGCATACCCTCTTTACCGATACCGTCAACAATATTGATTTTACCCTGTGTTCCCACAGCGCCTCCCGGTTCCGTATGCTCATCTTTCGCCGCGGAATGCAAACGCCGCGCTGGTTGGCAAATGGCACGATGTACCATATCTTCGTGGATCGCTTCTTTCGCGCGCGGGTTCAAAACGCGCCGCACCCCGGCGCAACGATCGACCCGGATTGGGAAAACGGCGTTCCGCAGTACGCCGAGCGCCCCGGCGACGAGCTTTCCAACACCGTCTTTTTCGCCGGGAATTTGCAGGGCGTATGTGAAAAGCTCGACTATCTGCAATCCCTCGGCGTCACCGTTCTTTATCTCTCTCCGATCTTTGAAGCCGAGAGCAATCATCGCTACGACACCGGCTGTTATGAAAAAGTCGATTCTCTCCTCGGCGGGGACGACGCTTTTGCGGAGCTGGTTTCACAGGCGCACGGCAGAGGCATGAAGATCATCCTCGACGGCGTTTTCAACCATACCGGAAACAACAGTAAATATTTCAACGCCAAAGGGCAGTATCCGACGGTCGGCGCGGCGCAGTCGCCCGATTCCCCCTTTGCGAGTTGGTATCGATTCCGTTCGTGGCCGGACGACTACGAATCCTGGTGGGGCATCCCGATCCTGCCGCGGCTGAATCAGGAGCAGGAAAGTTGCCGCCGCTATTTCACCGGTGCGAACGGGATCGCGGCAAAGTGGATCCGCGCCGGCGCCGACGGTTGGCGCCTGGACGTTGCGGATGAGCTGAACGACGATTTTCTGGATGAATTTCACGATACGGTCAAGTCGGTCAAGCCCGACGCGGCGATCATCGGCGAGGTCTGGGAAAACGCGGCGGAAAAGATCTCCTACGGGAAAAGGCGACGGTATTTACAGGGCGGTCAGCTCGACAGCGTGATGAACTACCCCTTCCGGTCCGCCGTGCTGGATCTGCTCCGGACCCGGAAAACCGCCGTGTTCGTCAACACGCTCAAAGAAATTTGGGCAACCTATCCGCGCCCGGTCTGCGACGTGCTCATGAACCTGCTTGGCACGCACGATACGGCAAGGATCCTCTCGGTTCTGGGAGAAGAGGACGAAGCGTGGGAGCTGCTTTCGGGGAGCGAACTCGCCGGAAGAAAACTGACGGAAAAGAAGAAAGAGGACGCGATCCGGCTTCTGAAAATCGCGGCGATCCTGCAATTCACATCCTACGGGATCCCCTCGGTTTACTACGGCGACGAAGCCGGGCTCGAGGGCTACCGCGATCCCTTCTGCCGGATGCCCTTTCCGTGGGGAAGGGAAAACAAAGACCTGCTCGCGTTCTATTCCGCGCTCGGCGGTCTGCGCGCACGGAACGAAGCCCTGCACGGCGGCGATTTCCGGTTTCTGACGGCGACCGAAGAAAGGTTCGTTTATGAGCGGAGAGGAGAGAAAAGCCGCGTTTACGTTGCGGTAAACCTCGGAACGCAGACGGCAAAATTCGATTTGCCGACCGCCTCGACCGATCTTTTCTCCGGCGAACGGTACAAAAAAGCCGTAAAGGTCCCGCCGCTCTGCGCGACCGTGGCAACCTCGGCGGACTGACTTGCCGGAACAATTTTTGAAAGCGTAATATTTGAAAGTGTAAAACAGGTATAAAACAGGCATCCCGCCCGGGCTGCCTGTTTGTTTTTTCTGCGCAAAACGCAGTGCAAATCTTTTGCAGAGGTGAAATTTTGAGCTGCAGAAAAGTCAAAACATCATATTGCAATAAAACAGGGTCGATTTTTGTATATTTTTTCATTTTTTTGACAATAGATATTGTTTTTTGAATTTCTCTATGATATAATGAAGTATATTTGGCGACGGCAAATTGTCGGCAATGAATCCTGCCACGCGTCAGAGGATCTTCAAAAATAAGATTTGAGGTGTTAAAAATGGGAAAAATCATGGAACTCATCTCCTATGAAAGCGATAACAAGGAGCTGATCGGAAAAATCAGTATTGACGACTTGAAAACGAAGTCTGCCATCATCGTAAACGAAAGTCAGGAAGCGCTGTTTTATAAAGACGGTCAGGCGCTGGATCTCTTTTTGTCCGGACGGCATGAGATTACAACCGATTCCATCCCCCTCTTTTTCAAGCTCTTTCAGCGTTGGTTCGGAACCACGTCTCCGCTCCCCTGTTCCGTTTACTTTATCAATAAAGTCAATGTATTGGACATGAGTTGGGGAACGCCCGGTCCGATCCCGATGATGGATCCGAAATACAATCTGCTCATTAACGTCATTGCAAACGGCTCGATGGGCGTGCGTATTTCCGATTCCAGGAAGTTCGTAGTCAAAATCGTCGGTCAGGTGCCTTCGATATCTGCGGATGACGTGAAACGCTACATCAAGGGTGTAATGATGGCCAATATCAAGAATTCCATCGCCGACATCATTCAAGGCGGCGTTTCCATTCTGGAAATTCATTCGCATCTCTACGAGCTCTCGGAAAAAATGCAAAAGAAGATCAACGAGAAAACAATCCCCGAATGGGGCATTGAGCTCGTCAATTTCTACTTCAACAGCATCACCGCGCAAGACTCGGATCTGGAAGCGTTGCGGTTAACCAGCGAAAAGCGCATGAAAGGGATGGCCGATATTGAGCTCGAAAGAGCCAGAAAACTCAGCGACACGGATATCGAAGTGCAAAAGAAAAATGCACTGGGGGATGCTGCCTGGGAAAAATTGATGAATAACGATCTGATGAAGACCTTCGCGGAAAATCAAGGCAACGGCAACGGAATGGCTTCTATGGGTGCCGGGATCGGTATGGGAATGGCAATGGCAAGCAATCTTTCCAACATGATGTCTTCCTCCACACCGCCGATGGGTTCCCCCGCCCCTACCCCCGCTCCCGCGCCGGAAGCACCGCAGGATGATCCGATTAAAGCCCTCGGAAAACTCAAACAGCTCCTGGACGCAGGGCTTATCACCGAAGAGGATTACGCACAAAAGAAGAAAGAAATTTTATCAAGACTGTAATGAAACCGTCTTGAAGAAAAAGGAAGTGAAACAATGAAAAAGCTTTCCGGTACCCTGTATTTTATTTTCTCGATCGTGTTGCTTGCCATATTTGCGGTGGTAGCCGTGGTTGCCGGCTCCCGTCACGAACTGTTTTCGCTGACCCCTTTCCGGTTGGTTTGTCTCGTCACCGTTCTTCCCGTTTTGATTTCCAATATCTCCACCGGCGTGATTTTGAAAAAGAGCGATGAATTATTCCCCGTCCTTCCCCTGCTGATCATCTCCGGAATTTTTGAGTTTTTATCCTTGGTCCTCGGAACGATTCTGATCGCTCTGCCCGCATTCACCGGGAACGGTGTCTCCTGGTATCTGTGGGGCATTGAACTGATTTTTGTGATCATTTATTTGCCGGTTCTGCTCTACTTTATTCTCGGCACGAATTACATCGTCGGCAACCGCAAAGCGATCAAGAAGAAGGTCTTCTACATCCGGGATCTCGTTTCAAAAATTACGATCGCCCTCCCGTCCGTTGAGGATGAGCGGTTGAAAAGCGCGTTGGTCGAGCTTTCCGACGATATCCGTTACAGTGATCCTTTGAGCAAAAATTTCGTAAAGGATGTTGAAGCGGAAATTTCCGAGACGGTTGAAGCCCTCATCTTCCGCGCATCCGACGGCGCCTCCTACGAGGATTGCAAATCGCAACTCCACAAGGCAAAAATGCTGATCCTGCAAAGAAACGAAACGATCAAAAATCTCAAATAAAGCCGTATGTCAAAACAGATTCGAGAGATTCGGGTAAAAGACCTCGTTCGTTATTTCTATTTGCCGCTTGTGATCTTTTTCCTGCTGACAGCCGGATTTTTAATCCTGCTGATTTTAACCCTTCCTCTGTGGATCAAATTTGCCGCGACTGCCGTATATTTGTTGCTTCTCTACTTTACGCTGAAACACCTTGCGATCGGCTGTATCCTGATGTATAAAGCGTACGCGCCCATGGACGTCCGGCGCCGGTGCCGTTTTGAACCGACCTGCTCGACCTATATGTTGATGGCGATCCAAAAATACGGACTGATCCGGGGCGTTATCAAAGGCGTCAAGCGAATTCACAGATGCAAGCCGCCGAACGGCGGAGTTGATTACCCGTAGTTCCTCCCAAAACTCTGGCGAAAAAAATTTATATATACAAGGAGAAAAAGAATGAGCAGACAAATTTTTGGAAACTGCCCGAATTGTTCCACACCGCTCACGATCAATGAGGGTGAGACCACCGTATGCCCCAGCTGTGACTGTACCGTTTCCGCCAGTCAACTCGAAGCATAGGAACGCAAGGTCAACGACGTTCGGCAGCGCTTTGCCGAAGAATCGAGGGGAAGCGTCGGCGTTTCCGGCGGGCTCTCTCAATTCGCCATGCAGATCGAAAACCCCGCCTCCGGACTTGCCTACCTGGAAAATCGTTTTGAAACGATGGACTGGGAAGACTTTGAAACGAACCTGACCTTTGAGCTGGACGGCGTTTCAACGGTTGTAGAGAAGAACAAGGTCACCAATGCAAACGATCCCAACACCTGGCTGCTCGAATACCGGAGCATTACGGAAATGATTTCCCACAAGCTGGAAGGCTTGAAAAAACTGGGGGAGAAGATCGAAGAGGAATACAACCCGCTGGATCTCACCGAAACCTTTACCTCCTTTGATAAGTATTCCAGACTTGCCCGTGCCCTGATTTCCAGAAGAGTTGCCGTCTATAAAGCACTTGACAGCGATATTCGCTTCCTCGAAAAATTCAATGCGGCGAAAGATCTGCTTGCAGAGATCAAGAAAAACTATACCGCCTTGAAGAAGCAATACGACGCCGTCGTTGCGGTTGAGAAGATCGAGGAGATCCCTGGCGTTGAAGCGGCGATCGAAAAGACGCAAAAAGCAATTGTTGACGCCTTGTTCAAGGAAGGCATCTCCGCCGAAGAGCTCTATGCGGAAGCCGTTGAGGACTTCAACAGTTCGAACAGAAGCTCCGCCGCTCTTGCAAAATTCCAACAGCTGAACGGCTACAAGGATTCTTCCACCTACATCGCAAAAATCAACTCGCTGTCGGTATTCGGCAACGTGATTGAGGCCAACGGCAAACAGTATTATTATATCACCAAAGAGAGTACGCCCACCTTCAACGTTTCCAATCCCGCCGCCAGTGAAAGTTCCTCTTCTTCGGGCTGCTCCAAGTCGGGCTGCGGCAAAAGCGATTCTTCACCCGCTCCCGCAGAAGAGAGCTACAGCGGTGTCGCAACTGCACTCTATGCCATTGAGAACAAAGAATACGATCCCCAAAAGCCGATCGTCAAGGACATCACCACTTTTCTGACCTCCTACAACAGCAGGTTGTTCTTCATCAGCAGAGAATGCGCAATCAAGACCTTCCACTTCGGAACCGGCAACGAATCCATACTGGACTCCGGAAAGCGAAATTGCTACGAACCGATCAATCCGCATGATTCCTCCCGTATGTTTGTCTGGAGCCCGGACAGAACCTCAATTTATTTCAAAAAGAGATTGGAAGCCAAACCGGTAGAACTGCAAAACAGCGGTTGCTTCCGGAAAGCGCCTCCGCCTCCCGAAGAACAGCTGAATAATTTCTCCGTTTTGAAGGTCAACCTGATCGACGGACGCGCGGAAACGGTCGTCTCTGAACTGGTAGACATTATGGACGTCTACGGAGACTACATCTTCTTTACCCAGTCAAGAACGCTCACCGAAAATAAGCTGGATAAAAAAGGCAGACCCTACACGGTTAAAACGCCGAAAACCTTCTTCTCCTCCTACAACATGGTAACGGGAGAGATGGTTGATATGCTCGGCGAAAACGACTGTATCATCAATGCGGTCGACGGAAAGGTCGTGTATGCCAAATATTCCTCCTCTCCCCGCAACCAGGATCTTTACGTTTACGACGTTGCCGAAAAGACCTCGCTTCTGCTTGAGAAAAACATCTACTTCGCATACCATGAGATTCACGATTCCAAAGTTCTCTATGCGGTCGGAAACACCCGCAGAAGCAGTATGTTTTCGATCAACTTGGACGGAAGCGGCCGCACCGAGATTCTGCTCAACGTCGAAAAGATCGCATACTTCGATAAGAACTGGATGTATGTTATCAAGGGTCACGGCTACAACAGATCCCTCATCAAAATCTCCTACGACGGGAAAGACCGCGTTTTCGTCGCCTACGGCATGAAGAAACTCATCAAGATGACGGCGGGCTACGTTTACTATCTGGATTACAGCGGATATCTCTGCATGGTTCGGAATGATGGTAAAATGAAACGCACCATCATCGATGATTGCGATGATGCAAAGATCATTATCGACGTCGACAGCATCTTCATTATGAGAACCGACTACTCCGGAATCTCTTCGCTCTACCAGGTAGACCTCGAGGGTCACAACCTGCGGAAGATCTATTTCGGATTGGAAGATATGGGCGAAATCGACGAGAAGAGAATCTTCTTCCTGCAAAAAGAGACTAGGGAATACAAGGTCACCACACCGCAGGAAAAAGGCGAACCGATCGTATCCTATATCGATCGCACCATCTACACCTACTACTCCTTCGATAAATACTCGCACGAAATCAAAGAGTTCCTCGTCATCGGCTTGCCGAAGGAAAAGACATTTGAGTTCAAGCGCGGATGCTTCGGCAGAAAGACCGTGACCGAACATTCGACGATCGAAGAGGTCACCAAAAAAATCGAGTATCAAAGAATCGGAAAAGCTGAAGCCGGAGAGGTTACCAAAGAGGCGGAAGCGGCTGCCGCCGCAACAAATGCGCCTCAGAGCATAGCGCAAAGCACCGGTTGCAATGGCTCCGGTTGCTCGGGCAAAAAATAATCCGGGCGATTCATTCCGAAAATAAAAAGGCATCGCGTGCCGTGGGAAATTCGGCAAAGCGATAAGTATACGGGCGCAGGTGCGGTCAAAGGCCGCGCCTGTTGCCCGTTTTATTGCTTAACCGACGGCAAAAAAAAACAGCAACGGCGACAAGCAACAGATGATTCCAATAAAATGTGCAGAAAAATCACGACCAACGGCTAACCCGATGGTCGTGATTTTTAAAATGCTTTTTTATGCGGTTTGCGTTATCCGGCGAGACCGTTTGCGCCGGATGTCCCAGCGGAACCGTTTCCGCTCGTTCCCGCGCCGCCTTCTCCGGCAGACCCGCCGTTGCCGGCAGCTCCGGCACTCCCCGCGTTGCCGGACGCATGGCTCACAGAAGCGGCCGCGATGTTTGCATTTGCGGCAAGTGCGCCGCTCCCGGGCATCCCGGAGACGTTTCCGTTTCCGCCGTCGCCGCCATTGCCGCCGTCGCCGCCCTGACTTGACAGCCAATAACTCGCTCCGCCGTTGCCTCCGCTGCCGCCATTGCCGCCGTTACCACCGATGCCGGCAGCGCCGCCGGACAGAGAATACGATCCGGAAGAAAAGGTGACGGAGATATTACTGATCACGGCATCGGCACCGTTGCCGCCTTTGCCTGCGTTACCGCCGTTACCACCGTTGCCTCCCCGGCGCGCATCGCCGATCCCTTGAACAGGACCGACAGCTCCTGCATTTCCGCCGTTGCCTCCGTTGCCTCCATTTCCGCCGTTACCACCGTTGCCGCCGATGAGATAGACCATGGCGCCACTGCCGGAGATGCGGGAAGCAATCGACCCGACATGGATAGCCGCCGCGCCGTTACCGCCGTTGCCGCCGTCAGCGCCGTTTTCTCCGTTGCCGCCCGTCCATCCGACGGATGCGTCCTTTGCATCGGTGCCGTTATTACCATTGTATCCGTTGCCGCCGTTGCCGCCGATCAAGGTCATAGAGCCGTTCAAGCGGATCGTCAGAACATCTGCGCGGATCGCAACGCCGCCGTCAGCTCCGTTTTCACTCCCGACCTCGCCGTTTGCACCGTCTCCGCCGCGGATCGTGATATTTCCGTTGCCGATGAACTGAACCTGCTGATTTTTCAGATTGATTGCCCTTGCGCCGCTCCCGACCCCCGTAAGCGAGCTATCCCCGATCAGATCGAATATGACGATTCCGCCCGGGCAATTTCCGTATCCGTCCTTGTAGTTGCAGAAAACGCCCTGTTCGGAGTTTGCGCTGAGCGTAATGCTCTTCAAATGGATCGTTCTTGTCGTTTCGGCTTCCAGGTTGACCAGACAGAAGTAGCCGATTTCGTAAACCGCTCCCGGCTTTCCGATGATATAGGTATCGCCGTCGGTCAGGTCGGTCAGAAACGTTTCGGTAACAACCGTGGTGGGATTCAACGACTGCAATGTGCAGCTGCCGACGTTGCTGAAATCGAAAACGGCATTGCTCGGCGCCCACCGCGGCAGTTTGTTCGGATCATTGTAGACAGAGTAGAAAACGTTGTTTTCCAGGTCTACAACCTTGCAACCGTTCTCTACGAACTGTCCGATCGTGTAGGGATCAACCGCTCCGCCGCGCACGAAATAGGTCGAGCCGCTATCCCGAACGACGTTATACCCCTGATAATCAATCGAAACCGTGCAGTTGGATTTCAATTCGGAAGAATCCACCGGATGATCCTTCGTCCGGCAGGAAAGTCCGCAATTCACAAACACGATCTCAACGTCGCGATCCCATTGCTTGGAAAGCTTCACGGTAAAGGGGATCAATTTGAACGCGGCATTCTCGCTGAACGAACTCTTCACAACGATCTTTTCAACATATCTGCCGAACATGACGGGATAAACCGTAAAGACGCTGTCAAGCAGGTTCGGACTGTATGCGTCCTCCAACGATCCGACCCCCTGGAATCCGGAAAGATCTATCGAGAGAACCGTTTTTTCGTTTTCGGTTTCGATGCTGACCGGCAAGTTCGTCGGTTTGGTGTATTTCGCGTAAAGAGCGTAATAAGTTTCGTCCGCCCTTTCGCTGACAAACTTCGCGTAATTTTGCCCGAGCGTGATGTCAACGTAGGAGATGAGCGTACTCAAGGCGATCGCTCCGTCTTTGGTGAACGCAACGGAGCGGGCGTTATCCTCGCTCAAACTTTGCGTCCAATCCTTGATAGCAGCATCAACGTTGCTTGCGGAGGTAGCTCCCCCGCCGCTTCCTCCGTAGACGAAGGAGGTGAAGTGCGCTTCGGTGGTCGAGTTGTTCCAACTCAAATTCTCGGTCACGTCAAGTCCGATGTTGAAATCGGCTTGCAGGATCTTGTCGATCACGCCGCCGCTTGCGGAAAGGTCAAATTCGGCTTTCACGCTGGTGGCGATATTCCGATCGTTGGTAGAGATCACATATTCGGCAACGTAGGTGCCGCCGGTGGTAACGCCCAAGATAGCGTGTGTTCCGTATGTATCGTAGAGATAGCGGAATAGCTGTTCGTCGCTCAGGTCAGCAGTGGCGACGGAATCTCTCCGGACGTCCCGCAAAAAGTTTTCGGACAGGCAGTAGAGAAACAGATTGTCGTTCGAGAAATTGGTAATTATATGATCCTTGTACGTCCAGCTGTACTCGTAGATGTAGGTGTTGTTATACGCATAGGTTCTGTAATCGACGCCTAGATCAGCCCCGATCTGCATCTTGATACTGCCCAGCAAAACACAGCCGACCGCTTTTCCGTACTCGATCGAAATATCGGTTTTGGAGATGAATTCGTCGATTGATTCGTAGTTGTAGGCCGTTCCCGTACCGCCGGAATGGTTGCGTGCCGTATATTTTCCGATAGTAAGAAGCTTTCCGACGTCGAAAACGCTTTTTTGCGAACATTTCAGAATGTCGAGATATTCGTCCTCGATCAGGTTATAACCGAAGCCGATGGAATATTTGATTAACTGATCGCTCACGGCACTTTTTTGAGAGGGAACATAAAAATAGGAACTATGCACCACGGAAGGATCGGAATCCTGATATCCCGCATACCCGTTTGCACGCACGGTCACGTTCACCTTCCCGTAATCGGCAATCGTTTCCCCGTTCCACTTGACGTCCGCCAGAGAGCAGGACGTCCCCCGCAGCGTGCATTCATAGTTATCGTTGACCGTGACGGTGTAATAATCCGCATTCTTCACGGGATTCCAATAGATCTTATCGTACTCGATCTTCGTGATCACGGGCGTTATGAGCTTCGTGGAATTGGCATCGTATCCGCAAACCCTGCAAACCCGGTTGTAATTGAAATCGTGTGCGGCTTTATCGGTCATCTCATTTCCCTGATCGCCGGTTGCAAAATGCCAGTGGCACTCTTCGTCAAACGACCAGACCCGGTTATCTGCAACGCCGGTATCCGCCTCTTGGTCCCGGTTTTCCGTATTCGATCGGTTCCGGCAGGACGCCAACAGAAAGAGCGTTGCCAACAGCAGAGGCAGAACCAGTAAAATCAGCGGGCAAAAAAGCTTCTTGGATTTTCCCATTTCTTTTTTCTCCTTTTTTGTCGATTTTCCGCGAACAGTATTATAGTCGTATCATACCATAGAATGAAGAGATTGTCAAGATTTTGCAGAAAAAAAGCTCCCCGCTCTGGAATAATATATAAAAATTTGTAAAAAAACTCTTGACAAGCCGGCTGGGACGTGGTATAATACCGTTACCTCTGCAAGAGGGCTTTTTCTTCGTGTGCGGTTTCGCGGCGTCCCACCGCCGGCCGGCACGGAAAATTTCTCCGATCGGATGCGCCGCCCCGGCTTCTTGCCCGGGGGTTCCGATCATCTCTTGGGAGGGAGGTACACGAACCGCGAGTCCCTCGCGGAAATATTTGAAAACGGAGGTGCCGCACGATGGCGAATGAAGTACGCGTCAGAGTTACGCTTGCCTGCACCGAGTGCAAACAGCGCAACTACGACACAAAAAAGAACAAGAAAAATGATCCTGACCGTTTGGAACTCATGAAGTATTGCAAGTTTTGCCGCAAGCATACGCTTCATAAGGAAACGAAGTAAGGGAGGACGACATGAATCCGATTCTTACTGTTGCAATGGCGCTCAAATCCTGGCAGATCGGTCTGATCGTTGCCGGCGCGGTCTTGCTCGTGGCAGTGGTGCTCTGCATCATCTTCCGCGAAAAGCTGAAAAAATGGCTGCGCGTTTATAAGAGCGAAATTAAGAAAATCGTATGGCTTCCCTGGCCGCAGACCCGTAAGAGTACGCTCGTGGTGCTGGTCGCGCTGATCGTTTGCGCGTTGGTGATCTGCCTGCTCGACCTCGGTCTGAACAAAGGGTTTCTCAAACTGATCGATCTCATTTCCCAAAACGGAGCTGCATAATGAGTGATATCAATGAGATGAACGTTGGCGTGAGATGGTATGTGGCGCACACCTACTCGGGCTACGAAAACAAGGTGAAAACCAGTCTGGAAAAGATCATCGAGAACCGCGGTCTCGGACATCTGATCTTCGATATCCGCATCCCCACCGAAAAGGTCATCGAAAAAAACGGTGACACCGAAAAGGAAGTGGAAGTCAAGATCTTCCCGAGCTACGTCTATATCAAGATGATTATGAACGAGGAAAGCTGGCACGCGGTGCGGAACATCACCGGTGTGACGGGCTTTGTGGGACCCGGATCCAGACCTACTCCGCTGTCGGACGCCGAAGTGGAAGCGCTCTCCATCGAGCAGGCTCCCACCGTCAAGATCCTCTACCAGGTCGGCGACACGGTTCAGATCGTGTCCGGGCTGTTCGAGGGCTTTACCGGTACCGTCCACGCGATTTCGGACGACCTCAAAACGGTTACCGTGCTGATCAAGCGCGGATCGCGTACCATGCCGGTCGAGCTGGAAACCGAAGCGGTCAAAGCGATGGAATCCTGATCCGGAAGGATCGAACGCATTACGGGCGAATCCGTAAAAATTCGTGGGAGGAAGAAAAATTTATCCATTCTTCCGCAAAAAACCACATGGAGGTAATTGATTATGGCAAAGAAAATTTTAGGTTATATCAAGTTGCAGCTGCCCGCCGGCAAGGCGACGCCGCAGCCCCCCGTAGGACCTGCTCTGGGTCAATACGGCGTTGCGATTCCGGTCTTTACGAAGGAATTCAACGAAAGAACGAAGAACGACATCGGTTTGATCATTCCGGTCGTTATCACGGTTTATGCTGACCGTTCCTTTACGTTTATCACCAAAACTCCTCCCGCACCGGTTCTGATCAAGAAAGCGTGCGGCATTGAAACCGCGTCCGCGAAACCGAACAAGACCAAGGTCGCGCAGCTGACGAAAGAACAGGTGAAGAAGATCGCCGAAACCAAGATGCCGGATCTGAATGCGGCTTCTCTGGAAGCGGCTATGAGCATGATCGCCGGTACTGCCCGCTCGATGGGTATCACGGTTGAGGAATAAGGGGGGTACAGAACCATGGCGAAATACGGAAAGAAATACGCTGACAGCGTAAAACTGATTGAAAAAGCAAAATTGTATGATCCTGCCGAGGCGTTGACGCTGGTTTGCCAGACGTCCAAGGCAAAGTTTGACGAAACGATCGAAGTGCACGTGCGGCTGGGTGTTGACTCCCGTCACGCGGATCAGCAGGTGCGTGGCGCGGTCGTGCTCCCGAACGGAACCGGTAAGACGGTGAAAACCCTCGTTTTCGCAAAGGGCGACAATGTGCAGAAGGCACTGGATGCGGGTGCTGATTACGTCGGCGGTCCCGAATATGCCGAGAAGATCATGAAAGAGAACTGGTTCGATTTCGACGTCGTGATCGCGTCGCCGGATATGATGGCTGTCATCGGTCGTCTGGGTAAGGTGCTCGGTCCGAAGGGACTCATGCCCTCCCCGAAGGCAGGAACGGTCACGCCGGACGTGGCGCGTGCGGTCAGCGAAGCGAAAGCAGGTAAGATCGAATACCGTCTGGACAAGACGAACATCATTCACTGCCCGATCGGCAAGGCAAGTTTCGGAGATGCGAAGCTGAAAGAGAACTTTGATACGCTTCTTTCGGCGATCATCAAAGCGAAGCCGGCGGCAACGAAGGGCCAGTATATCAAGAGCTGCGTCATCGCTTCCACGATGGGCCCCGGCATCAAGGTCAATCAGGCGAAACTGAGCTGATCGAATCTGATGGAAAGTTTTTTGCGTCGCTTTTTTCAAAAAAGCGACTGGGGTGGAGGGGCAAAGCCCTCCGCCCTTTTTTCGCCCCGCAGGGACGAAACAAAATACGCTTTTGAGAATTGCCGCCCTTCCGGGCGGCAATTTTATCGTGGAAGGTTCGTTCCATAGGAACGAAAAGGGCATAAAAAGGTCGGCGCTTTTTCATTAAAAG
>CAMYUQ010000011.1 GCA_947302045.1 uncultured Clostridia bacterium
TGAGTTCCCCGGCGAGAGCCGCGGTCACCATGGCGCGGGTATATTTGAGTTTCATTCTCGGAACGGTCCCAGCCGCGCCGCCGCACCATCCGGTGTTCACGAGGAAGACGTTCGCGCCGGTCGCTTTGAGCTTTTCGCCAAGCATCTGCGCATAGACGGAAGCGTTCAGCGGGAAGAAGGGCGCGCCGAACAGAGTCGAGAAGGTGGTGACCGGCTCGGTGATGCCGCGCTCGGTTCCGGCGAGCTTACTCGTATAACCGGAGACGAAATGGTACATTGCCATATCGTTATCGAGCTTGGAGATCGGCGGAATGACGCCGAAAGCGTCCGCCGTTAAGAACACGATGGTTTTCGGCTGTCCGCCAACGCCCGGGATCGCGGCGTTCGGAATATAATCGACCGGATAGCCGGCACGGGTGTTTTCGGTGAGCGAACCGTCGTTGTAGTCGGGCTTGCCGGTTTCGTCCACGATCACGTTTTCGAGCAGCGTGCCGAATTTGATCGCGCCGTAGATTTCGGGTTCATGTGCCGGATCGAGATTGATGCACTTCGCGTAGCATCCGCCCTCGATATTGAATACGCCGTCGGCAGACCAACCATGCTCGTCGTCGCCGATCAGTTTGCGGTTCGGGTCGGCGGAAAGGGTGGTTTTGCCGGTTCCGGAGAGCCCGAAGAAAACGGCGCTGTCGCCTGCCTCGCCGATGTTGGCGGAACAATGCATTGAAAGGATGCCCTGCTTGGGCAGAACGTAGTTCATCACCGAGAAGACGCTCTTTTTGATCTCTCCGGCATACTGACTGCCTGCGATGAGAACTTCATGCGCCTCGTAGTCGATGATGATTGCCGCTTCGCTATGGGTTCCGTCCACTTCGGGAATGCACTTAAATCCCGGCGCGGCAAGAATGGTATAATCCGGCGTATAGTCTTCCAGCTCCGCCTCGGTAGGACGAATCAGAAGCTGATGAATGAACAGGTTCTGGCTTGCCAGTTCGTTGACGATGCGGAACCGCTTCGTATATTTGGGGTCCGCGCCCGCAAAACCGTCGAACACGAACAGTTCCTTATTCTGCAAATAGGCGAGCATTTTTGCCTTGATCGCCTCATAGGCGTGTTTGCTGATCGGGCGGTTGATATTGCCCCATGCGATGTCCTGATGTACCGCCGGGGTGTCCACGATAAATTTATCGTCTGGGCTCCGTCCCGTATATTTTCCGGTTTTGACAACCAGCGCACCGGTTTCGGAAAGTCGTCCTTCCCCGCGTGCCAATGCGTATTCAACGAGCTGTGCCGGGGCGAGATTGCGGTAAACCTTGCCGTTGCCCGCAATGCCGAGATCGATCGGATTGAGTGTTTTCATAAAAGTATCCTCCTCTGCGTGGATCATCCGTATCCACAAATTTGCTCAGTTTATATTATAGCACGAATCGAAAAAAATGCAATATAATTTCATGAAAATTACAAAAAAATCGTACTTTTTCCGGATCAAAAAACAAAGGGACTGTTTCCGGTTGGAAAAAGCCCCCTTATCTGATTACTTCCGAATGGTTTCCAAAAAATGTCCGATCCGGGAAAGCGCCTCGGAGATATGCTCTGTGGAATAGCAGTAGGACGCGCGGATATAACCTTCCCCGCCCTGTCCGAACGCCGTTCCGGGTACCACTGCGACCTTCTCGGAATAGAGCAGTTTTTCGCAGAATTCATCGCTGGAAAGCCCTGTGGACCGAATGCACGGGAAGGCGTAGAACGCCCCTTTCGGTTCCCGGCAGGTAAGCCCCAGTTCGTTGAACCCCGAAACGATCAGCCGCCGGCGCATATCGTATTCCTCCCGCATGGCGGCAACCGCTTCGTCTCCGTTTCGCAACGCCTCGATCGCGGCGTGCTGGGAGGTCGTCGGCGCGCACATGATGGCAAACTGGTGGATCTTCGTCATTTGCGCAAGGATCGGTTCGGGTCCGCAGGCATAGCCAAGCCGCCAACCCGTCATCGAGAAGGTTTTGGAAAAGCCGTTGACAACGATCGTCCGCTCCCGCATTCCCGGGATCGACGCCGCAGAGACGTGCGCGCTTCCCGAGAAGGTCAGCTCGGAATAAATCTCGTCCGACAGGACCATGACGTTGGTGCCTTGAAGCACCGCAGAAACCGCTTCCAAGTCCGCGCGCTCCATGATCGCGCCGGTCGGATTGCAGGGATAGGGCAGGATCAGAAGCTTCGTTTTCGGCGTCAGCAACTTGCGTAGCTCTTCTGGAGTGACCTTAAAATCGTGTTCCGCCTTTGTTTCCAGAATGACCGGGACACCGCCCGTCAACCGCACTAACGGTTCGTAGCAAACGTAGCTCGGTTGCGGAATAATGACCTCGTCGCCCGGGCAGACCAGCGCACGGATCGCCGCGTCGATGCCTTCCGAACCTCCGACCGATACCAGAACTTCGGTTTCGGGCTGATAGGAAACGCCGTATTTGCGTTCTACATAGCGTGAAATTTCCCGGCGCAACGCTTCCAACCCGCGGTTGGACGTATACCGGGTCTTTCCGGTTTCGAGCGCCAGAATGCCGGCTTTACGGATCTCCCACGGCGTGCTGAAATCCGGCTCTCCCACGCCGAGCGAGATGACCCCCTGCATGGTGCTCGCAATATCAAAAAATTTTCGGATCCCCGAAGGTTTCAGCTCCTGAACCGTTGGAGAAAGAATCTGCTCATAGTTCATCACAACAGGTAACTGCCTCTCTCATCGACCCCGTCGCCCAACAGTTCCACGTCCATTTCCTTATATCTGCGCAAGACGAAATGGGTCGCCGTGGAGGTGACCGACTCAATGGTGGATAATTCTTTGGCGACAAAACGCGCCACCTCATGGAAGGTTCTGCCTTTTACGACCACGTTCAGATCGTACACCCCGGACATCAGATAAACCGATTCAACCTCGGGGTAGCGCATGATTTTCGCGGCGATTTCCTCGAAGCCGTACCCTGCCTTCGGGGTCACTTTCAGTTCGATGATCGCCGAAACGTACGCCTCGTCGAGCCGTTCCCAGTCGATCACGGCTTTGTATCCGCGGATCACGCCTTCCCGCTCCATTTCCAGGATCTCCGCACGGATTTCCTCTTCGGTGCATCCGAGCATCGTTGCCAGGTCCTTTTCGGAAGTTCTCGAATCCTTGTTCAACAGTTTCAGTAATTTGGTGTTCATAAGAGTCGTCCTTTCTTATTCTGTCACGCGCGTGATCGATTCGATCACGACCGGCGTTTTGGGAACGTCATCGTACCAGCCGACGCGCCCGGTTTTAACATCTGCGATCCGATCGACGATTTCCAGCCCCGCAACGATCTTCCCGAATGCCGCATATTGCCGGTCGAGATAACCCGCGTCGGCGTGCATAATGAAGAATTGAGAGGACGCCGAATTGGGATCGTTCGTTCTTGCCATGGAGAGAACGCCGCGGGCATGGTGCAGATCGTTTGCCAGAAAACCGTTGGCGGCAAATTCTCCCGGGATCGCGGCGGCGTTCTTTTGCGAGAAGTGCTCGTCAAACCCGCCTCCTTGGATCATAAATCCTTTGATAACACGGTGAAAAATCAGCCCCGCAAAAAAATTTTCATCCACAAGTTTGAGAAAGTTGCGCACGGTGGCAGGCGCCTTTTCCGGATACAGTTCCGCCACCATCGTTCCATAGTCTCTGACTTGAATTTGAATTTTCGGATTGTTCATGGCTTTATCTCCTTTTCGGTTTCAAGAATTTCATTTGGGTAGGCAAGGACAAACAGATTCTTTACTCGCTCAACCTGCCCTGACAGGTGCAGATACCCGAACAGAACCTCCAATCCGGTTGCGATCCGGTATTGCGCCGGGCTGGCGGACTTCGGATAATTCAGGTGTCCCGAATTTCTGCCCCTCTGATAATACATTCGCTCGGTCTCGGTCAAAGCAGGCAGAATCCTTTCCGCGGCTTCGGATTGTGCGGTCGCGCTGACATATTGCAGTGCGGCACGGTTCAATTCTCCCGATCTGGCAAGCCCGGATGATACCAGCCTTTCCCGAACCAGCAGTTCGAGCACGCAGTCGCCGAGATATGCCAACGCCGGAACGCTCACTTCCCGCAGGTCCATCCGCCGCTCCTCCCGTATTGTTTTTGATATTTTATTATACCTTTTTTTCTTTCAAAAATCAAGAGTTCTTCCCAAAAAAAGTAGATTCCGGCAAAAATGTGCAATATTTTTTTGCAACCCCTTGAAATGGAAATGTCGGTATGTTATAATTTCAGCGGAGAGCAACCGCTCAATTCACACGAAGAAAGGAAGAAATAAATATGGAACTTTTTATGAGATTTCCGCAGGGGCGCGGGAAAGCATTGACTTTCAGCTATGACGACGGCGTGAAGCAGGACGGGCGCCTGATCGAAATTCTCAACGCACACGGTATGAGAGGAACCTTCAACATCAACGGCAATCGTTTCGCGCCGGAAGAAAATGCAGATGATCCCAAGTACAACTGCTATTCCAAGCAAAACGCACTCCGAATCTACGTTGAGCCGCATGAAGTCGCGCTTCATTCTTTCACCCATCCGTTTCTGGAAACGCTCCCCACCGGAGTATGCGCCTATGAGATCGTTTCGGATCGCGTCGCGCTCGAAACGCTCTTCGGAAAGATCGTTCGCGGAATGGCTTACCCGATGGGGACTTACAGCGATGCGGTCGTTGACGTGCTGAAATCCTGCGGCGTCGTTTATTCCCGCACCACTAAGGCAACCGAAAAATTTGATCTGCCGACCGATTTTCTTCGTTGGCATCCGACCTGCAAACATACCCATCCGAATCTCATGGGGCTTGCCGATGAATTTTTGAATACGACCGTCAAACGTCATCCCAAGCTGTTCTATCTCTGGGGGCATTCCTATGAATTCCGGGATGCCGACAACTGGGACGTGATCGAATCCTTTACCGACAAAATGGCAGGGAAAGAAGACACGATCTGGTATGCTACCAACATGGAAATTTACGAATATATGACCGATTACAGCCGTTTGGTATGGTCTGCCGACGGTCTGATTGTAAGCAATCCGACCAACCGCACGCTCTGGTTTGAAAGAAGCCGCGTTCTTTACTCGATCCAGCCGGGAGAGACCCTGCGCATAGGCGGCAACAAATAAGCGAACAGCGAAAAAGGAACCTCTATGATCCCTTCCGCCTTTCTCGAACGCATGAAAACCTTTCCGGGATTGGATTTTGACGCCTTCTCTGCCGCATTGGAACAACCCGCCGTCCGGGCAATGCGAACGAATCTGATCAAAACATCGCCGGAACGGTTGCTTCCGCTTCTGCCTTTTGCAGTCGAGCCGATCCCCTTTTTGCCCGATTCTTTCTATACCGAGGCGGAAAAGGTCGGCGGTTTGCCCGCGCATCACGCCGGAATGTTCTATATGCAGGATCCGTCCGCGATCTGTGCCGCGGCGTCGGTGAGCGTACCGGAAGGCGCAGTCGTGCTTGACCTTTGCGCCGCACCGGGCGGGAAAAGCACCCAGCTTGCCGCCGCCATCGGCAAAAGCGGCATTCTGGTTTCCAACGAATACGTAACTTCCCGTTGCCGGATCCTGCAAAGCAATCTGGAACGGATCGGGGCAACCAATACGGTCGTGACCAACCTCGATTCCAAAGCGATCGCCGATTTTTACGGTGCAATATTTGATCTCGTCGTTGTCGATGCTCCCTGCTCGGGAGAGGGGATGTTCCGAAAATATGAAATCGCCAATACCGAATGGGGTTTGCAAAACGTCATTCTCTGCGCCGAACGGCAAAAAGAGATTTTGAAGCAAGCCGTCCGCTGCGTTCGTCCCGGCGGACAGTTGCTCTATTCCACCTGCACCTTTTCTTTGGAGGAAAACGAGCAAAATATCGATTGGCTTTTGCGCGCATATCCGGAATTCAAACTGATCCCGGTGCGCCCGGAGATCGCCGCCGTCACGGCGGACGGGATCTGCTTTCCCGGTTGCCGGCAAGATTTGCAGTCGGCTCGCCGGTTCTATCCGCATCTCTCTCCCGGAGAGGGACAGTTCGTTGCCCTTCTGGAACGGAGCGAGGAAGGACCCGACGGAAGGATGCCCGCGACAGACGGACTGCAACCCCTGAACCGAAAGGAAACCGAAACGGTAGATACGTTTTTCCACGAAACGCTGAATACATCTATGGAAATGCGGATTGGAAAACTGCGGGACGAAATTTGGCTCGCTCCGGAAATTCCCGTCCCGCAAAAGGGCGTTTTTGCCGCAGGTGTGTGTCTGGGAACCTTGCAAAAGGAGCGGATCATTCCGCATCACCAGTTCTTCTCCGCGATGGGAACAGCATTTTGTCGGCAACTTTCGCTCCGGGAAGGAGATCCGCGGATTCCGGCATATTTGCGGGGAGAAGAAATCCCCTGCCCCGAGCTTGCAGATGTGCCGAACGGATATGCCGCCGTCCTTTACGAAGGTGTGGTACTGGGCGGCGGAAAAGCCGTTTCCGGAGTTCTGAAAAACCATTATCCGAAAGGATTGCGGTCCCTTTCGTGAACCAATCTGAAATTACAAAAAGCGCGTCCCATTCTTTCAAACAGGACGCGCTTTTTCATATTTGAAGATTATTTCAGAATGCCGGGGCGCGGCGTTACGTGGAACGCGTCGGCAATGATTTGCAGCTGGTCGTCGGTGATGGTGTTGACGCGCGGAAGATGCGCGATCAGCATATAGAGCTGTGCCGCTTTCTCGACCGTTTCAACAAGTCCGAACGCTTCGTCCAGATCCTTGCCTGCGCCGTAAAGCCCGTGCTGCGACCAAACCACGCTCCGCGCGCTCTTCATCTTCTCCGCCGTTGCTTCCCCGATCTCGTTGGTTCCGCAGAGCATCCAGGGCAGAACTTCCACGCCGTCCGGGAAGACCACCATGCATTCGGTGCACATCTGCCAGAGCGTATGGGTGAACGAGTTGGTATCCAATTCATGTACAAAGGTCATCGCGAGCAGATTCGTCGGATGACAATGCAAAATCACACGGTTTTTGGGATCGACCGAAAGCCGGGAAATGTGGCTCATCAGGTGCGCCGGCAGTTCGCTGGTGAATCTGCCGCCGTCCGAGAAGCCCCAGAGAAGTTCCGCGGTCGTTCCGTCCTTTGCGATCCGGATGATACCGAGGTTGTTTTCCGGATCTTCCTCCACATTCTTGAAATATTTTCCGGTTCCGGTCACGATAAAGATTTTTCCGATCAGTGCAGTTGCGTCAAATCCCGTCGGGATCGTGCGGATCACACGATTCAGATCCAGATATTCGGCAACCTCCTTTTCATCGAGCAGGCAACTGATGTTACCGCCGTTGCGTTCGTCCCACCCAAGGCGGTACATATTGGCGGTCGTCTTCCCCATCTCCACAACAAATTTTGCTTCGAGAATATTTTTCATGATGTTTTCCTTTCCTCTCTGTTTTCGTTGGAGTTATTATAGCATATTTTTCGTGAAAAGTAAACCGTCTTTTTCCATTTTTGCAAAAAAAGCCGTTTTTTTACCAAAAAAGGAGACAATTCTTCGCCTTGTTATTAAATTTTCTGTAAATTCTTGCGTCATGCTCTTGCAAGCAGGGGTAATTTGGATATACAATAAGAGGAGAGCACGAAAGGAGGAGAGGTCTTTTTATGAAATTGAAGCACAGATGGAGACTCAGATTGTCCTCTTTTCAGTTGATCCTGCTCGGATTCGCCGCCGTTATTCTGTTCGGCGCGCTGATCCTGATGCTTCCGATATCCAGCCGCTCCAGTGAATGGACCTCTTTCCCGGACGCGCTCTTCACTTCCACTTCCGCCGTCTGCGTGACCGGGCTTGTCGTCCGCGATACGGCGACCTACTGGTCGGTGTTCGGGCAGATCGTCCTGCTCGTTTTCATCCAGATCGGCGGCATGGGCGTTGTGACGGTCGCTTCTTCGTTCCTCGTTCTTTCCGGAAAAAAGATCGGTCTTTTTAGCAGAGGAACCTTGCAGGAAGCGGTTTCCGCACCGAGCGTCGGCGGCATCGTCCGGCTGATCGGGTTCATCCTGAAAGGCGTATTCCTGGTGGAAGGGATCGGCGCGGTGCTGATGATCCCTTCCTTCTGTATCAAATTCGGCGCGAAAGGGATCTGGATGGCGATCTTCCATTCGGTTTCGGCTTTCTGCAACGCCGGGTTTGACCTCATGGGAAGAGAAAGCGGCGAGTTCACTTCTTTCACTATGCTCTCGGCGGAACCGGTCGTCAATACCGTCATCATGCTTCTTATCATTTTAGGCGGGATCGGCTTTCTGGTCTGGGACGATTTCTTCCAGCACCGGCTGCGATTCCGCAGATACCGGATGCAAAGCAAGGTCGTTCTGCTCGTGACAGTTTTCCTGATCTTCTGCCCCGCGGTATATTTCTTCTTTTGTGAATTCAAAGATCTGCCGCTCGGAGAACGGATCCTGACCTCTCTCTTCCAATCCGTAACGCTCCGGACGGCAGGGTTCAACACGATTTCCTATTCCGGCATCGGCGGGATCGGGATTGCGATCATGATCGTTCTGATGCTGATCGGCGGCTCTCCCGGATCCACGGCAGGCGGTATGAAAACGACCACCCCGGCAGTGCTTTTCGCTTCGGTTGCTTCGATTTTCCGCAAGAAAGAACATGCCGAACTCATGAGGCGCCGCATCGATCCCGATACGGTCAAGAATGCCTCCGCGATCTTTCTGATGTATCTCACGCTCTTTCTTTCGGGCGGTATGATCATCAGCGGCATCGAGGGGCTCCCCTTGAAAGAATGTCTTTACGAAACAGCTTCGGCGATCGGAACGGTTGGATTGACACTCGGCATCACGCCACAGCTCGGACTTGCTTCCAAGATCATTCTGATTCTGTTCATGTTCTTCGGACGCGTCGGCGGACTGACGGTGATCTATGCGGCGTTCGGGAAAAACCACAAGCTGGTTTCCAAATATCCGCTTGATAAAATTACGGTTGGTTAAAGAAAGGTAGGATCATAAAATGAAAAAGAAGTCCATTTTGATCGTCGGCGTCGGCAATTTCGGAAAACACATCGCCGAGAAATTCAACGAACTCGGTCACGACGTCATGGCGATCGACCAGAACGAGGAAAGGATCAACAACGTCATGCCCTACGTCACCAACGCGCAGATCGGGGACAGTACCAACGAACTCTTCCTGAAAACGCTGGGGGTGGAAAGTTTCGACGTCTGTTTCGTTACCATCGGCGGCGATTTCCAGAGCTCGCTCGAATCGACCTGTTTGCTCAAAGAACTGGGCGCGAAAAAGGTGGTTTCCCGCGCCGAGCGGGACGGGCAGGCAAAATTTCTCCTGCGCAACGGTGCGGACGAGGTGATCTACCCCGAAAAGCAACTCGCTTCCTGGATCGGGATCCGTTACAGCGCCGATCATATTCTCGATTATATTGAAGTTGACGGAGATCACGCCATCTTTGAGGTTTCGGTCCCGAAAACCTGGCTCGGCAAAACCATCGCGCAGCTCGACGTCCGGCGCAAATACAAGATCAACATCCTTGCGATTAAAAAGGACGGCAAGGTCAACTTTTCGGTCATGCCCGATTCGCTCCTTGCCGAAGGAAATACCCTCCTGGTTCTGGGAGAATACAAAGCCCTGCAAAAATGCTTTAAGATCTGAATGATATAAGAAAAGGCGGTCGGGACGAAACCATTTCGTCCCGACCGCCTTTTATGATGTCGATCAGTTCAAAGGGATCAGTGCTCCAAACCCTTCTTCCTTATCTTCCCCGACACTCAAACAAACGATATCCTTTTCTTCCAACCGTTGGCAAAGCGCGACCGGCGTGCTGTAAACTTTTTTCATCTTCAATCCTCCTTTAACAAGGAATTTACATTTATATCTTATCATGCGTCTGCGCGTTTTTCAAGCGTTTTTCGCAAAAAAGCGAAAAAGCATCGCCCGAACGTCGAAAAGCAATCGTTTTTTATAGGATCGGGATCAGAAACTGGAAAACGCAGAACGCCGCGTAGAGGCACAGAAGCAGAATGCCCTGATACCGGTAGAGTTTGCCTTTGAGGAGTGCCGGGACCGTCAGAATCCCCATCACCGCGAGCATGAGCGGAATTTCCACCAAAAGAGACGTGTTGATCCCCGCCACGGTCGAACTTTGCGGCACGCCGAACGGACGGATCGTGATCGAAACGCCGCAAACCAAAACCAGATTGAACAGATTCGCGCCGACGATATTCCCGAGCGAGAGCGCACCGTGACCCTTGACAAGCGACGTGATGGCTGTTACAAGTTCCGGCAAGGAAGTTCCGAGCGCAACGAACGTCAGAGCGATCACCGATTCCGGAACGCCCATTTTCTCTGCCAGGAAGGTTCCGTTATCGACGAGCAGTTTCGCTCCGACCGCGATCAATGCGCCGCCCAGGATCAAAAAGGCGATATCCTTGAAAACCTGTCCGGCAGAAACTTTTTTCTCCGGCGATTCCGTCTGCTGCGGCTGCTCGTTCTTTTGTTCCCGACGCGCCTGCAAGACCGACAGAACCATATAAACCGCAAAAATCCCCAACAGCACAATGCCTGTCCACCTGCTGTACGTTCCGGTCGTGTAGGAAATGATGCTGTAAAAGAGCGCAGTTCCGAAGAAAAACGTGACCGGAAGTCCGAGGGATTTGCGATGCACCGACCCAGGACGAATGGCAACGGTCAGAGCCGCGATCAACGCGGTGTTGCAAATGATGGAACCAATGGCGTTTCCGTACGATATTTCACTGTGTCCCTCGAATGCGGAGGTTGCCGAAACCATGACCTCCGGCAGCGTCGTGCCGATCGAAACAATGGTTGCGCCGATCAGAATTTCGGGCAGATGAAACCGCTTTGCAATTCCGACCGCTCCGTCCACAAACCAGTCCCCGCCTTTGATCAGGAAAACGAATCCCGCCAAGAAAAGTAAAACGGCCTTTACTGTCTCCATCTTTTTTCATCCTTTCCGTTAGTTGATCATTGCCTTGACAAAAATTTCAATCCCGATCACCATCAGAATCACGCCTCCGAGGATCTGTGCCCGCCCCGCAAGGTGCGTTCCGAATTTTCGTCCGATGAAAAGCCCCACCATACAGATGAGGAAGGTGACGGCGGCGATCAGAAGCGCCGCGACCAACGCCATTTCCCACGAATATCCGGCAATGGTGAACCCGACCGACAGCGCGTCGATGGAGGTTGCAACACCCTGCAAAAAGAGCGTCCATAAACCGAGCGTTGCCGCCGACTCTTCCGTATGTTCCCGAAACCGGATCCCCTCTATGAGCATCTTGCCGCCGATGAAGAGCAGCAAAAGCAGGGCGATCCACGGGATCAGCTTCTGAAACGCGTAGAACGTTTCGGAAATGAATTTCACGCAAAGCCAGCCGATCAGAGGCATCGCCGCCTGAAATCCGCCGAAGGTTGCCGCGATTCCAACCGCCTTTTTCCGTTTCATTTGCGGCTCGTTGAGTCCGTTTGCCAAAGAAACCGAAAAAGCGTCCATGGCAAGCCCCACGCCAAGCAGGATACTATTCAAAAAGAAAATAACATCCCATCCCACGGTCTTTTGTTTCCATGCCTTTCAAAAAATAAAAACCCGCTCCCGGAAAACGACAGCGGATTCTTCAAACAGACGCCATGTATCCCTTTCCGGTTTACATGAGTCTTGCAATTTAAAACAAGCCAAGCGCGAACGCCGTGATGTTGACTTGCTACGCAGGTATGCGCTTGCTACTCCCTCATCGCTTTTCATTGTAACATAAAACAATGCCTTTGTCAACCTTTTTTTACAAAAAGTGCAACAATTTTTGCCCATTCCGAAAAAAACTATTTACAAATCTATGCACGGAGTGTATAATAGTAGAAGAATGCGACAGAAAAGGAGGGATCGGCATGAACAACCACTCCGAGCCCAAAGATCTGCTCCAAGACATTGCCCGATTCCGGCAAGCGTTGCGGGAAGATCTTGCCGAATCGATACTTGCCGTGCAGGAACGCGATCCTGCCGCGCACAGCACCGCTGAAATTTTGCTCCTCTATTCCGGCGTGCACGCCATGACAGCGCATCGGATCGCACATCGGCTGCATGAGAGCGGACATGTTTTTTCGGCGCGCGCCGTCAGCCAGTTTGCCCGGTTTGTAACCGGAATTGAAATACACCCTGCCGCAAAGATCGGCAAAGGATTCTTTATCGACCACGGTACCGGCGTTGTGATCGGAGAAACTTCCGAGATCGGAAACAGTTGCACGATCTACCAGGGGGTCACGCTGGGCGGTACCGGAAAGGAAACCGGTAAACGGCACCCGACGCTCGGCGACAACGTTATGGTCGGCGCAGGCGCAAAGGTTCTCGGTCCTGTGAAGATCGGTTCAAATTCAAAAATTGCCGCCGGCGCAGTGGTCCTGACCGATATTCCCGAAAACAGCACTGCCGTCGGCATTCCCGCTAAGGTGGTGCGGCGCGACGGTGTGCGCGTGTGCGATCTCGATCAGGTGCATATTCCCGACCCGGTGGCGCAGGAACTCTCCGCAATCTGCCGGCGCATTACCGCACTGGAAGAACAACTCTCCAAAAAGGAAACGAAAAAATAATGGTCAAACGATCCAATTCCCACCGTGGCCGACTGATCGTTTTTGAAGGGATCGACGGTGCCGGAAAAACGACCCAGATCGAACTTTTGGAACAATATTTGCGCAAGAGCGGACGCCCGGTCTTCCGTACCGCCGAACCGACCGATTCCGAGAGCGGCAAGATGCTTCGGGAGATCCTTTCGGGTAACGTCAGCCGCACGTCCGAAGAACTCGCCGTTCTCTTTACGCTTGATCGAATTTTCCATAACGTCGGTTCCGAAAACGGCATTGCGAAGATGCTTGCAAACGGGGTGGACGTGATCTGCGATCGGTATTACTATTCTACCATTGCCTATCAGGGGAACGAAACGGATCCTGCCTGGGTGGCGCAGATGAATCTCGACTGTCCCTCGATTGCAAAGCCGGATCTTTGTATCTTTCTGGATCTTTCCGCCGAAGAGAGTATGAAGCGGATTGAAGCTGGCAGATCAAAGCGGGAAATTTTTGAGACGCGCGAGCGGTTGGAGCAGGTGCGTCGGGCTTTTTTCAACGCCTTTGAACGCTTGCCGGATGAAAACATCCGAATCGTCAACGCCGCACGCCCGATCGCGGAAATCGCCGATGAGATCGCGGCGCTGACCGACGCGATCCTCTCAAAATAACATAGAAAGAACGCCGGAAAACCAACATTCCGGCGTTCTTATTCTATTCCGCTTGACCTTCGGTTATACCTCGCGGCACGCACCGGCGATCCACTTTTTCAGTACTTTCCAAAAGACCTCTACCGAATCCAGATCCAGCGCTTCCGCCGGAGAATGGATATCATACATGGTCGGCCCGATTGAGATGATATCCATCTCCGGGACTTTCGCGTGAATAATTCCGCATTCCAGCCCCGCGTGGATGACGTTCACGGTCGCTTCCCTGCCGGTCACCTCGCGGTATGCTTCCAGATAGGTTTCGCAGAGTTCCGAATGCTTCGCATATTCCCATCCGGGATACCTTGCGTAATGTTTTGCGGTGCATCCCGTCATCGCCGCCAACAGATTCAATTCCCGCACCGAACCATCCAGCTGTCCTTCCCTGGCGGAACGGGAAGAAAAAATGAATTCCAGTTTCCCGCCGTCCTGCCGGATCACGCCCAGGTTGCGGGAAAATTCCACCAATCCCGGCACGTTTTTGCACATCTCAAAAACGCCGTTTGCCGCGCAGGTCAACAGAGCGATCGCGCGACGGGTGTCTTCACCGGAGAGCATTTCGTCGCAGGCGGAAACCTGTTCGACTTTCATGGTGAACCCACGGTCGGCCTCCGAAAGTTCCGCCGCGATCTCTGCGGCGATCTCGGAAAGACAACTATCGGCGATTTCAAAATCCGAAACCGCGAGCAGAGCTTCGCATTCGCGCGGAATGGCGTTATCCTTTGATCCGCCGGAAAGGGAGATCAGACGAAGGTCGGTTTTCTCCGCCAGCGCCGCGAGCATCCTGCCCATGAGCTTATTGGCGTTTGCTCTGCCGCTGTTGATATTCTCTCCGGAATGTCCGCCCATGAGTCCGCCGACCGAGAGGCGCAGTGCCTCACCTGCAAACGGTTCCGTCTTATATTCCAAAGTCAGGTCGCTCCGCAGCCCTCCGGCACAACCCGCCGTGACGACGCCCAATTCCTCACTGTCGAGATTGATCATCCGTCCTGCGTTGATCTTGCCGTAATCAAAAGACTGCGCGCCGTCGAGCCCCACCTCTTCCGCCGTGGTAAAGAGACATTCATACGCCGGATGTTCCGGGATTTCTCCATCCAAAAGAGCAAGCATGATCGCGACGGCGATCCCGTCATCTGCGCCGAGCGTCGTGCCGGTTGCGCGCAGAAAGTTTCCCTCCACACGCAGTTTCAGCGGATCGCGCTCAAAATCATGCGCGATCTCCGCGTTCTTTTCGCATACCATATCGGTATGCCCCTGAAACAAAACCGGCGGGATATGTTCCAGTCCTTTGGTCGCCGGACTTTTGATCAGCACGTTATTCCGGTCGTCCCGGTAATGCCAAAGATTTCTCTCTTTTGCAAATTGCACCAAAAAATCGGCGATCTTTTCTTCCTTGTAGGAAGGGCGCGGAATTGCGCTGATCGTTTCAAACCACCGAAAAACCGAAGCGGGCTCTCTGCCCTTTACGATCCATTCCATCATTACCTCCAAAAGAGACCGGATAGCGATTGCCCTCCGGTCATTTTGATTTATAATCTGACTTTCCGCTCTTTGGAAAGATTCAAAGTTCCCTCCCGAAGCTGTTCCAGATGATCGAGGGAAAGCCCCGTTCCGATCGCAACGCAGGAAACGGCGTCTTTTGCGACTCGCGTGGGAATTCCCGTGATACGGGCGATATAGCGGTCAAAATTGTAGAGCAGACTTCCGCCTCCGGTCATCACGATTCCGTTTTTCAGAATATCGCCGATCAACTCCGGCGGCGTGCGCTCCACCACTGCGTGGATCGCCGCCATGATCGCGCTGAGCGGTTCCTCCAACGCCTTCCGCATTTCCGAGGACGAAACGACAATTTCGCGCGGCAACCCTCTTTGCGCACATCTTCCCTTGACTTTCACCACCTGCGATTCGGGATAGTCGATCACTGCGCCGATCTTTTTCTTAATATATTCAGCGGTCTGGTCGCCGATGAGAACACCGTGCTGTTTCCGGACGTATTTTTTGATCGCTTCGTCAAATTTATCCCCCGCGACCTTGATCGATTCCGAAACAACGACGCCCCCCAAAGACAGAACGGCAATATCGGTCGTTCCGCCTCCGATATCCACAACCATATTTCCGTCCGGTTCGTCAATTTTCAGCCCGGCTCCGATCGCCGCCGCTTTCGGCTCTTCGATCAGATAAGTCTTGCGCGCGCCTGCTTCCCGTGCCGCGTCCAATACCGCGCGCTCCTCCACTTCGGTAATTCCGGAAGGAATACAGATCATCACGTTCGGCGGAAAAAACAAATTTCCGCTCGCGCGACGGATAAAATACTGGATCATTTTCAGCGTCACTTCATATTGGCTGATGACGCCGTCGCGCAGAGGTCTTACAGCCGTGATATTTCCGGGTGTGCGCCCGAGCATCTGCTGCGCTTCCCTGCCGACTTTCAGGATGCGGTCGGTTTCTGTATCAATGGCAACCACAGACGGTTCCTGCAAGACGATCCCTTTGCCCTGCACGTAAACCAAAACGGTTGCCGTTCCGAGGTCAATTCCGATATTCCGGTTCCATTTGAAACCGCGCAGTCCCGCAAAAAATCCTTTGATGCGTGCCCAAATGCGCCGTAACATCTCCGCCGCCTCCTTCTCTTGAAGATTTCTTCTCCATTATACAGGAAAAAAGAAAAAAAATCAATGGTTTTATCCAAAAAAGCGTGTTCCTTGCGCCGCGGTGAAATGCGGTTGCTCCGCAACCGGTTCCCGATTGGCGTCATCCGAGGCGATCGCCGCGCAAAGAACCGCACGGGCGCCTGCTTTCCCGAGCCGCTTTGCACAAACTGCCATACCGGATCCCGTTGTTACGAGATCATCCACCAGAATCACATATTTGTCTTCCGCGCGCCGATCCATCCGAACTGAAAATGCCTTTTGCGCATTCTTCTTCCGCTCCGGGAAAGAAAGCCGCTTCTGCTGTTTGTTATGGAACGGAGACCTTCGGATCAACTGCATTGCCGGAATTTGCAACTCTTCCGACAGTGCCCTGCAAAGTGCCTTTGCCTGATCGGTTCCCGATTCAAACCGCGCAAACAATCCGCGCGGCAGGTAGGTCAGAACCGTTTCCGAATCCGGGATACCCTGCTGTTCCAGCATGGCGCGGATGCGCGGCGCAAGCTCTCCTGCCAGGAATCGAACCGCTTCCCGGTTTCGGTGATCCTTGATCTGAAAGATCAACCGGTTGGGAACCGGCTCACGCGTACCGTGGCGATAATAGGAAAGTTTGCAAAAGCCGAGGCATCCCGCACGTCGCATCTCATCGGTCAGGCACAGGCAGGAAGAGATCGGACTGTTGCAGAAGCCGCAACGCTCTTGCTTTTCGTCTTCCCATTTGGTCCGGCAGGACGCACACAGAGGCGTTTGATCCTCATCCTGTTTAACAAAGCCCTTGAAGCTGAGCAGTTCGCCGCATCCGGAACAGCGCCCGGGGAAGAACAGATTTCCGAACCAATTCATGAATGCTCCTCCGTCAACCTGTAAACGAGCCCGGTGTATCGCATGGTCTGCCGATGGTTTTCCACCATGCGGCGCAGTGCCTCCCGACTGCCTACCAGGATTACGATCTTTTGCGCGCGCGTGACCGCCGTATAGAGCAAGTTACGCGAGAGGAGCATCGGAGGGGTATGATCCCCGATCGGCAATACCACGATCGGATATTCGCACCCCTGACTTTTATGCACCGTGATTGCATACGCCGGTTCCAGTTCCTCGAGAATCGTGAAATCGTAGCGCGCCAGCTTTTCGTCATATCGCACTTCGAGGTATTCTCCCCGATTGTCGATCTTCTCCACGACTCCGATATCGCCGTTGAAGATCCCGATCCCGTGACTGCCGTCCGAGCGCGTCCATTCCAGCTCATAGTTGTTCCGCACCTGCATCACGCGATCCCCCTCCCGATAGATCAGCTCCCGGAAGGGATGTTCCCGCTTTTCGGGAGCGGGCGGATTGATTGCCTGCTGCAAAACGCGGTTGAGATGTTCGGTGCCGGTTTCTCCCTTGCGCGAAGGAGTGATGACCTGCATGCCGCCACTCGCCAGTTCCCCATAGGAACGCGGCAGGCGCACCGCGCAAAGCTGCGCGACCGTATCGGCGATCACGCCGTCGTCTGACCGTGGCAGAAAGAAGAAGTCGTTTTCTTTATCGTCGAGGCAGGGCATCTCGCCCCGGTTGATCGCGTGCGCGTTCGTGACGATCCGGCTCTCCATCGCCTGCCGGAAAATTTCGGTCAGGCGAACGGTTGAGAATTTTGCGCTTGTGAGCAGGTCATGCAACACGTTGCCGGCTCCCACCGACGGAAGCTGATCGGCGTCCCCGATCAGAATGAGCCGCGCGCCGGGTTTTATCGCACGCAGGAGTGCATACATCAGCATGGTATCGACCATGGACGCCTCGTCCAGAATAATTACCTGTTCGTCGAGCAGGTCGTTTTCGTTGCGACGGAATCCTGCGCGTCCGCCGGTTTCGTCGCCGCCGTATTCGAGCAAACGGTGCACGGTTTTCGCCTCGTGAGAGGTGGATTCCGAGAGACGTTTGGCGGCTCTGCCGGTCGGCGCCGTCAGCGCGACCTCAAAATCCATGCTCCGGAAAATATGGAGCAACGCCCGCACGACGGTTGTTTTACCCGTTCCGGGACCACCTGTCAGGAGCATAACGCCGTTTTCGAGCGCGTTGGAGATGGCTTTCCGCTGCAATGCCGCATACCGTACGCCGCTTTCCGCCTCTTCCCTGCGGATCACAGACGAAATATTGGCGGTATCCATGCGCGGACAGAGCCGATCGAGCAAAACCAGTTTCCGGGCGATGAAATCCTCCGCCTCGTATTGTTTCCGTTCGTAAATCAGGCGCGTATCCGGTGTTCTGCGCACTTTCAGCTTCCCGTTCGCGATCAGATTCCCCATTGTGTCAACGATCTTTTCGACTCCCACGCCGAGCAGAGCCGCCGCGCCTTCGATCACCTTCTTTTCGGGCAGACAAACGTGTCCGTTCTGCGCGGCGTTATAGGTGAGCAAATAGCGGATACCGCCGGCGATGCGATCGGGAGAATCCTTTTCGAGACCGAGTTTTTCCGCCATGCGGTCGGCTCTCTCAAACCCGATCCCCTCGATCTCCTCGCACAGAATATAGGGGTTGCTCTTCGCAAGCTCCACCGCGCCGCTCCCCCACCGCTGGTAGATCCGCACGGTAGCGGCGACACCGACAAAGTCCCGGAAAAAGAGCATGGCATGGCGTAGCCCTGTCTGCTCGCGGAATTCCTCGCCGATCTCGCGCGCACGCTTGGCGGTGATGCCCTTGATGGTCGCGAGCCATTCGGGATGTTTTTCCATGACAGAAAAGGTATCGTCGCCAAATTCTTCGACGATCCGTTGCGCGGTTTTGGGACCGATCCCCTTGACCGCTCCCGAGGACAGATAGCGCAGGATCGACGCCTGATCCGCCGGCAGTTCCTTTTCGCATTGTTCCACCCGAAACTGTCTGCCGTATTTGGGGTTATGCACCCATCTGCCGACGACCGTGACGGTGTCGCCCTCTCCGATGTAGGGGAGCGTTCCCGTGACGGTGACGATCTCGTCCGCATCGGTTGCCAGTTCGCAGATGGCAAAGCCGTTTTCTTCGTTGGAATAGATGACGCGCTCAATGGTTCCGGAAAACCGGATCGATCCATCCGGCTCGATCGGCGATTGCATGAAGTCTTTGGATACCGGCATGGCGCGTCCTCCTTTTGAAAAATGATTTATTTGACCGCTTTTTGCAGTGCTTCGGTCAGATCGCAGACCTCCCACGGCACGTTGATATCTTCTCTGCCCATGTGTCCGTAGGCGGCGACCTGACAATAGATCGGGCGGCGCAGATCAAACTTCTGAATGATCGCGGCAGGGCGCAGATCGACGAGCGAGAGGATCGCCTGCTCGATCTTCTCTTCGGGGACTTTTGCCGTCCCGAAGGTATCTACCCGCAGAGAGACCGGTTTCGCCACGCCGATGGCGTACGCCACCTGCACCTCGCACTTATCGGCAAGTCCCGCTTTGACGATATTCTTAGCAAGATAGCGGGCGGCATAGCAGGCGGAACGGTCGACCTTGGTCGGGTCCTTGCCCGAAAACGCGCCGCCGCCGTGGCGTGAATAGCCGCCGTAGGTATCGACGATGATCTTGCGACCGGTCAGACCGGTGTCGCCCGAGGGACCGCCCACGACGAACCGTCCGGTCGGGTTGATATAGATTTTTGTATTTTGATCCATCATGGATGCGGGGATCACCGGTTTGATCACCTGTTCGATCAGGTCGCGGCGGATGGTCTCGTTCTCCACACTGTCGCTGTGCTGCGAGGAGATCACCACCGTGTCGATCCGCACCGGCTTGTCGTTTTCGTCGTATTCGACGGTCACCTGCGTTTTGCCATCCGGGCGCAGATAGGAGAGCGTCCCGTTCTTGCGCACCGCCGTGAGCCGTTTGGCGAGGGCATGGGCGAGCGAGATCGGAAGCGGCATGAGTTCGGGGGTTTCGTTGCAGGCGTAGCCGAACATCAACCCCTGGTCGCCGGCGCCGATGTCGAGACCGTCCCCTTGACCGCTTTTTGCCTCAAAGGACTTGTCCACCCCCATGGCGATGTCGGGCGACTGGGCGTGCAGAGAGGTCAGCACAGCACAGCTGTCGCAGTCAAAGCCGTATTTGGCACGGTCGTAGCCGATCTCGCGGATCGTTTCGCGCACGATGCGCTGAATATCCACGTCGGCGTGGGTGGTCACCTCTCCCATGACGCAGATCATGCCGGTTGTGGCGAAGGTTTCGCACGCCACGCGCGACATGGGATCCTGCCGGAGCATTTCGTCGAGGATCGCGTCCGAAATTTTGTCGCAGATTTTGTCGGGGTGACCTTCAGTCACCGATTCGCTGGTAAATAGTTTTTTTGCCATTTTTTGTCCATACCTTTCCTTTTTTCCCGTCCGTTTGGCTCGGGCATGGATCATTCTTTCCCGTTTTCAGGCATAAAAACGGCTCCGCTTGACGGAGCCGTTCTGCTCTCATCTATCCGGATTTAGCACCTTACAATCCGCAGGTTGCTGTAACATCATCGTGCCGGTCACTCCGTTACTCTCGATAAGAATGATTCAGTTTTCTATATTATAGCATAAGAATCGAAAATTTGCAATAGGTTTTTCGGAAAAGTTTGTGTATAGAAAGAAAAAGCAATTCAAGGGAAAAATTTGAATTGCTCTTCTTTTTCATTTTAATTATTGTACTCTTTTTGATATTCAACTATCTTCAATAATGAGTACACTCATTCTTTTTTAAAAGAATACTGACCATTTATCTTTAGCTCAGTATTGTTAATATACTCAAAGATTACAAATGTATCTTCGCCTTCTTTATAACACAGGATTGCTGACTCGAATTTATATTTTGTATATTTATTTATCCATGAAGAGTCAACAAAAGAGAAAACATAATGATCTACCTCATTATCTATAGACAAAGTTGCTGTTCCGTCACTTTTTAGAGAAACAAAATTAGCATCATTATAACGATAAGTATAATAATAATCTTTTGGATCACCATTTTCTTTTGAAAAATCAATTTTTTTGTTTGTTACGGTTGATCCCGTTTTATTTATTACAAAGGAATACGGGTTAGATGATGTAACCCACAATACGTAAACTGATTCTTTTGAAGAATCTTCGTATATAAATATTGCCGGACAACTTTCATATTTTGGATTTTTAATTTTGCTTTGAGCATATTCCGCTGAAACATAATCATACTTTAGTTTTTCAACAGATGAATGCCCTTTTAATCCATTGGATGAAGTGTAAATACATTCTGTTGAGTCAAAAGAAATTGTTACATATTCATCGTTATAAACGAAATAATAATCCCCATAATAGTCTTTGGGATCTTTTCCCTTGCTAACAGATACACCTAACGCCTTGCCAATTGTACTCTTACCCGGATTACCAACCGCAAAAGCACAAATTATTGAAGCGATGCCAATTATACCAATCAAAAAAGATGAAAGCATTTTTTTTAATTGCGTTTTTTGAAATTCTTTCTTATCAAAGCTCTTTTTCATTTTTGTTCTCCTTTTTTAAAACTCGCTCGGTGCAATTCGATTATCAATTATTTGCCCATCAGAGTATTCAGATATTTTTCCACCTGACCGTCTCACCTGCACCGTATATGTTTCACCACAATTGGGGCATTCATATGTATCTTCATAATTATAATAAAATTGTGTTGAGCGATACTGTCTTAAATTGGGACCAGCACCTGTAGTACCTGAAGATATTCTATTTTCTGTGCTAAGAAGTGCTCTATGATGAATGCGTTTTTGACCGCACTCAGGGCAAGTATATTTCATTCTATGATCGACAACTTTAAATAATATAACTGCAGCCAATATGTCAAAAATTCCGCTAAAGAACAAAAGGTCATTCCCGATGCTTTTTTGCAGAATAGCTAAAATAAGAGAGATTACAAAAAACAGAGATAAAATCGTTAAACAAATAATTCCAAATAATGCTCCTTTCTTTTTCTTGGGTTTCATCTGCTTCCTTTCTTCATTTTCTTTCAAAATGTTTTCCTGTTGATTTTCCAAAATGTTTTCCTCCTGATTTTTTATTTGAACAAATGGATATATAAAAAATACATAGCCATCATTCTTCACAATTATACACCATTTTTTCTCATTTGTCAAGTATTATTTATCAATAAAGATTATTATTGATAATCAATTATAAGGTATAATAAAGAAAAAGGAGGGATTATTTTGATTTTAGACATTGCAAATCGGATTCAATATCTGCGTGATAAAACAGGGATGACGCAAACTTATCTTGCAAAGCGTTTGGGAATTTCGCGCAGTGCCGTCAATTCATGGGAGATGTCACTCTCTACCCCCTCGCTTGCCAACATCGTAAATATGGCGCAAATTTTTCACGTCAGTGCGGATTATTTGATCTCGTCTTCCGACCGGTTGCTCGTGGATATCTCTTCCCTTTCCAATGAGGAACGCGAAATCGTTTTGAAGTTGATCGCCTGTTTTGAAAAAGACTCGCCCGAATCTCATACCTGAATCAAAAAGGATCTGAACCGTAGCCCAGATCCTTTTTTGTTTTGTCTGTTTCGTTTTTCCGATCACTGCTTGGATGCCAAATTCTCCCGCTTGACTTCCACCGTGATCTTGGGTGTGCCGTACTCCGGGTTAAAGAGCCCCGCAACCTTGGTTTGATACCATGCGCGGATCTCTTCGTCGCTCATCTGACAGGTCTCGCCCTCGGTTTGAATTTGAATGGTGATGGTTTGCTTTTCCATGATGATGCTCCTTTTTGTTTTATTTTTTCAGATCGCCGCTTTGATGGCATAGGAGATGACGGTCATGATCGCACCGGCGAGCAGGACGCCGAGGGTTGCCGCCAAGAGGGACTTTTTGAAGTCCAGTTTCAGGACTGCCGCGATCAGCGAGCCGGTCCACGCTCCCGTCCCCGGGATCGGGATCGCCACGAACAGCACCACGCCCCAGTAGGAGTATTTTTCGATCTTCCCTTTATGTTTCTCCACCTTGCGTTCGAGCCAATGCCCGAATTTGTTGATGAAGCCGACCTTGCTTCTCGTCATCCAATTCAGGATCGCCCGGATAAAGAGCAGAATGAACGGCACAGGCAAAAGGTTCCCCGCCACCGCGAGCAGATAGGTCTGCCACCACGGAAGCCCCAATCCCGCGCCGAGCGGTATCGCTCCGCGGCATTCGATGATCGGCAGGAGCGAACAGAAAAACACGCATAGGTGCCGCCCGACGATTTCCAGAAAAAAATGCTCGATCGCTTCAATCAAAAGGTTCTCTCCTCCTCTCCCGAACGTTCCTTTCCATTATAACAAATCTTGCGTTTTTTGTCAACAAAAATGCCGACAAAAAACGCAAGAAGTCGATTTTATATGCCGAACCGGAAGCTTCCGCCCAGTACGCGGAAAATGACGACGATTGAGCCGACCATCAGCGCGACCGCGACGACGGTGACGAGAATTGTTCGGATATTCCACCGCAGTTTCGCATACGATGGCGGTAAGAATCCGGTTCTCTGCAACGCCGTGGATACCGGTTTATAGAGCAGTAGCACCACTGCCGCGTTGAAGACCGCTTTCACCAGATTGAAGGGCAGGAGCAATTTCGGGATCATATTTTTGACTACTGCCACGTCCACGTGCATATATTTCGGCGTTACGATCAGGTTAAACAGCATCATCACCGCCGTCATCACGCAAACGCCGGAGAACAGCCCGATGATCGCGCCACAAAAATTCCTTCTGAACCTATAAATAACGCTGACCGTCACCGCGAAGGACGCCGTTCCGATCGCGTTCATCAGAAAGCCGTAAACACCGGTGGAGCTGACCGTTACCATCTCCAAAAGCGGCACGGCGACCGCCGAAAAGAGCGCCGCAAGCGGTCCGAAACAGAGTCCGCAGAGGGTGATGATCGCATCTTTTGCATCCAACGTCAGGAAGGACACCGGAAAATGAATGAGCAACATCACGACGTAGGCAAGTGCCGTGAAAATGGCAACGCCGATCATCCGGCGCAGCCGCGTTTGAAAGTTATTTTCTTGACTTTGCATAATTTTTACTCCTTTTTTATGTCATGTAAAAAGGAGAAAGGAATAACCCGAGGCAAAAATACCCCGGGGCGCAAACTACGGTCGTTTGTTCTTTCTTTTCTCATCCGGACTTTGACCGTCGGTTCGGGAATCTCACCCGATCGGCGCGGAAAATATTCCGCGTTCGCAGACTTTACTGCCGGTATGGAATTTCACCATTCCCCAAAGAATATTGTATTCTGTTTTTCGGGACGGGGATTTCTCCCCGTCCCGCATTTGATTCCGTTCCCGAATTACGCAATGATCTTGGAAACAACGCCGGAACCAACGGTTCTGCCGCCCTCACGGATTGCGAAACGGAGTCCCTCTTCGCAAGCAATGGGGGTGATCAGTTCAACGGTGATATCCACGTTGTCGCCGGGGCGGCACATCTCAACGCCGGCAGGCAGTTCGATGGTGCCGGTAACGTCGGTCGTTCTGAAATAGAACTGCGGACGGTAACCTGCGAAGAAGGGCTTTTTACGGCCGCCTTCTTTCTCGGTCAGAACGTAAACGTGACCAACGAATTTGGTGTGCGGATGAACCGAACCGGGTTTCGCAAGAACCTGACCTCTTTCGATCTCGTCCTTCGCGATACCACGAAGCAGCGCGCCGATGTTGTCGCCCGCTTCTGCCTGCGGCAGGAGCTTATGGAACATTTCAACACCCGTAACGGTGGTCTGCTTCTTCTCATCGGACAGACCGACGATTTCAACCACGTCAGATACCTTAACGGTTCCGCGTTCCACACGACCGGTAGCAACCGTACCGCGGCCGGAGATCGAGAACACGTCCTCGACGGGCATCAGGAACGGCAGGTCGGACTGACGCTCAGGAGTCGGGATATAGCTGTCAACAGCATCCATCAGTTCCCAAATGCACTTGTATTCGGGAGCGTTCGGATCGGTGTTGGTGGATTCCAGAGCATTCCGGGCAGAGCCGCGGATGATCGGAATATCGTCGCCCGGGAAGTCGTAGGAAGAGAGCAGGTCACGCACTTCCATCTCAACCAGATCGAGCAGCTCGTCGTCGTCAACGAGGTCGGTCTTGTTCAGGAACACAACGATTGCGGGAACGCCTACCTGACGGGCAAGCAGAACGTGCTCGCGGGTCTGCTGCAGAGGGCCGTCGGTCCCTGCAACCACCAGGATCGCACCGTCCATCTGAGCCGCACCGGTGATCATGTTCTTGACGTAGTCGGCGTGGCCGGGGCAGTCCACGTGAGCATAGTGACGCTTGTCGGTCTCGTACTCAACGTGTCTGGTGTTGATTGTGATACCTCTTGCCTTCTCTTCGGGCGCGTTGTCGATCTGGTCGTATGCCAGGAATTCGACGTTGCCGTTCTTGAGAGCCAGAGTCTTGGTGATTGCCGCGGTCAGAGTGGTTTTACCGTGGTCGACGTGACCGATGGTACCGATGTTGACGTGCGGTTTGGTACGTTCAAATGTTGCCTTTGCCATTTTGAATTTCCTCCGTATTATCTTTTTTTATTTTTTTATTTTTTGAGGTTCGATTGGAATTTCGGAAATCACCGTCGGAATCAGTTTTTGCTGCGTTCCTTGATGATGGTTTCCTGGATGGACTTCGGAACTTCCGCGAAGTGGCTCGGTTCCATGGTGTAAAGTCCGCGTCCCTGCGTCTTGGAACGCAGGTCGGTAGCGTAGCCGAACATATTGGAAAGCGGTACGTAGGCGATGATCTCCTCAACGCCGCTCTGCGTGGACTCCTGCGAAAGGATTTGTCCGCGGCGGCTGTTGAAGTCGCCGATGACCGCGCCCATGTAGTCGTCCGGAACGATGGTCGTAACCTTCATCATCGGCTCGGTCAAAACCGGATCGGCTTTCCGCATGGCTTCCTTGAACGCCATGGAACCGGCGATCTTGAACGCCATATCCGAGGAGTCGACCTCGTGATAAGAGCCGTCGTAAAGCGTTACTTTAACGTCCACTACGTTGTAGCCGGCGAGTACGCCGCACTGCATTGCGCCCTGGATACCTGCATCGACCGCCGGGATATATTCCTTCGGAATCGCACCGCCGGTTACGGCGTTGATGAATTCATATCCCTTGCCCGGTTCGTTGGGTTCCAGAATCATCTTCACGTGCGCGTACTGTCCGGAACCGCCCGACTGCTTTTTATACTTGCATTCGTGGTCGACCTTCTTGCGGATGGTCTCCTTATATGCAACCTGCGGCTTACCGATGTTTGCTTCCACCTTGAATTCACGGAGCAAACGGTCGACGATGATCTCCAGATGGAGTTCTCCCATTCCGGCGATGATGGTCTGTCCGGTCTCGTCATCCGTATAGGTGCGGAAAGTCGGGTCTTCTTCTGCCAGCTTGGCAAGCGCGATGCCCATCTTTTCCTGACCTGCACGGGTCTTCGGCTCGATGGCAACCCGGATAACAGGTTCCGGGAATTCCATGGATTCGAGAATGACCGGATGCTTTTCATCACAGAACGTATCGCCCGTTGTGGTGTTCTTCACGCCGATCGCCGCCGCGATATCTCCTGCGTAGCAGCATTCGATATCCTTGCGCTCGTTGGCGTGCATCTGCAAAATCCGTCCGAGACGTTCGGTTTTACCCTTAGTGGAGTTATACACCATATCCCCTGCGTTCACCGAGCCCGAATAGACGCGGAAATAACAGAGCTTCCCGACGTACGGGTCGGTCATGATCTTGAACGCGAGCGCCGAGAACGGTTCGCTGTCCGAGGAGTGTCTGTCCTCTTCGTCGCCCGTATCGGGGTTCACGCCGCGGATCGCGGGAATATCGGTCGGGTTGGGCATAAAGTCCACGATGGCGTCCAGCAGTTTCTGAACACCTTTGTTGCGGTAAGAGGTTCCGCAAACGACCGGCACGATCTGGTTGGCAATGCACGCTTTGCGAAGCGCCGCTTTCAGCTCCGGAACGGTGATCTCTTCCCCTTCCAGATACTTCATCATCAGATCGTCATCGGTCGAGGCGATCGCCTCCACCATCTGTTCACGGTATTGTTTCGCCTGTTCCTGCATATCTTCCGGAATCGGCTCCACACGCATATCTTTTCCCAGATCATCATAGTAGATGTCTGCTTCCATGGTCATCAGATCCACGATCCCGCGGAAGGTCATATCCTTGCCGACAGGAAGCTGAATCGGTACCGCGTTTGCGTGCAGTCTGGAATGGATCATATCGATGACCCGGTAGAAATCCGCACCGGTGATATCCATCTTGTTGACGTATACCATGCGGGGAACCTGATACTTATCCGCCTGCCGCCAGACCGTCTCGGACTGCGGCTCAACGCCTCCCTTTGCACACATGACGGTGACCGCACCGTCCAGCACACGCAGGGAACGTTCCACTTCTACGGTAAAGTCAACGTGACCGGGGGTATCGATAATGTTGATCCGGTTTCCTTTCCAGAAGCAGGTGGTAGCGGCAGAGGTAATGGTGATACCTCTTTCCTGCTCCTGCACCATCCAGTCCATGGTTGCTCCGCCGTCGTGAAACTCGCCCAACTTGTGCGTTTTTCCCGTATATAACAAGATACGCTCGGACGTCGTGGTTTTGCCGGCGTCGATATGCGCCATGATACCGATGTTTCTGGTGTTTTCAAGTGAGTATTCTCTTGACATGAAAGTTTCTCCTTAGGTGGTTGCGAAAGGTGGCGATCAATATCTGTAATGAGCAAACGCCTTGTTTGCTTCTGCCATGCGGTGGGTTTCTTCTTTCTTCTTGAAAGCTCCGCCCGCACTGTTCTTCGCGTCGATGATCTCGCCGGCGAGACGATCCGCCATGGTTTTTTCACCGCGCTTTCTGGCAAACATGATCAGCCAACGCAAACCGAGCGTCTGACGACGGTCAGCGCGAACTTCCATGGGGACCTGGTAGGTGGAACCGCCAACCCGGCGGGCTTTCACCTCCAAAACAGGCATAATGTTTTCAAGAGCGTCCTGGAACACTTCCAGCGGGTTCTGTCCCAGTTTCTCTTCGATTTTGCCAAACGCTTCGTAAACGATCGTTTGCGCAACGCCTTTTTTGCCGTCATACATCACGTTGTTGATCAGCTTTGTTACCAGCTTCGAACCGTACAACGGATCCGGCAATACATCTCTTTTGGTAATACGACCTCTTCTCGGCACTGTACTTCCCTCCTTCATCAAAAATATGAAATCATTGGTACTCAAAAGCAATTCTTCTGTCAGCGCTCGTCGGGTTTGCATAAACATTAAATTTACGGAAAACGACTGACGGCGTGGAACTTACTGCTTTTCAGTGAAACGGACAAAGATTATTTCTTTTTCTTTGCCGCCTTTGCTCCGTACTTGGAGCGACCTTGCTGACGGTTTGCAACGCCCTGTGCGTCAAGCGTACCGCGAATGATGTGGTAACGCACACCGGGGAGATCACGAACTCTGCCGCCACGGATCAAAACGACCGAGTGTTCCTGCAGGTTGTGACCGATACCGGGAATATAGACGGTTGCTTCCATGCCGTTGGTCAAGCGTACTCTCGCGATTTTTCTCATCGCCGAGTTCGGCTTCTTCGGGCTGGTTGTGGAAACCTTGGTGCAAACGCCTCTCTTCTGCGGTGCCGACTGATCAATTGCCGCGTTCTTCAAGGAGTTGAATCCCTTTTGCAGAACCGGCGCTTTGGACTTATAATCCTTCTCGCCGCGACCTTGTCTGACAAGTTGGTTGAATGTTGGCATTCCGACTTTTCCTCCTTCTTCCGAAATTTAATGTTTATTTACAGACACCCGACCGCTGGATCGCGTGTTTCTGCCGTTTTTATACAGGAAATGCAACCGATAAACAGGCATAGTACGGGCATTTCCTACTCTTTTACCGAATTATTATAGCACATTTCCATTTTTTTGTCAAGTAAAACAAATCCGGCATATCATTTTCTACTTTATGCACAAAATTCTACCTGCTTTACTCCATTTTTTCCATGTATTGTGGGTAATAATCACGAAAATTTGATTTTTTCAGATTATTTTTTCAATGCAAAAGGGACGTTCCGAAAACGCCCCTTTTGCGAGAATTTCATTCGGTGAGCTGTGCTGTTTTACGCATTCACAATCACTGCCCCGAACGGGATCAGGGAGAGCTTTGCGAGCTTAAAGCACTGTTTGCCGAACGGGATTCCGATAATGGTGATGCACCAAATCACGCCTGCGAAGAAGTAGGAAATTGCAAGACCTAATCCGCCCAGAAGGATCCAGATCACGTTTGCGATCGGGTGCTTTTCAAAATTGGTATTTGCTTTTCTTCCGAAAGGCCACGCCGAAAGCGACGCCATCTTGAAACACTGCTTGCCAAACGGGATACCGATGATCGTGATGCACCAGAGGATCCCTAAAAAGAACCACGAAATTGCAGACCAGAGCCCCGTGAAGATAAACCACAAAATGTTGCCGATTGTTTTCATAACGTTCTCCTTTTTTCAAAAAAGTTTTTCGGGCATCTTCCGCCCATGCTTTATTATAATCCGGATCTGCGGAATTGTCAAGGGTAAAATGAAAAAATATGTCATTTTTTTGTTTTTTTTACGAATTTATGTATAAGGATTCATTTTTTATACAACCGTTTTGCAAAAGCAGTTCCCGCCGTCAAGCAGAAAACGGCAGTCCGGCAAAATGCCGAACTGCCGTTGATTTTCGGAAAATCAGACCGCTTCTCCGTCCTCTACGCGGTGAACGTCCACGTTTTTATAGCATTCCATACCCGTGCCTGCCGGGATCAGTTTGCCGATGATGACGTTTTCTTTCAGACCGAGCAGATAGTCGGTCTTGCCGTCGATCGCCGCTTCGGTCAGAACGCGCGTTGTTTCCTGGAAGGATGCCGCCGACAGGAAGGATTCGGTTTGCAGCGACGCTTTGGTGATACCGAGCAGGATCACCGTTCCGGTTGCGGGACGCAATCCGCTCTCGCCTGCCTCGATGCGTTCTTGAATCTTGCTGTTTGCCGCCTCGAAAGCATTCTTATCTACTCTCGATCCGGTCAGAAGTCCGGTATCGCCGCCGTCCTCGATCTGGATCTTGCGCGTCATCTGCCGCGCGATGATCTCAACGTGTTTATCGTTCACGTTACAGGACTGCGCACGGTATACCTTCTGAATTTCCTTGATCAGGTATTCGTAAACCGCGTCAAGTCCGAGCACGCGCATCACGTCCGCAGGCGCCTTGTTGCCTTCGGTGATGGATTCTCCCTTTTCGAGATGCTGTCCATCGGTGATGGCAAGCTTCATGCCGTAAGGAATCTGATATTCCCGGATTTCGGAAGCGTTCTCCTGATCGCTGTCGGGCTGAATCGTCACCAGGTGGATCATATTCTCCCCGATGCTGATATGCGCCTTACCCGCAACGTCGGTGATGACCGCCGGCTTCTTGGGTTGCCGCGCCTCAAAGAGTTCCTCGACACGAGGCAGACCTTGCGTGATGTCCGATCCCGCGACGCCGCCCGAGTGGAAGGTTCTCATCGTCAGCTGCGTACCCGGTTCACCAATCGACTGCGCCGCGATGATACCCACAGCTTCGCCGACGTTGACAAGTTTGCCGTTTGCAAGGTCCGCACCGTAGCAATGTGCGCAGATACCGTGTTTGGCGTGGCACTGGATCGCCGTCCGGATACAGACGCGCTTGATGCCGAGGTCTTCGATCATCTTCGCCATTTCCTCGGTGATCATGGTGTCGTCCTCGATCAGGACTTCTCCGGTTTCGGGATGCACGACCGGTCCCATCGTGAACCGTCCCGTGATCCGTTCGGAGAGCGATTCCAGAACGTTCTTATCTTCAACAATATCGGTGATCCATGCGCCCTCTTTGGTGTCGCACTTGATCTCCCGCACGATCACGTCCTGCGAAACGTCAACCAGACGACGGGTCAGGTAACCCGAGTCGGCGGTACGGAGCGCCGTATCGGAAAGCGACTTACGCGATCCCTTTGCGCCCATGAAGTATTCGAGGATATTCAGACCTTCGCGGAAGTTGGATTTGATCGGGATCTCGATGGTACGGCCGTTCGTTGCGAACATCAGTCCGCGCATACCTGCGAGCTGACGCATCTGCGCCACCGAACCGCGGGCTCCGGAATCCGACATGATCTTGATCGGGTTGAACTGGCTGAAACTCTGCTGCAACGCCTCCGTGACGTCGTTCGTGGTCTTATCCCAGAGTTTGATAACGGCGTTATACCGTTCTTCGTTGGAGAACAGGCCGCGGCGGTAGTATCCGTTCAGGACGTCCACCTGCTTTTGCGCGGCTTCGATGAGCGGCGTCTTCTCCTTCGGAATCGTCATATCGTAAACCGAAATAGAGAAGGATGCGCGCGTAGAATACTGGTAGCCGAGCGCTTTGATCTCATCCAGCATATCCGCGCAGACAGCCGGTCCGTTATTGCGGATGCAGCGGTCGATGATCTGACCGAGCTGCTTTTTCTTTACAACAAATTCAATTTCGGGACGGAATTTGTTTTCGGGCTTGGAACGGTCGACAAAGCCGAGATTCTGCGGAATCACGGTGTTATAGATCAGCCGTCCGAGCGTGGTGTTGATGATCGCGGTTTGCGTTTCTCCCTCGATCTC
>CAMYUQ010000012.1 GCA_947302045.1 uncultured Clostridia bacterium
CCTTCGGCACTGTTCCAGAACCGACTGCCCCTGCAACCCCAGATTCCGGATCCGTTCATCCAATTTCGCGTGCAGCATTTCGGTCGTAATAACACGATCAACCACTTCTACCCGTGCGATATACCGGCTTTGATTTCCGGCTTGATCGGAAACGGTGTAAGTGATTTCATATACGCCCAATTTTGAATAATCGATCCCGCTTGTATCGACCGATCTGGAAATCGGACCGTCGCAATTATCCGTGACCGTAATCCCATCCCAGAACAGCGAAACGGGCGTATTCCGAGCGGCTTCCAGATTGTGAATCCCGGTTGCCTGCGGTGCTTCCGTATCTTCCACTAAGGTCAGCGTTGCCGTCCGTTTTACCGTTTTTCCGTTCGGACGCCTGACTTGCAGGACAACGGTATTTTCACCGATCTGAACTTTTGTATACGGGTCTTTCGCAAAACTGTATTCACATTCCGTTCCTGCGTCACCTGCAAAATCCAAGGCGGCCGGAAGCGGTGTTCCGTATGCCCACGTCAGATTTCGAACCAATTCATCCGGCTCTCTTACAATGCAGGAAGTCAGAAGCGGAAAAAGCAAGGTTAGAAAGATCATGAAGAAGGTAGCCGTTCTGATCCGTGGAATCATGCGCTTGCTCATGCTTATGCCCATTCCTTTCTTCGGTGCAGGTTTCTTACAAAAGCCGAATCCCTCCGGCGGCACAAACCGCCTGTTCTTCCGGGCTCCAATAGGAAGACTGTACCTCCCCGATATGAGCTTTCCGCAAGAAGAACATACACATTCTGGATTGTCCGATCCCTCCGCCGATCGTATACGGAAGTTTCCCGCCGAGGAGTGCCTGATGGAACGGCAGTTTCTCCCGTTCGGGACATCCGCTGATTTTCAGTTGCCGCAAAAGAGCCGCTTCATCCACGCGGATCCCCATCGAGGAGAGTTCAAGCGCCAGATCCAGAACGGGATAGTAAACGATGATATCTCCGTTCAGCGTCCAATCGTCGTAGTCAGGCGCGCGGCCGTCGTGCGGAATGCCGCTTTTGAGCGCTCCGCCGATCTGTTCCAGAAAGATTGCGCCGTACTCGCGAACGGCGAGATATTCCCGCTCCTTCGGGGTTTTATCCGGATAGCGGTCTTCCAGTTCCTGCGTAGTAAGAAATGTAATCTTTTCGGGCAACAGCTTCCCGATAAAGTCATATTCGTTGACGATATAATTTTCGGTATGTTTGAGCGATTCGTAGATCCGGGAAACGGTTGCTTCCAGAGTCTTCCGGTTCCGGTCTTCCTTCGCAATGATTTTTTCCCAATCCCATTGATCCACGAACATGGAATGCAGATTGTCGGTTTCCTCGTCCCGGCGAATAGCGTTCATATCGGTATAGAGCCCTTCTCCGACAGAAAAGCCGTAATTCTGCAACGCATACCGCTTCCATTTTGCCAGAGAATGGACGATTTCCAATTCGGTCCCGGAACGCAGATCAAAAGAAACCGGACGTTCCACGCCGTTGAGATTGTCGTTCAGTCCGCTCTCGGGGGATACAAACAGCGGTGCGGAAACGCGGATCAGATTGAGCTGAACCGCCAGATCCCGTTCAAAGAAGTCCTTAACCTTTTTGATCGCATATTCGGTTTGACGAAGGGAAAGATGCGACCGATATCCCTTCGGAATCAATGTTTTTGCCATAAAAAATACCTTTATTTATCCTTTCCTTTCCGTCCGTCTGACTTCAAAAAACGAACGGAGCATTTCCAGACTTTCCGCTTCTCCCGATCCGAACACGATCTCCGGTTTGGATTCGAGCGGATATTGATTCAGATTCAGTAAACTTCCGAACGCGCCCGCCCGGGGATCTTTTGCGGCGATCACAACTTTCGGGATCCTCGCCCCGATGATCGCGCCCGCGCACATCGGACAGGGCTCCAAAGTCACGTACAAGGTGCACCCGGAAAGTCGACGGTTCCGCTTTTGCCGGCAAGCGTCGGCGATCGCCAATAGCTCTGCATGTGCCAAGGCACTATGGTTCGTTTCGGTCAGATTATGCGCCGCGGCGATTTTCACTCCGGTTTCGTCTACCAAAACCGCTCCGACAGGCACCTCTCCGTCACTTTTTGCGCGGCGCGCCTCGTCGAGTGCTTCCGACATCCAATCGGTGGTTTGCATTTCTTTCACCGTCCGTTCATTCCGCTTGAAAAATCCTTTTCGCGACGTTCAAAAAACCTTTTTCATTTTACCACAAAAATCGGGATTTGTAAACCCCGATTTTTGATATTTTTTTGAAAAAGTCACTTTGATTGTTCCTTCGTATAGGCAAGGAGTCCGCCCGCTTTGAGAATTCCGATCTGACGCTCGGTAAAAGCGCACAGAAGCCGAATCGATATGCCCTTGCTCTCATCTGCCAACGTGATCTCTCCGGTCTTCATTCCTTCCAGAACGCCCGAAAGTTTCAACGTATCTCCCTGTTCGATCCGGTCGTAATCGTCCGGGTTCGCAAAGGTCAGCGGCAGGATTCCGGCATTGATCAGATTGGCAACGTGAATGCGCGCAAAGCTCTTGGCGATCACGGCGCGAACACCGAGATAAAGCGGCACCAACGCCGCGTGCTCACGGGAAGACCCCTGCCCGTAGTTGGATCCGCCCACGACGATGCTCTGCCCCAGCTCTTTGGCGCGTTTCGAAAAGCTTTCATCGCAAACTGCAAAACAGAACTGCGAGAGATAGGGGATGTTGGAACGATACGGCAGGATTTTCGCGCCTGCCGGCATGATATGGTCGGTGGTGATATTATCCCCCACTTTCAGGGCAACCTGAGCGGTCAACACGTCTGTTTGCGGGTAGCTCTTCGGAAATTCTTTGATATTCGGTCCGCGCAGAACTTCCACATTTTTTGCGTCCTCCAAGGATGCCGGAGGAAGGATCGCCGAATCATCGACGCGGAACGACCTCGGCATTGCGACCGCCGGCATGGTTCCGAGCAGAGTCGGATCGGTGATCTCTCCGGTCAGCGCGGCGGCAACCGCAGTTTCCGGAGATACAAGATAAACCTTTGCGTCTTTGGTTCCGCTTCTGCCCTCGAAATTCCGGTTGAAGGTCCGTAAACTCACGCCTGCCGAGTTGGGAGAAAATCCCATTCCGATACAAGGTCCGCAGGCACATTCGAGAACGCGCGCCCCGCTGGCGAGAATATCCGAGAGCGCACCGCAATCGGCAAGCATTGAAAGCACCTGACGGGAGCCGGGAGAAATCGAAAGACTGACGCCCGGATCAACCGTTTTCCCTTTGAGCAGAGCCGCAACTTTCAGCATATCCCAAAGCGAAGAATTGGTGCAGGAACCGATACAAACCTGATCAACCTTTGTCCCCCTCAGGGATTCGACGGTCACCACCTTATCGGGACTGTGCGGACAGGCGATCATCGGTTTCAGTTCTGACAGATTGATCTCGATTACGCGGTCATAAACGGCGTCCGGATCGGAAGCGAGCGGACGGTAGTCCGCTTCTCTGCCTTCGGCTTTCAAAAACGCTTTGGTAACCTCATCCGAGGGGAAGATCGAAGTCGTTGCGCCAAGCTCTGTTCCCATATTCGTAATGGTGGCGCGTTCGGGCACCGAAAGATCGGCAATTCCCTCTCCGCCCCATTCGATGATATACCCGACGCCGCCTTTGACCGACAAAATCCGTAAAATTTCCAGACTGACGTCCTTTGCGGTCACGAACGGGCGGAGCTTTCCGGTCAGGTTGACCTTGATCATTTTCGGCATCGTGATAAAGTATGCGCCGCCGCCCATGGCGACAGCCACGTCCATGCCGCCGGCTCCGAAGGCAAGCATTCCGATCCCGCCGCCTGTCGGCGTATGGCTATCCGAACCGATCAACGTCTTACCGGGGATTCCGAACCGTTCGAGGTGTACCTGATGGCAGATGCCGTTTCCGGGGCGGGAGAAATAAATACCGTGCTTTTTTGCGACGCTCTGGATATACCGGTGGTCGTCGGCGTTTTCAAATCCGGATTGCAGGGTGTTATGGTCGATATACGCCACACTGCGTTCTGTTTTGACGCGATCCACGCCCATGGCTTCAAATTCCAGATATGCCATCGTGCCGGTCGCATCCTGCGTCAGGGTTTGGTCGATCCGCAGAGAAATTTCACTCCCGGGGATCATCTCGCCGCTGACAAGATGTTCTTTGATGATTTTTTGCGCAAGGGTGAGTCCCATTTTCAGTCAACCTCTTTTTTCAGAATGTGATACGCCGCATTGGCAATATGCTGTTCGGTCATGCGGATTGCAAGCGCCGCGTCTTTTGCCTCGATTGCTTCGTAAATGGCACGGTGCTCTTTCGCAGACTGTTCCGCGCGGCTCTCATTCTGCACCGACGCTTTCCGGAACTTCTGCACCTTTTTGTGAAGCGGCATGAGCGTATCGTAAAAGGCGTTACTGCCGCTGAAATAGTAGATCAGCTGATGGAATTTGCTGTCGTAGACCTTAATATGATCCGCATCGTGCTTCTGAACGTAAAATTCCTGCAATTCGAGCGTTTCCCGCAGTTCGTTCAACTGCGCTTCGGTGATGCGTTCGGCTGCAAGACCGGAGGCAATCCCCTCGATCCGGATCCGGATCCGGAAGATATCTTCAAGGTCTTGCTGAGTAACGCCGATCACAAGGATCCCTTTGGGCGTAATCTCAATGATATGCTCCTGTTCCAGGCGGTGGAGCGCCTCCCGAATGGGCGTGCGGCTCACGCCGAGGTCTGCGGCCAGTCCGGCTTCGGTTAAAAACGCGCCGTGTGCGTAAACACCGGAAAGAATGTCCCCTTCCAGCCGGTCGAACACCTGTTCGGCAAGCGAGATACTTCTGTGTTCCATTGCTCTTCTCCCCTCTTACAGCCGACGGAAACGGCCGCCGGAAAGTTCTTCGATTTTTTCCTCAACTTCGTTCGTTGAAAGGGTGGTTTGTCTGCCGTCCTCGTATTCCTTGTCGATCCACTCCTTGACCGCCACGACCAGCGGATCGTGCTTATCAACCCGCTCGGATTCGGTCAGGCGATAGTTTTCGTTGATCCAGTAGGCGATTCCGGCAAGTCCGGACGCCTTGCCGAGCATAACAGACGCGCTACGGTTGAGGATCTTTCTCGTATCGAAAATATTGTAAATTTCTTCGTCTTTGAGCAAACCGTCGGCGTGGATGCCGGCTCTTGTGACGTTGAAATTCCGTCCCACGAAAGGCGTCATGGGCGGGATTTGATAGCCGATCTCATGCCGGAAGTAGTCGGCGATCTCGGTGATGACGGTGGGATCCATACCGTCGAACGAACCGCGCAGAGAGGCGTATTCAAACACCATCGCTTCGAGCGGCACGTTTCCGGTTCTCTCTCCGATGCCGAGGAGCGAGCAGTTCACGCCGCAGGCACCGTAGAGCCACGCGGTGGTCGCGTTTGTGACCGCCTTATAGAAATCGTTGTGACCGTGCCATTCGAGCATATCGCTTGAAACGTCGGAATAATGCTGCAAACCGTGGATGATCCCGGGGACGCTGCGCGGAATTGCAACTTCCGGGAATGGAATGCCGTAGCCCATGGTGTCGCAGGCGCGGATCCGAACCGGAATCCCGGCGTCCTTGCTCATCTTCATCAGCTCATTGACGAACGGCACAACAAAGCCGTAGAAGTCGGCTCTCGTGATGTCTTCCAGATGACAGCGCGGCATGACGCCTGCTTCAAACGCCTCTGCAACGGCGGCGAGATAATGGTTCATGCACTCGCGGCGGGTCATCTTCATCTTCTTGAAGATATGGTAGTCGCTGCAAGAAACCAAAATGCCGGTTTCGCGGATGCCGAGGTTGCGCACCAGGTTGAAGTCCTCTTTGCTGGCGCGGATCCAAGTGGTGATCTCCGGAAATTTCAGCCCGAGTTCCTGACATTTTTCAACGGCGTCGCGATCCTTTTTGCTGTAAACGAAAAATTCAGTCTGGCGGATGATCCCGAATGGACCTCCGAGCTTCGACATCAGCTTGAAAAGGTCGACGATCTGTTTGACCGAATAGGGTTCGACCGACTGCTGACCGTCGCGGAAAGAGGTATCGGTGATCCAAATATCTTCGGGCATCCCGATCGGCACGCGGCGATGGTTGAAGGAAACGCGCGGAACCTCGGTATAGGGATAAACGTCCCGGTAAAGGTTGGGTTCGTCTACGTCCTGCAAGGAATACTTATAGGTATCCTGTTCCAATAAATTTGTTTTCGGAGAAATTTCAAGCACTGTATTCACCTCACAATGGTATAAGTGTATACAATTATACATGATTCCCTGCCACTTGTCAAGGGCTGTTTTGCATTTTTGCAAAGATTTGGAAAAAAGAGACAAAAAGCCAAGACCGAAACACGCCGGTCTTGGTTTTTATTGTATAAGAACTCCGACGAAGGAGGAGTTCTTCTGAAAACCACCCGCTAAGCGAGTGGTTCCAAAGAGGCTTTTGCCGTTGAATCGTTTGCAAAAGAAGGGGATTTGAACTATCTGAAAAAAGATAATTAAGAATGTTCACTAATTCAAAGAATTGATTTATTGCCCGATAGGGCATTTGTAAAGTCGAGTAAATAAATCTTGAACAACGCCGCATTTGCGGTTTGTAGGGCAAATTTGCAAATGGGAGAAAAATCGGTGGGCTTTCAGCCCTGCCAGCACCATGCTCTTACAGGGCCGAGCAAGCCACCGGCTTAGCCAGTGGTTATGACTCTTTTTTGTCCATTTGAAGAATTTCAGAATACGATGTGTCAAACCACCCTTTTCTTTTTTTAAATTCCGGATCAGTCAACGCGATAATAATCAAATACGCTTTTCTATCTTCCGCTCGGTATGAAACCCCAAAACTCTCAAATATTTTTGAGAGGGAATCATCGTACTTCCCTTCGAAATAATTTTCAACTAGAGTTGGAATGTTTTTCCTTCGTTTCAGCCAACAGATATAGGATAAAACGTCATAGAAGAAGACTTTTTTCGTGGTAAAATCAAAATCGATATAGTAAAAAACTTTTCCGTCATATATCACATTAAGATCAGTAAGGTCACCATGATTCAAACAGAATTTATAATCATTTGATTCCATAATTTCAATGGCACGCTCAGCATCTTTTTTTGCCCCAATTTTTTTACACAAATTAATAACGTTCTTTTTCAGTTCATCAGAAAGTGACTCCTTTGAATTGTCCCAATCGATCTTTTTTGAATATTCAATATAATCAAAAAGAATCTGCTGATATTTAAGGTTAACATCACAATCTTTTTTTATTACATATCTTTCAACACTGATTTTCGCGTCTAAATCTACGGAATACAAGGGTATGGTTTTAAAATATTTACTCCAGAGAAGCCTTCTGCCAATAAGAGTTTCCATTATATCCCTGTCTCTATAAACAGATAATAATTTCAATTCTTCAAAATTTACAATACGAACCCCAGTCCCCATAGAAGTGGTAATTAATACTTGTCCCAGAAATTGCTCCCCTGATGTATGAATTTTAAAACGAAAAAATTTTTTCAAAAAAATCATTACAAAACGCGTAAAGTGATCGGCTTCCTGAAACACAGTAATATCTAAAAAAACATCTGTTTTTTTTATTGCTTCCTCACAGCCTTTTTTATAAAAAACTGTTCCTGTTTTATTGGAATACCAACTACCGGATTCCAAAAAAGGTAAATATTCTGATAATGTTTCTGTACATCTTTTTAATCGTCTAATTAAGGCAAATACATTTCGAATAGAACGAATAATCTTCATGATTCAAAAAACTCCTTTTCGTTCTTTAAAAACCTTTTTTGGGTAAAACAGGAAATTATATGCTCTTTTTCATGTGCAGACAAAGCAACTTCGTAGCTAAAAATTGTATTTCATTATATCAAGACGTTTTTTATGTCTTGACTTCACCCTCTATGATATAAGGTACAATGATGAGGTGACATACTAGCGCAAACGTCCGATAGATTTATCAATCCTTGCTACGCTTCGGCTTGGATAAAAATTTGCTCGGCAAATGCCGAGCAAATTTTTGGTGGAGATAACTGGGTTCGAACCAGTGACCTCTTGCATGTCAAGCAAGCACTCTAACCAACTGAGCTATACCTCCATACGAGCAGAAAGTATTATATCACATCTTTTTTCGTTTTGCAACCCCTTTTTCGCAAAAAAACGGAAAAAGTCGCAAAAACTTTTTCCGTTCTTCGCTTTTTTATGACCGCTCCTGCGTTCAGGACTGCTTTTTCCGACGCGCAAGCAGGATCGAGATGACCGGAAACACAATTTCGAGGATCAACTCGATGGCAAGAATGATGACGTGCGTATGCGCATGGTGGTGGGTCGGTTCAAGGACCATTGTTGCGGAAAGGAATATTACAACGAGCGATTCCAGAATGTTCACAATTCCGAAAAGCTCTTTCCGGAGCCGCAGGATCGCGCCCGTCATTTCCCGCATTTCACGAACGATCGACCACACCCCCCAGATGATGCAGACCGAAACAATGCTATCTGCTGTTGCAAACAGCAGACCTGCGAGGATCAACTGCAACACTCCTTCGGATGATTCTTTCCACTCTTTTTCTTTCAACGAAAAAACAAGTTCTTCCAGTCCGTACGCCAGCACAATGCCGCCCACCAGGTAGCCCACGTAGGGCATAACTTCCTCGTGAAAGATCAAAATCAAAACGGCGGCGGCAACGTAGAGGATCGCTTTGGGTATCAGCCAGAATTTCGGCATGGTTTTCTCTCCTTTCATGGAAAAATCCCCCGAAAACGAAAAATCTTCGGGGGATTGGAAATCGCTCCTTATCTCTTGGAGAACTGCGGAGCGCGACGTGCGGCTTTGAGGCCGTACTTCTTTCTTTCTTTCATACGAGGATCACGGGTCAGAAGCCCTGCCGCTTTGAGGGCGGGACGGTACTCCGGATCTGCCGCGACCAAAGCGCGTGCCAATCCATGACGGATCGCGCCTGCCTGACCGGAAATTCCGCCGCCTTTCACGGTGGCGATAATATCAAACTTCCCTGCCGTTCCGGTTACGCCAAAGGGCTGATTGACGATCAGTTTCAGCGTTTCCAGACCAAAATAGGTATCAATATCACGACCGTTGACCGTGATCGCACCGCTTCCGGGGATGATCCGAACCCGGGCAACAGACTTCTTTCTTCTGCCGGTTCCGTAGAAATAGGGTTTCGCACTTGTATACATTTCGCTCTATCCTTCCTTTCTCTCGATTAAAACTCGTAAGCTTCGGGCTTCTGCGCCTCGTGCTTATGAGCTTCGCCGGCATAAACTTTCAGACGGGTGAACGCCTGCGCGCCAAGCGTGTTCTTCGGCAGCATTCCCTTGATCGCCAGTTCCATGGCAAGCTCGGGCTTCTCTTTCATGAGCGTCTTGTACTGCACTTCTTTCAGACCGCCAATGTAGCCGGAATGCCGTCTGTAATACTTTTGTTCCAGCTTCTTGCCGGTCAGGATCGCCTTCTCTGCGTTGATGACGATAACGAAGTTTCCGCAGTCCACATGAGGCGTAAATTCCGGCGCGTTCTTGCCGCGCAGCAAATCCGCTGCGGCAACGGCGGTTTTGCCCAGGGGCTTATCCGCTGCGTCCAGAATGTACCACTTGCGAACCACAGCTTCTTTCTTCTGCATAAACGTGGACATTTTGTTCTTTCCTCCAAATTTTGTTTTGACACTTTTTCATGCTCGCCTATTATATCACAATCAACTTCGCTTGTCAAGCGTTTTTTGAAAAAAGTTTTATTTTTTTAATTTAGCAAATGTAAAGCTCTTTTTTTCTTCGATTTCCGCTCATTTTCATCCGTTTTTCAAATGTGCAATCCTACTTTGTAAATGTTTTATTCTGTCTGTTTTTCGACAAATAGTATGCATCGTGCTATAGCACACGGCATACTAGGCGTACTATTTGATGGAGATGATGGGAATTTGAACCTATGCGTGCGCCGATTCGGTGTGCAATGCCTTATCTATTCCTGCGCACGCAGTTCCAATCTCTTTGAGATTGGAGTGGGTTTGATTGCGCTCGTTTGATCCGACAAACAGAAAAGCCTGAGGCGAACGCCTCAGGCTTTTCTGTTTGGTGGAGATGATGGGAATTGAACCCATGTCCGAAAACCCCTTGGGTTGACTTTCTTCGTGGACAGTCTGTTTTTTGTTATTCCCCTTCCGGAGCGCGAGCAGACACGCTCTCCTTCAAGGTAGCCCTTTTTTGCCTGACCGGTTCAAGAGCGAACTGCCGATGCAGGTTCACCGCTCATTTGACGCTCCAACCGGAGTCGCGGTCGTCTCCGGTGGAACGGGCGGCCCGCAGGCCGCGGCACTGCAGAGCTTTACGCCACAAGGGCGCAAAACTCAGGCAGCCAAAGCAACGTTAGTGTCGTCGTTTATTTTTTAAGTTTGGGCAGTTATCGAGTTTACCCGGCTCGCCACGCTTATCAGCTCTCAGAATCCCCGTCGAAACCATTGCACCCCCATATTCGATATGTACTACTATTATATCCCTTTTTCCGGTTTTGTCAACCCCCTTTTTGCGCCAGCCATTCGATCCCTTCCGCAACGCCGCATTGATTTTTTGCCTGATAGTTCGCAAGCTCTATCAGCTCCCGCGGCGAAGTAACCATACAAATCCCCCTGCCGCACACCCGGAACATTCCAACGTCGTTTCCGGAATCTCCGAAGCAGACACAATCTTTCGAATCGGTTCCGGTCAATCTGCAATATTCCAGAATTGCCGTTCCCTTGTCCCTGCCCTTCGGCAAAACTTCGAAGTATCTCTTTTGCTGTACGATTTCCAGATCCCCCTTCGGCAGATCGTTCCGGTCCACTTCTCCGAGCAGCGTCAATTTCGTGGTATGGCTACTCCATATTCCGAAAATCAGCCGCAGAAAGCAGAACGGTTTTCTCCATGCCGGCATAGGACGCCGCAATCTGTCAAACCGGATCCGCACATCCCGGCGGTAACCTTCGAGGATGAAGGTTTGACGATGCCGCATGGCGTATTGATACCACGGATACAGTTGCCGGAAGGTCATTTTGTGGCGCACCAGTATTTTCTTTCCCGCCACGATATCCGACATTCCGTAAATTTTCGCATCCCATTCGATGGGGCATTTCTCTCCGACCTCGGATTCATAATTTCCCCGCGCGCGCCCGGTGTTGAGAATCAGTTTTGCCCCAGCCGCTCTCGCCCGGCGCATCGCCTCAACATTTTCGGGTAGAAAAGCGCCGTGAAAGAGGATCGTATCGTCCAGATCGAAAAAGAGATGCTTGCCTTTGTATGCTGAATCCATGGTTTTTATCCTTCGTAAGTCCTGTCTTTGAGATGCCTGTCCATATCGCGGTCGGCCTGCCGTTTGGCGTCCGCTTCCCGCTTATCGTAAAGTTTCTTTCCGCGGCAAAGACCGATCTCCATTTTAACGTAACTGCCCGCAAAATAGAGCGACAGTGGAACAACCGTGAAGCCCTTTTGCGAAACAAGCCCCTGCAACTTCATGATCTCACGGTGATGAAGCAGGAGTTTTTTATCGCGAAGCGGCTGATGATTGAACCGGTTTCCCTGTTCGTAAGGGCTGATATGAACCCCGACGGCAAAAATTTCTCCCCCCTCAAAAGAGCAGTAGGAATCTTTCAGATTGACCGCACCGGCCCGAACGCTTTTGATCTCGGTCCCGGTCAGCGCAACGCCCGCTTCATACGTTTCATCAACGAAATAATCATGCCACGCCTTTTTATTTTGTGCAACGATCCGTTTGCTTTTTTTCTGTTCTGCCATATTTCAAAGTCCTCTGTCAGTCGTTCCGGTCACTGTAAACGATCTCTTCATCCGGATAAAAAAGATGCCATATCTTCCGTGCGATCCGGACAATATAATTTTCGTCCTCCGGCGCATCCTTTAATTCAAGCAGTTCTTCTTTTTCGTTCTGCAATTCCGCTTTCCGCGCTTCCAACGCTTTTTTCTCATCCATGCGTTTGTGATATGTCATGACCGCTGTAGCAAAGGAGATCAGCGATACAACGATGACCACGACCAGCAGGATCCGCACCGCCAGCGGTAAACTATACTGCCGTTTTCTTCCTTTTTTTTCGGTTGACACTTTTTTTACCGGTTCCGGCATTTTGATTATCCTTTCCGGATGATTTCATCCGTTCCCTGTACGGCAGAAGACCGCATGCCGTTATTTTTACATCGGCAAAGCATTTTTCCGTATACCGTTTCCGTCGCCGCTTCCAATGCGTTTCTCTGCACTTTCCGCAAGCCCTTTTCAATCGCCGCAAAATGATTCCGCCGAGCTTCCGAAACGGAAGCAGAATGAGAAATATCATACGCCCTACCGCATACCGGACGGTAAATACGATCACCTCCGAAAACAGCATCACGGCTTTCCCGAGCGTCGCCCGGTAGAGAAAAAAGCCAATCGCGGCGAAAAAAATCGCAAACGGGCGAATGATTCCGTTGTTGCATTCATAAAAAAGCAGAATCAGAGAGATCGACGCTAAAACGCAGAACAGAAAATCCCCCAAAAAGAGGAACACCGCCGCGGCGTTTCTTTTTCGGGGAGATTGACGCTCCGGTTGACCATCCGGAAACTTTCGTTTTTGCAGCACTTGTACGGCACGCCGGCTGAAATGCTCACCGAAAAGGATCCGCACCATACGGAACCCGTCATAAAGGAATCCGAGGACGGCGCCGAGCAAAAGCGACGCCAGATACAGCACCGCAACGGAGGACTGTGAAAGGTTCATCCGCCGCTTTTACCGGAAGAATTTGCCGAGCCAGCCGGGTTTTGTGTTTTTGTCCGGCTCGTCGGCATCTGCATAGGAAAGCGCAGAGATATTTCCATCAATGTTCACGATCCCGGCGGCAAGATCCAACGCCTGCACGTGCAGTGCCGTTCCTTCCACCGTCAGGATTCCGCAAACGGTTGAAAGCTCCACGGTTTCTTCGTCAAAGCTGATAACATCTGTAACGCCCCGCAATTCCAGTACCTTCCGATCTCTCAAATTCAGGAGATGGGAACGTACCGCTTCCCTTTTTTCCGCATTCAATACAGTATCCTCCGCTTTCGGTGATCTGCTGCATTGTATGCCGGAAATCCGGGAAATATGCGGGGCGTATGGATTTACGAAATGACTTCGTAAAGATTTGCGGCGTCTGCCTTGGCGGTATAATCCCTGACGTCCAGGACACGAACTTTCAAAGCCCGTTCCCCGAATGCAATTTCAAGGAGGTCTCCGACCTTCACGTCGTACGACGCTTTCGCAGGTCTGCCGTTCACCTTTACGTGGTCGGCATCACAGGCGTCGTTGGCAACTGTCCTGCGCTTGATAATTCTGGATACTTTCAGAAATTTATCAAGTCTCAATTGACCTTGTCCTTCAATGCCTTACCGGCGGAAAAGGAAACGTACTTGGAAGCAGGAACGTTGATAACTGCTCCGGTTCTGGGGTTTCTGCCCTTTCTGGCTGCTCTGGTCTTCACTGCGAAGGAACCGAATCCGGCGATCTGAACGCCCTCGCCTGCTGCGAGCGCGGAGATGAATGCCGCATTGAGTGCATCATACGCTTCGGTAACGTTTTTCTTGGAAAGTCCGCTGTCTTTCGCTGCTTTTTCGATCAACTGTGTTTTGGTCATGGTAGTTCTCCCCTTTTTTATTTGTCAGAAAAGCTTTCTGCGCTTTCATTCTACCATATTATTCCCAGAATTGCAAGGGTTTTTCCAATATTTTTTTGTCATTTTTACAGTTTTTTTCACTTTTTCTGCCGTTTTTCGTCCGCTTCTACCTCTTCAATGACCTTTTCGATCCATTTTGTCAATTCTTCCTCTGCATTCAGCCCCTTCTCGTTTGCAATACAAACGCAAAGATAGAGCAGTTCTCCCAGCGATTGAGACGCTCCGTTCTCCGAAAAACTTCTTGCAAGTTCGACCGTTTTCGATCTTTCCGGCATGGATCGGATCTTCTCGGCAATTTTCTGCGCCCGCATCAGGGCCGGGAGCATCGGAGGGATCGAACGCAATCGAGACAACAGGGTACTCCGCTTTTTTTCGGCAATTTTGATCTGCTCCCATTGCGAGAGAGCGTCTGCCCCGGAGGTGACTTCTGTCTCTCCAAAAACGTGCGGATGCCGCAGGATCATCTTCCGGCAGATGCCGTCCAAAACCTCCTGCGTTCCGAATATTCCCTCTTCCCTTGCAAGTTCGGTATGAAAAGTGACCTGAAAGAGAACGTCCCCGAGTTCCTCCTGCATCAAAATCGGATTCTGCGTATCAATGGCTTCCACAACCTCGTACGCCTCCTCGATCATACAGTTCCGCACGCTTTTATGGGTCTGTTCCCGATCCCACGGGCAACCTTCCTCTCCACGCAGGATCTCGGTGATCTCGGTCAGATCGTCATAAGAAAAATGCTCTTGGTTCCGCAGTGTCGATACGCGGCTTTGAAATTCCTGTTCTTTCACTTCTTATATGGTTCCTTTCTCTCTTTCCGGATTGTTTTTTTCGTTCGTTTGCAGTGCGGTTCGTTTTGCTCCGCCCGGCAGGATCCTCAGATCCGAGAGTGTAACGGTTCCCGTCAGGATACAAAGGAGCGCATAGCAGACGGCCGTCGCAAGGATCGCTGTCAAAAGGAGCCAGGATCGCTCCCCGATCCGGCCGACAACGCTTCGGTAAACTCCGAAAACGATCCCGATCGAAGCCACGGAACAGAACAGCGGTTTTATGTAAATACGCCACTGTCCGGCAACCTTGCAAAGCTTTTGGGTAAACGTCAGATTCAGCAAAACCACCGTCGCGTTACAGGTAAGCGTGCTGATCGGAGCGCCGAGAATGCCGATCTTCGGATCTCCGATCAAAAAATAGGCAACCGTAACCTTTACAACGGCTCCGACAGTCAATGACAGGATCGGCTTTCTCATCCGTCGGTATGCGTGCAAAACCGAATGCGTTGCCGCAATCATACAGGAGAGGAAGACAGACGGTCCGAGAACCGCAAGAAGCGGAACCGTTTCTTTTACAGCGTCCGGCGCCAACGGAAAGAGCAGATGCAGGATCGGACCCGCATACAACGAGATGCCAAGAGACGCCGGGATCGCAAAAAAGGCCGTTAGCCGATAGGAGAGCAGGATCAATTCCGACTGCCGTTCCCGGTTTCCGGACGCGATCGCCGCGGAAAGCAGCGGCACAAGCGGCAGTGCGATGGAAGAAAGCAGGGACGGGATCAGACCGTAAACCGACAGTGCAAGCGTCGTATAATTTCCGTACGCTTCATTTGCCGCCTCCTCGGCAAATCCGATGCTTTGCAACCGGCGCAAAATCATTGCCATATCCAGCAATTTGGTCATGCTGACCGCCGATGCGCCGACCGTTACCGGGATCGCCATGCGCAAAAGCGTTCGAAGGATCCCCGTTTCACGATCCGCACGAACGCAGGCCGCCTTCCGGTGATTCTTTTGCCCGGCCGTGACGCGAATCTTTTCCAAAACCAGATAGGCGGTTGAACAAAATGTTCCCATCGTCAACCCGGCTCCTGCCGCCGCCGCAACGACAGGCGTCGATGATCCGCATTCCAGTGCGCGGTGTGCAAACAAGAGGCCGAAAATCAATTTTCCAACCGCTTCCAGAACCTGCGACAGTGCGGTTGGAAACATCTTCTGATGCCCCTGAAAATAACCCCGGATCGATGCCGAGATGCAGGAAAGAAAAACGGTTGGCGACGAAGCGATCAGGCAGAGGCGCGCATTTTCACTTTTGATCCACCCGGCGAAAACGCGGGAGAACACCGCCATTGCAAGCGTTCCTGCAACGCCGATCAGAAGCAGGACGCGCATCGAGATCAGATCCACGCGGCGTACCGTTTCCAAATCTCCTTTTTCCACTGCCGCCGAGATCAGAACAGACAGCGCAACCGGAAGCCCGGCTGTCGCAATCACACAGAACAAGGCATATATTTCATAGGATGAATTGAAATATCCCATGCCCTCGGAGCCGAGAATCGAAAGCATGGGGATCTTATAAATCAATCCGAGTAATTTGACCGATAATGTGGAAACGGAGAGCCATAAAAAGCCGGAAAAAAAGCGCTTTTTTCCCTTTTCCCTCGCCTCTTCCATACGCTATCCCGCCTTTTTTGAAAAATTGCAAGCCGCATTCGGTTTGCAATTTTCAATATACGCGCGGCGCACCGGTTTTATGCGGTCAGACAAATTCCCTGTAAAGAGAACCGCTCGGTATCAAATCGGAGGAAATGACCGGCACCGGTTGCAAGCGGTTGAGCATATTTTCCGCCACTTCAAAATTCGGATCATCCTCTGCCACCTGCCGAAGCGATCGTTCAAGATAGGGTTTCAGAACGCCGAGTTCAAACGGCATCGTGGAATCCACACGGTATTTGCAATTTTCAACGTACGGAAAGATATTCCGCTCCTCATTCTCGCGTACGCCTTTCCAAAGCGATAGCGTAAAAGAAGCAGACGCACCCCGGAATAAGGAATCCCGTACCAACCGCCGCAGGAGCCGCAAATCGTTGGGAAGAAACAGATCCGTTCCGATCTCCAACGCGGATTGCGGAGCAATATAGATGCTCCGGTAACCGTCTTCGGAAAGGATCTCATCCACCGCGGGATAGAGAACCTGAATCCCTTCAAATAAATAGAGATCCCCTTTCGACGGTTTGAGCATGATTCCCGGTTCGCGCAGACCGGAGAGAAAATTGAAATGCGGCAACTGCGTCGGGTTCCCTGCGCGCAGAGACCGGATACAGCCGGCAAAGAGTTCCATATCGATCGTCTTTTCGGAATCATAGTCGATCTCTGTTCCGCCCGCCCGTTCAACCATTTCCCAAAGATATGTTTTTTCGAAAAAGAAATCGTCAACCGAGATCACGTGAACGGTATATCCGCGAGACGCCAATTGTTTGGTCAGCATACGTGCCGCCGTTGTTTTCCCGGAACAGGTCGGGCCGGTCAATCCGATAAAGGAAGCAGATGCCCCGGAAATGAGACGGTAGGCTATCTCGCGCAAATGCTGTTCGAAACGTTCGTTGGGTTCCCGTACGCAACGTAATATTTCGGATTCACCCATATCTGCCGAAAAGCGGATCACATTCATTGCGCACAGTCCTCCCCTCATTCTTACAGCATATTTCGCGACCTGTAAAACGTCTCCATTGCTTTCATCTTCTCCGCCGTGCTCTCGTCCCGCAAATATTCATACGGATACTTTGGGTAGAAGAGCCGCTCGATCACGGCGTTTCCGCCGCCGGCCGGCGTATAATCCACCAGTTTAGAAACCGCGCCCGCACCGACTGCAAAGATGGAATGGACTTCTTCCATCATATAAACGTTGTATTTTCCTTCGGTTCCAGGGAGCGCAAACCCGACGTTTTCGTAATTCCCGACCGTGTTTTTCTGGCGGTACATATAATACGGACGGTAGCCCTCCTGCTGCGTTTGGAGTTGAGAATAGTCCACGCATTTTCCGGCGTCTCCGCCGCGCAAGGAATAAATGTGACTGTCCTGCCGCAGAATATCGGACGCCTTTTTGACGCAGAAGGTATGAACGGTCAGATTCTCCGGACGAAGCGCAACCGTCTGATCGAACGTTTTTGCAAAAGTCCGGAAGTTATCTCCCGGCAGTCCCACGATCAGATCCGTATTGATCACCGGGATCCCCGATTCCCGCGCGATCGCAAACGCACGCAGAAAGTCCTCTGCCGTATGGCATCTGCCGATGTTCTGCAAGACCTCGTCGCAAAGGGATTGCGCGTTGACGCAGGTGCGGGTGATGCCGTACTCTTTTGCGACGGCAAGCTTTTCCGCCGTGATGGTATCGGCTCGCCCGGCTTCCAGCGTGTATTCTTCCAGCGCGTGCACGTCGGTCTCCTCTGCGATTTTTGAGAGAAGCCGCCGCAGTTGATCCGCCGTCAGAATGGTCGGAGTTCCGCCGCCGATGTAGATCGTTTTCAGTTGCAGTCCCAAACCGCGTATCGTTGCAAACGTTTGCGTCAGATCCGCTGCCAAATGATCCAGATATTCCGGGATCAGATCCAGAAGTTTTTTAGAGGTATAGGAAACGAACGAACAGTAGGAACAGCGTGTCGGGCAGAATGGAATGGCAATATACAGACTGCAATCCCTGCCGGTCGGCGTTCCGATCAGTTTCTGCTCCTGCAACGCGATGTCGGTTGCCAGCGCGGCTTTCTTCGGGATCACGAAATATTCGGAGGTCAGGATTCGCTTGACCCTCGTTTTGCTGATCCCGCGACGCAGCAGATCGGTTGCGACCTTAGACGGACGCACGCCGGTCAGAATGCCCCACGACGGGCGATAGCCGAGCAATTCACCGCACGCCGAAATGACCGCCGCACCGCACGCCATTTTTATGACCTGTTCCTCCGTATATTGCTTTCCGAGTTCCAGTTTGCGGATCGCCGTCGCCTTTTCTGTTCCGTTTTTGACCGTTGCCTTTGCCGTGACGAACTGTTCCCGTTTGGTGATCCGAAGGCGCAGTTCCGGTCCGCCTTTGGCGCTCTGCTCCGCGGCTCCGAATTTCTCCCCCGGAAAAAAGATCATGCAAAGTGTCTGCACATAGTATTGGTTGATTTCTCCGTCCAGAATCAGTTTCATGGAAACATCCTTTACCCTTTACTTGTTTTTTGTCTGCAAATCGCCTGTATCCAGCAGGATCGTCACGGGACCGTCGTTAAGAAGAGACACCTCCATATGCGCGCCGAATACGCCGCACGCCACCTCTCCGACCTCCCGTTTCATGCATGACACGAAGTATTCGTATAGGTGATTTGCCAGATCGGGAGCCGCTGCCGCAAAGAAATCCGGACGGTTTCCGTGCCTGCAATTCGCAAGCAAGGTAAATTGCGATACCACAAGGACCTCTCCGTCGATATCCCGTACCGAACGGTTCATCTTGCCATCATCGTCCGGAAAGATCCGGAGCGCGGCGATCTTCCGGCAGAGCAATTCCGCCTCTGCTTCGGAATCTCCTGCCGCCACGCCGAGCAGGATCAACAGTCCTTTTCCGCAAGCTCCGACCGTCGCTCCGTCGACGCAGACGGATGCGTTTGCAACTCTTTGAATAACCGCTTTCATATTATGCCGTCCCTTTTTTATGAGAATCCGCGAATGATATGGCTCACGCCCCGGAGCGACCGTAATCTGGAAACGATCGACTCATAATGATCGATATTTTTGCACCCGATCTTCATCCCCACGATCGATTGATCCTCGCCGCGGGAAATAACGTTGATCTGCATAATGGAGACCTTCATTTCCGCGAGAGCCGACGTAATATCCGCCAGCATTCCGATCCGGTCTTCCACGTAGATTTGCAGCAACGCCTCGTAAATTCCGCTTCCGGCACCCGCGGCGGGAAGCTCCCAGTGCGCCTCTTTCCAGCGATCCGCGTTTTCCGGATTTTTTCGTCCTTCGATCACGTTCGGGCAATCGGTTTTATGAATCGAGATGCCGTATCCTTTCGTCACGAATCCGATCACCTGATCTCCGGGCAACGGATTACAGCATTTTGCAAATTTGACAAGGCAACCGTGTTCTCCGTCCACCACGATCCCACCGTCCGTCCGGATCCCGCGCGGAGCCACGCGAACCGGGATCTGCTCCGGCGTCAGCGGCTGTATCGACTCCTCATCCGGATGAACCACCCGGTCGCATTCCTCGGTGAGTTTATGTGCAAATTTGGACACCGCAAGTCCGACGTATCCGATCGCATTGTAAAAATCGTCAATACTGTTATATCCAAGCCGCTCGGCAAGACCTCCGACAATATCGGCTCTCTGTTCTTCGGTGGTGTTTTTCCGGATCTTCTTGATCTCGGCTTCCACGGTGCTTTTCCCGAGCAGAATATTATCCGGGCGGCGTTCTTTTTTGAACCATGCACGGATCTTGGAGCGAGCCGTTCCGGTTTTAACAATGTTGAGCCAATCGCGGCTCGGGCCTTTCGTGGAGGATGAGGTCAGAATCTCCACGATCTCTCCGTTTTGCAGCGTCCGGTCGATCGGAACGATCATGCCGTTGATCTTGCCGCCGATCATTTTGTTTCCGACTTCCGAATGAACCGCGTAGGCAAAGTCAATGACGTTTGCGCCGTTTGGCAAAGAGATAACGTCGCCTTTCGGCGTAAAGACGAACACCTCTTCATGGAACATATCGGATTTGAGCGCGCTCATGAATTCATCCGGATCGCGCGTGTCGTCCTCCGCCTCCAATAGACTTGCTATCCATTCGAGTTTGCGGTCCATTTCCTCTTTGGACGTCGCTCCCGATTTATATTTCCAGTGTGCGGCGATTCCGTATTCTGCAATATGATGCATCTCCCACGTCCGGATCTGCACCTCAAACGGAATTCCGTCCCGCCCGATCACGGTGGTATGCAAAGAACGATAAAGGTTCGGCTTCGGAGTGGATATATAATCTTTGAACCGTCCCGGGACCGAATTATACATTTCGTGGATCAGACCCAGTGCCGTATAGCATTCCAGTTCGGTATCCACGATGATCCGCAACGCATAGAAATCGTAGATCTCGTCAAACGATTTGTTCTGCGTATACATCTTCTTATAGATGGAATAGACCGATTTGATTCGCCCCTCCAAGGTGAAATGGATCTTGTTTTCACGCATTTTGGCATCGACCTGCGCACGGATCTTTTCCATAAAGTCCAGATTCTGACCGTACTTGTCTTCAATGTAATTTTGAATCTCGGCATATCCGATGGGATCCAGGTATTTCAAGCTCAACGCTTCCAGCTCCTGCTTGATGCGCTGCATTCCGAGCCGATGCGCAAGGGGGGCATAAACGTGCATGGTTTCCAGAGCCGTTTCCCGCCGTTTGGGATCGGGTTTTGCGTCGAGCGTCCGCATATTGTGCAACCGGTCGCACAGCTTGATGAAAATGACCCGGATGTCTTTCGACATTGCCAGAAGCATTTTCCGCAAGCTCTCGATATGCGCTTCTTCTTTGTCTTCCACATGGAGCAAAACGATCTTGGTCAGACCGTCCACAAGCATGGCAACCTCTCGCCCGAACAATTTTTCGATCTGCCCGAGATTGGTTTTCTGCGCGCAATCCTCCACCGTATCGTGCAGCAGCGCCGCGCAAATGGAATCGGTATCCAGTTCGAGCCCCGCAACGATTTCGGCTACCGCGATGGGATGCGAAATATACGGTTCTCCGCTTGCGCGCACCTGTCCCTCGTGCAATTCTTTCGCATACAAAAAAGCACGCCGGATTTTTGCGGTATCATATTTTTTTTCGGTTGCCGCTAAAATATTCAGCAACCTGCTAATATCCGTATGTACAGCGATTTCGCTCAAAGCGACTCCCCCTCTCCGCCGTCCGGTTTCATCTGTTTGCGCAAATTCCGCAGAACCGATGAGTTTTCCAGATCGGTTTTGACCGGATTTGCCGTTACTTCAATAAAGAAGTGGTCTTCTGTCGGTTCCGTGAAACCGCAAAGGTTCAGTTCCTGCAAAACCTGCAGAACAAATCTAATTTTTTCATAGGAAAAGAAACACGGGCTCTTTCCGTTCAGCTCGGTCTGCAACCGCCGCAGAGGAAAACTTGAATGCCCCGACGCCGATTCCCGACGTAAATGCTGATAAAGAACAGCGATATCCTCACGGCTCGGCAGAATCTGTTCCTCTTCTCCGAACGGATCCCCCGCCGCGATCTCCCGATACCGTTCTTTCTGCTCCTGAAACGCCCGTTCTTCCCGTTCTGCGCGCCGCGCATCCTGCACGATCAACTGCATGGTGCAAACACCGCGGAATTCATTGACGCCGAAGCCGAACAACAGATCGACCGAATCTCCGATTGCAAACGGCAATTCGACCGCGCTTTTCCCGAACCAAACCGCAGGGAGAGATACGCCGTCCTGCTCGACCGTGAGCCGAACGTGTTTGCCCGCTCCCATCGGGAAGATCCCGGTCAGTTTTGCCCCGGACAGGACAAAGCAGGGGGATGGATTGGCGGTTCCGAACGGTTCCATGCGGCAGATCTCTTCGTAGAGCTGCATGGAGAGATCCCGCAAACGGACTTCGCAGTCTGCGTCCAGCCGCACCGTCATATCCTCTTCCCTCAGATGTGCAGCGGCAAATTCGTTCAGCTTTTGCCGCAATGCCGGAACATCCCCCCGGCGCACCTGCAATCCGGCCGCGAGTTCGTGCCCGCCGAAACGCACGAGCAGATCCCGGCAGGACGCCAACGCCTCTACCAGATTGACGCCCTTCACACTTCGTCCCGAGCCCTTTCCGACGTCGAGCGAAGAAGAGATCTCTCCCACAGAGCCGTCGTATGTGATCAGAATCGACGGAAGACCGTAGCGTTCGGTAATACGGGACGCGACGATTCCGATCACGCCCTGATTCCAGGTATTATCATCCAGCACCACCATATGGGAACGCTCTGACGGCGGCATTTTTTCGATCATGCGGTAAGCTTCTTCCGCGATCCGGTTTTCTTCACTCTGACGCTCAACATTGAGCGCGCAAAGCTCCGCCGCCAATGCATCGGCGGAATTTCTCTCCTCGGCAAGCAAAAGTTCCACAGCAATTGTGGCACTGCTCACCCTTCCCGCCGCATTCATGCGCGGTGCGATTCCGAACCCGATGTAAGAAGAAGTGATTTTCGGACGCTGTGATTTTCCCTCGTTCATTTTCTCGATCAGGGCGCGCAATCCCAATCGGCAGTCCTTTTCCATGCGGGAAAGTCCCTTGGCGATCATCAGACGGTTTTCATCCGCCGCCGGCATCACGTCCGCGATCGTCCCGACCGCCACCAGATCCGCAAACCGGTTGCTGATATCCGAAACCGCTTCTAATGCACTTCCGCCCGACCGCTCTCGCTTCGCAATCTCCATCGCGCAAGCGAGTTTGAAGGCAACGCCGACCCCTGCCAGTTCCCGGAAAGGGTAGGTATCGTCCGGCCGATGCGGATTGACGACCGCGCAGGCCGCAGGCAGCTCGGCTTGACATTCGTGGTGATCGGTCACTACAACGTCAATTCCGATCCCTGCCGCATACGCGATCTCCCCTACCGCCGTAATTCCGGTATCCACCGTAACGATCAGCCGTACGTCTTTTTCACGGAGCGATTCAATTCCCACACGGGAGAGTCCGTATCCTTCCCGGCTCCGGCTCGGAATATAATATACAACGTCCGCTCCGCGCCCGGTCAGATAGAGATAAAGCAGACTGACCGACGTCACGCCGTCTACGTCATAATCACCGTAAATGGCGATCCGTTCGCCCTTTTCGATTGCCTCTTCCACCCGCTTGACCGCCCGATCCATATCTTTCATTGCAAAAGGATCGTGCGCCGCGGTATCCTCCAGGTGCAAAAACCGGATCGCGGCATCTGCCGTCCGATATCCGCGCAGCCACAAAAGCTTTGCGGCAATTTCGGAGACGTGCAACGCTTTTGCCATTTCCCCAACAGCAAGATTCGCGGCAGCGTCATCCTGGGCATATTGTATGTTCCATCGCTTCGGTTTGACCTGCGACACAGCGTTCACATCCTTTCCGGTTCTTATCCTTTTCTTCTTTGATCAATGGTGATCGATCACGCCGGTGATCACCGATACACCGGTCCTGCTTTGCAATTTTTTCGAGAACAGGCGAAGTCCGACAAAAGTCAGAGCCACTCCCGCGAGTGCGCCCAATGCTTTCCAGAGAGAATTGTCTGTCCAAATTCCGGTGAGGAACCATCCGGCTGCCGCCAAAGCCAGCGGCAAGAGGAAAACGAGCGCTGCATAACCGAGGATCCGTGTGCTTTCACTCTCGATGCTGACGAGATCCCCGACCTGTGCCCCGACCGGATTGCGGGCTTTTGTCCGCATCGTGCGGTTTCCGTTCAGCAGGGAGCATACCGAACAGTCTTGTCCGTCCTGCCTTTTATGGCACCCGTCACACGCCGAGATCCGCGCCGTTTCCACGACGGCGTCATCGCCTTGCAGTTCAACCACTTTTCCCGTCGTCTTCATATCCGTCCTCCCCAAACCGCTTCATCAGTGCCTGCGCACAACGCAAACCGTCCACGCCGGCACTTGTGATCCCTCCCGCATATCCTGCGCCCTCTCCGCAGGGATAAATACGATCGTTCCCTACCGCGCAGAGCGTTTCCGGAACACGCAGGATCCGCAACGGCGCCGAGGTGCGCGTTTCCGCCGCGGTCAGAACCGTTTCCTCCGCGTCGTAACCTTCGATCTTTCTGCCGAACGACCGAAACGCATAGCGCAAAGAATCGGTCACAAATCCTGGAAATATTTCGGTAAAATCGGCGGTTCTGACCTTGCCGCCGCGATAGGTCGGCATAACCTCCGTCGGCTCGGTGCCGCGCCTGCCTTTCAGAAAATCTCCCAGCGTCATGACCGGCGCATCGTAATTCGATCCGCCGGCGCGGAATGCCGCCCGTTCAATGGAACGCTGAAAAGAAATGGCACCGAGAATTTTACTGCCGTTTTGCGGTTCGTAATCCTCCACTCCGACCGAAACCGCAACCGCCGCATTGGCGTTTCTGCCGCTTCGCGCATGATTGCTCATCCCGTTGACAACGAGTCCGCCCTCTTCGGACGCCGCGGCGACGACCTCACCGCCCGGACACATACAAAAGGTGTAAACGCCTCTTGCTCCGCGCGTATCCGAAAGCGCGTATTCGGCGTGTCCGAGATTCGGATGCCCGGCAAAATTGCCGTACAGCGCCCGGTCGATTTTCTCCTGCAAATGTTCTGCGCGCACCCCGATCGAGATCGGCTTCGGTTCCAGCGCGAACTGCTTTTCAAGAAGCATCCGGTAGGTATCGCGCGCACTGTGCCCCGGCGCGAGAATGATCGCGCCGCAATGAATCTGCCCCTGCGACGTCGTTACCCGGAAGGTGTGATCCGGCAACGCATCGAAAGATTCCATTCTGCACCGATACCGGATCGCCCCTCCCAATCGCGCGATTTCGGACAGCATCCGGTCGATCACTCCGACGAGAACGTCGGTTCCGATATGCGGTTTTGCGAGCGTTAGAATTTCGTCCGGCGCGCCGAATCGGTGAAAAGTTTCGAGCACGGTCCGGCAGTACGGATCATGGATCCTGGTAACCAGCTTTCCGTCTGAAAAGGTCCCTGCTCCGCCGGCTCCGAACTGAACGTTGCATTCCGGATCCAGCCGTGCAGTCTGAAAGAAACGATTTACCGACGCGACCCGCTCGGTCAGATCTCCGCCCCGGTCGATCAGGATCGGGCGATACCCGTTTTGCGCCAGAAACAACGCGGCAAATAACCCGGCAGGTCCCATGCCGACTACCAAGGGAGGCGCGCCGAGGCGTTCGGTTCCACGCTCCGCTTGGGGCTTTTCCTCCGTCAGACGCCGCACGCCTGCGCGTTCGATTTCACCGGCCGACCATTCCCGTTCGGATTCGATCAGAACCGTGCAGACAAAGCAAACCTTTGCGCGGTCCCGCGCGTCAACGCTCTGTTTATAAAGCCGAAAATGAAGCGTCCGGGGATCGAACCCCTTCCGCTTCATTTGCCGTTTGGCGATCGCCAAAATCTCTTCCGTACCGGCATCGACCGGTGCGTTTACTCCCGCGAGCAGATAGCGACAGCCGATTTTGCGTTCGGTGACATTCCGCTCCATCATTTCTCCCCGGTACTTTGTTCTGCCACGGAATCCCGATTTTTGAAGAAGCTGCTTTCGTTGAGGTCAATATGCCAGACGTTGACGATCAAAAGCCAAAGGACGACCGCCAGAATCAGACAAAGAAACCGGGGCAGAATATCCCATCTGTGCGCTTTTTCTTTCGCCGATTCTTTTTTCTGAATCAATCTTCCGACGATTTTTTTTGCTTTCATTTCCGATCGGCTCCTTTCCTTTTGACCTTTTTCTCTTTCGCTGCTTCCGGAAATTCCGCATTCGTCTGCTCCGGCACACTCGTCTCGGTCAGCTTTTCCAGACGTTCCAGGAAAAGTGCCTTCGACTGCGCGCGCAACGTGCGGTAATAGAGTTTTCCGGCGAGAAAATACATCAGAATGTCATACAACGTGTCGCTGTCGAGATCGCGTAAGAGCTTTCCGTCCTGCGCGACCGAAACGATCCCGGTCTGCTCGGAAACGACCACAACCAGCGCGTCGCTGACCTCGGATACGCCGACCGCCGCACGGTGGCGCGTTCCCATATTTCCGAACCCGATATCGCTTTTGGTGGAAGGAAGAACGCAGCTTGCCGCGCAGATCCGGAAATTCCGGATGACGACCGCTCCGTCATGGAGCGGCGCATTCAGGAAGAAAATATTCCGCAAGAGATCGGAGGTAACGCTCGCGTCAAGCGGCTTTCCGGTTTCGGTGTAATCCCCCATTTTAGTCAAGCCCTCGAAAACGATCAGCGCGCCAGTTTTGTTCTTCGACATCTGGAATACGGCGTCCACCGTTTCGTTTGCGACCGAACGCGCAAGCGGCAGATGCTTTTTGGGCAACGTATCTCCCCGCGGAACAGCCAGGCGGGAATTACCGATCTTTTCCAATGCGTCCCGGATTTCCGGCTGAAAGATCAATACGATGCAGAAGAAGAACGCCCCCGCAAACAACCGCACGATGAAGCTCAATGCGGGCAACCTCAGGAGTGAAACGATCGCGCCTGCAAGCACAACGATCACAAATCCCGCCAACACGCGTCCTGCTCTGCGGTCGCGTGTGAACCTGTAAATTTCATACAGAAGAATCGCAAGGAGCAGGATGTCGAAGAGATCCAGTATTCCGAAACTGCGGAACGGCCCTACGATATATTGCCAGAAAAAATCTACGATAGCGGTTCCCATCTGTCTTAAAAATTCCATCGTTGCTCCTTTCGGAAATTCCGGCATCTCGCTGTTCGGAAAGCGCGTCCGCCGTCATCCATGCGTTTTCATTTTTATTATACCATATCCGACTCTAAAATCCAATAGTTTTTTCAAAAAAACTTACTTTTTTTATTTTTGTCCAAAAAAGCCGGAATTTGCCGGGTCGACAGGGGGCATTTTTCGGGTTCGGAATCCCATTTTTTGCAGAAAAAACCCGATCTCTAACGGTCGGAGATCGGATTTCTTTCGAACGGATCGTAGGGTCATCTTCTTTCAAGCAGCATCTTCTGTTTGATATCCCACAGCTTTTGGGAGAGATCCACATAGTAATGGTGCGGATTATTGAACCGGCGCACCTCGTCCCACATTCCCTCGATCTCCCCGGCGCAATGCGCGCGGATCTCCGAGAGGGTCGGCAGCGAATAGACCTGTTTGCCGTTTTTGAAAATCGGCACCAAAAGCTCCGTCGCCGTAAAATTCTCGATCGTTTTCCGTTTCCACGTGTATTCCGGATCGAAAATTTCGAGCGGTTTGCCGTCGTCGATGACTTCATCGTAAAGACAGATCAGGTCGGCTTCCGCCTTCCCGGTATCCCTGCCGCGCAGACGGTAAACCTTCTTGAAATGCGGCGTGGTGATCTTTCCGACGTTTTCGCTGATCTTGATTTTGGGACGGATGGTTCCGTCCGCATCCTCTACGGCGCAAAGCTTGTAGACTCCGCCGAACACCGGATCGCTCTTCGCGGTGATCAGACGTTCTCCCACGCCGAACGCGTCAATTTCAGCCCCTTGACGGATCAGCTCCCGGATCAGATATTCGTCCAGCGAATTGGAAATGATGATCTTGCATTCCGTCCATCCGGCGTCGTTGAGCATTTGTCTGACCTTTTTGGTCAGGTAGGTCACGTCGCCCGAATCGATCCGGATACCGCACTTGCGGATGCCGCGCGGCGCTAAAACTTCATTGAATGCGCGGATCGCGTTCGGAACGCCGGATTCGATCACGTTATAGGTATCGACCAGCAGGGTCGCATTGTTCGGATAGATCTCGCAATAGGTACGGAACGCTTCGTATTCGCTGTCGAACATCTGCACCCAGGAATGCGCCATCGTTCCGCCTGCCGGAACACCGTATATCTCATCCGAGATCGTACAGGCCGTTGATCCGCAGCCGCCGATATAAGCGGCGCGCGCGCCCAGGATCGCGGCGTCCGCCCCCTGCGCGCGGCGGGATCCGAATTCACTCACGGCGCGTCCTTTTGCCGCGCGTGTAATTCTCGCGGCTTTGGTTGCAATGAGCGACTGATGGTTGATGCACATGAGCACGTAGGTTTCTATGAATTGCGCCTCGATCGTCCTTGCCCGAACCGTCAGGAGCGGCTCGCCCGGAAACACGACCGTCCCTTCTGGGATCGCCCAGATGTCGCCGGTAAACCGGAAGGTTTTCAGAAAATCCAGAAACGGCTCGGAAAAGCAGTTTTTCGAGCGCAGATAGGCAATATCCTCTTCGTCAAAATGCAGATTGTTGACGTACTCGACGATCTGCTCCAAACCGGCGGCAATCGCAAAGCCGCCGTTATCCGGATTCTGCCGGTAAAATACGTCGAAATACACGATCTTATCCTGCATACCGCTGACAAAATAGCCGTTTCCCATCGTCAGTTCATAAAAGTCGAACAGCATGGTCAGATTGCGGGAGATCTTGTTCATCATCGGAACCTCTTTTCGAAAATCATTGTAGGTATTTTACCATAAGTCTGCAAAAAATGCAACCTTTTTCCTGAAAAACGGCAATTCTTTTGAAAAATTTGAAAAAAAGGTTGTTTTTTTCTCAAAAAAAAGGTATAATGCAGGAAAGAACTTCTAAATCTTTCTGCTCCGAGGGGACTGAACAACATGAAAAACGGATGGATCAAAGTCGGCGTAGCCCGCCCGACCGTGCGGGTCGCGGATCCCGTATTCAACACCGGCGAACTCGTGCGATTGACGCTGGACGCCGAACAAAAGAAGGTAAAACTGCTTGTATTTCCGGAGCTTTCCCTGACCGGTTATACATGCTCGGATCTCTTTTACAGTGAACCCCTGCTTGCCGGGGCTGTTTCGGCATTGTCCGAATATCTCAGCCGGACGAAAAGTACCCGTTGCGTCACGCTGGTCGGATTGCCGCTCGTCTTTGAGAATAAGCTCTATAATTGCGCCGCAGTCTGCCAGGCAGGCAAACTGCTCGGGATCGTTCCGAAGCACCACCTGCCCAACTATGCGGAATTTTACGAAGCCCGTCAGTTCACCGAATATCACGAAAGCGTCCGGGAAATCGATCTCGGCTCGCTCGGGCAGGTTCCGTTCGGCTGCGAACTGCTGTTTGTATGCCGTGAAGTGCCGGCTCTGACGATTGCCGCGGAGATCTGCGAGGATCTTTGGGTCGCCATTCCGCCCTCTACGTCCCATACGGCGGCAGGCGCGACCGTCGTGTGCAATCTTTCTGCTTCGAACGAAACCATCGGCAAGAGCGAATACCGCCGGCAGCTGGTGGCGGTACAGTCGGCAAAATGCGCCTGCGCCTACCTCTATGCAGGTTCCGGCGAGGGAGAATCCACCACGGACGTCGTGTTCGGCGGACACGGCATGATCGCCGAAAACGGAATGATGCTGGCGGAAAGACCTCCGTTCTCTTCCGAGGATTCCCTTTTGGTTACCGAAATCGACGTGGAACGTCTGGCGCGTGAACACCGCCGGATGAACACCTTTGCATACGGAAATCGCGATATCTACCGCGTAATTCCTTTCTCTCTTCCGGTGGAGGAGACCGAACTGACAAGGTTTGTCGATCCGCATCCGTTCGTTCCCGCAGATGAAAAAGAGCGGGCGAAACGATGTGAAACGATCCTGACCATCCAATCGATGGGGCTCAAACATCGCATCGAATGCGCCCGCGCGAAGAAGATCGTGATCGGCATTTCCGGCGGTTTGGATTCTACACTGGCACTGCTCGTCATGGTGCGTGCGATGGACGCGCTCAAACGTCCGCGCACCGATATCGTGGCAGTCACGATGCCGGGCTTCGGTACGACCAAACGCACGAAAAGCAACGCCACCCTGCTCTGCGAGGAGCTCGGTGTGGACTTCCGGTGCGTGAAGATCGGCGCATCCGTGAAACAGCATTTCAAGGATATCGGACATGATCCGACAAATCTCAACGTCACCTATGAAAACGCGCAGGCGCGCGAACGCACGCAGGTGCTCATGGATATCGCCAACGACTGCGATGGGCTTGTGGTCGGAACGGGAGACCTTTCGGAGCTTGCCCTCGGTTGGGCAACCTACAACGGCGACCATATGTCGATGTACGGCGTGAACGCGTCGATCCCGAAAACTCTGGTGCGGCATATCGTATCCTACGTTGCGGAATGTGCGAAGAAGGACGGAAACGGCCGGATCGCAAACGCGCTGGCTGACGTCCTCGCCACCCCCGTTTCTCCCGAATTGCTTCCTGCCGACGAAAAGGGCGAGATCGCACAGAAAACCGAGGATCTGGTAGGTCCCTACGAACTGCATGATTTCTTCCTGTATTATCTGATCCGGTACGGATTTGCTCCGAAAAAAATCTACCGTCTCGCAAAATACGCGCTGGGACAGACCTATTCCGACGAAGAGATCCGCAAATGGCTGAAAATCTTTCTGCGCCGCTTCTTCGCACAGCAATTCAAACGTTCCTGCCTGCCGGACGGGCCGAAAGTCGGCTCGATCTCGCTTTCTCCGCGCGGAGATTGGAGAATGCCGTCCGACGCCTCTCCCGCTCTTTGGTTGGCGGAAGCCGATTCACTGTAAATTCAAGAACTCCTGTCCCTCTGAGTTGTTCTTTGAACGAGGGGGAGCGCGAGGGGGAGGA
>CAMYUQ010000013.1 GCA_947302045.1 uncultured Clostridia bacterium
TTTTTCTCTTTTAATCGTCTCAAATCAACTTTCTTATCTGTTTATTGACTTTCTTTGACTTTGACTTTATCTGACTTTCAGAGTACAATATGGTCAGAAGATCAAGGAAGGTCAAAAAAAAGGAGGCGCGATACCATGCTTGCAGATTACATCGCACAAATGATCGAGGAGATGCTCAACGAAGGAAACGGGACTTTGGAATTACAGCGAAACGAAATGGCGAACCGGCTCGGTTGCGTTCCCAGTCAGATCAGCTACGTCATCTCTTCCCGATTCACGCCCGAACGCGGTTATATGATCGAATCGCGGCGGGGCGGAGGCGGATGCATCCGCATTATCCGGAAGCAGATCGGTCGGGACGAATATATGATGCATTTCTTCTGCTCGGTCGGCGACTCCATTGAAGAATCCGAAACCGAAGCGTATCTGCAAAATCTTTACGGAAACGAATTGATTTCGGATCGGGAATATCACATTATCCGTTCCGCGACCTCCAACGCTTCCCTCTCCGGGATCCCGGCGGAAAAGCGAAATGCCGTCCGCGCGGCACTTTTCAAACAAATTTTACTCTCTTTGATGTCGGTATAGAAAAAATCTGAAAAAGTTCCGAAAAATCAGTGATTCCGACAAAATTCACGATGCAGAATCTGTATAATAGAACCAAAGCCCCGACAGGGGAAAAACACAAGGAAAGGATGATGAAATATGCTTTGCGAAAAATGTAAAAAAAGGACAGCCACGGTATTCTATAACGAAAACATCAACGGGAAAACCCGTTCCTATTCTCTTTGCGGAGAATGTGCCGCCAAACTGCGGGAAAAGGGCGAATTGCAGGACATTACCTCCATGGTTGGAAGTTTTGCCGATCCGTTCTCCAAACTGCATGACGATTTCTTCGGCGGATTTTTCGGCATCCCGGCTCATACAGGAATTGCAAAGGCGAAAAAATGTCCCGTTTGCGGTACTTCTTTTGCCGAGATCGCGGAAAGCGGCAAGATCGGATGTCCGGAATGTTACGAAACCTTTGCGGACGAGCTTGCGAACTCGATCCATTCGATCCACGGAACGACCTCTCACACCGGCAATGTGCCTGCCCGTCATCGGGCCAAACAGCAACGCGGCGAAAAGTTGAAAAAACTCAAACAGGAACTGAAAGACGCGCTGGAAAAGGAAGCGTACGAACACGCAGCCGAATTGCGGGACGAGATCCGTAAACTGGAAAGCGAAAATGAAAAGGAGGAAAACTGATATGGCATGGTATAATACAGTCGGTAAATCAACGGATACTGTCGTCAGTTCCCGTGTGCGGCTTGCCCGGAACATCAGCGGCTATCCCTTCGCATCCAAGCTGGATGCGGCCGGAGCCAACGAGATCATTGAAAAAGTCGGCACGACTCTTGAAAGCGCCGGATTCCGGAAGATCGCATTCAACGATATTTCACCGGTTATGGCAACCTCCTACGTGGAACGCCATTACGTCAGCCCGGAGTTTGCAACCAAAGAAACGCCTCATGCGCTCCTGTTGCAGGAGACCGGCGGACTCGCCGTGATGGTTTGCGAAGAGGATCACCTGCGGATTCAGAGCATCCTGCCGGGACTAGCCCTCGGCGAAGCATACAAGAACGCCTCTCGCGTGGAAAAACGGCTGGACGAAGATTTCGATTTCGCGTACAGCGAACGATTGGGCTATCTGACCCACTGCCCGACCAACCTCGGAACCGGAATGCGCGCCTCTGTGATGATGTTTCTCCCTGCCCTCTCGATGGGCGGCTATATGGATTCGCTCGCGGCACAACTTTCCAAAATCGGTCTGACCGTGCGTGGACTTTTCGGCGAAGGCAGCGGCGCCGCCGGTTCGATGTATCAGATTTCCAACCAGATCACGCTCGGGATCACCGAAGAGGAAACCCTGAAAAAATTGGAGGACGCGATCTCGCAGATCAGTGAAAGCGAACGTCGGGCGCGGAACAGTATTTCGGGAGAAAATCTCGAACGGCTCACCGACCGCATCCTGCGTGCGGAAGGCACTTTGAAATACGCATGGAGAATGTCTTCGCAGGAATTCATGAAACTGTTTTCGGACGTACGGTTCGGGATCGCACTCGGCATCGTGAAGGATATCTCCTACGAGCAGCTCGGAACGCTGTTGGTGGAAGTCATGCCCGCGACTCTGACTCTGAATGCCGAAAATACGCCCAAAACCGAAAGCGCACGCGACCGGCTGCGGGCACAGAAAATTCAAAACACCCTTTCGGCTCCTGCACAGCCCTGAGGGTTTGAAAGGTGTTGACTGTTTATGACCAACCGCTTTACCAAAAAAGCACAAAACGTATTGAATCTCGCTCTGCGGGAGGCCTCGGAAATGGGGCATACTTATATTGGGTCGGAGCATTTGCTCCTGGGGCTTCTGGATGAAGCTTCCGGTGTTGCCGCTCATTATCTCTCGGAGCGCGGCGCGGACGCCGAAAAGATTCGGGAAGAAGTGGCGCGGCTCTCGGGCGTCGGTTCGCCGACTTCCCTTTCCGCTTCCGAAATGACGCCCCGCACCCGTAAAATTATCGAGGGAGCGTTTTACGAAGCGCAAAGACGTCGGCAGGCATTTATCGGAACCGAACATCTTCTTCTCTCTCTTCTGAACGAACCCGGCTGCGTTGCCCTGCAAATTCTCGAAACGCTGGATATTTCCACCGAAGGGCTGATCCGTGATCTGAACGATTTTCTCGACAAAGCGTCCGAGGAGGGCGACGTTGACGGCAGAACCGACGGCGCGCCCGGAAGAGAGACCGGAGCGACCGGCGCAGGCGGTACGGCAACGTTGAAAAACCACGGTCGCGACCTGACCGCGCTCGCCAAAGCGGGCAAACTCGATCCGATCATCGGACGGGATACCGAGACCGAACGGGTGATCCAGATCCTTTCCCGCCGTACCAAAAACAACCCCTGCCTGATCGGGGAACCCGGCGTCGGCAAAACCGCCGTGGTGGAGGGACTTGCCGAGCGGATCGCCAACGGGAACGTTCCGGAAAATCTGCGCGATAAAACCATCTTTACCCTCGACCTCGCCTCGATGATTGCGGGCGCGAAATACCGCGGCGAATTTGAGGAACGGTTCAAAAATATGATGGAAGAAGTCCGGAACCACCCGGATATCATCCTCTTCATCGATGAAATTCACACCATCATCGGCGCGGGTGCGGCAGAGGGCGCTGTCGACGCCGCAAACATCATTAAACCCGCTCTGGCGCGGGGCGAGATGCAGGTCATCGGCGCGACCACGATATCCGAATACCGGAAACATATTGAGAAAGATGCCGCGCTCGAACGTCGGTTCCAGCCGGTGACGGTGGGAGAACCGACCAAAGAGGAAGCGTTGCAGATCTTGCAGGGACTGCGCGAAAAATACGAAGCGCACCACAAACTCAAAATCGATGAATCCGCCCTCGAAGCGGCGGTCAACCTCTCTTCCCGCTACATTGCAGACCGTTTCCTGCCCGACAAGGCGATCGATTTGGTGGACGAAGCCGCCAGCCGACTGCGGATCTCGGCGCACACCTCCCCGGGCGACCTGAAAGAGACCGAGGCAAAACTGCGTTCTCTGGCGCAGGAAAAGGAAGAAGCGATCGCCGCGCAAAGCTACGAACGCGCGGCGGAACTCCGGGACGAGGAGCAGAAGATCCGCACCGATTATGAAGCCAGACGCGCCGAATGGGAGCGTGCGCAGGAAAAAGCCGAATTGACCGTCACCGCGTCGGATATTGCCGACGTCGTGACGCAATGGACAGGCATTCCCGTCAACCGTCTGCTCGAAGAGGAAAGCGAGAAGCTACTACATCTGGACGAACTGCTCAAAGCGCGCGTCATCGGACAGGATTCTGCGGTAGAATCGGTCAGCCGAGCCATTCGCCGCGGCAGGATGGGACTCAAAGACCCGCGCCGTCCGGTTGGTTCCTTCATTTTCATGGGCCCCACCGGGATCGGCAAAACCGAGCTCGCCAAAGCGCTTGCAGAGGTGATGTTCGGGGACAGCAACGCCATGATCCGGCTTGATATGTCCGAGTATATGGAAAAACACAGCGTCTCCAAACTGATCGGTTCTCCTCCCGGCTACGTTGGGTACGAGGAAGGCGGACAGTTGACCGAAAAGATCCGCCGCAAGCCCTATTCGGTGGTGCTCTTCGACGAGATCGAAAAGGCGCACCCGGACGTCTTCAACATCCTGTTGCAGGTTCTGGAAGACGGCATCCTGACCGATTCGCAGGGGCGGCGGGTGGATTTCCGCAACACGGTTCTGATTCTGACTTCCAACGTGGGAGCAAGCGAATTGAGTGCTTCCAAGTCGCTCGGATTCACGGCAGGAAAGACGACCGATTCGGAAGAATCCGCAAAGCGCGATCGCATGATGAACGCGCTCAAACAAACCTTCCGACCGGAATTTCTCAACCGTGTGGACGATATCATCATCTTCAACAGTCTGGCGCAGAAAGACATCGAAGCGATCGCTTCTCTGATGCTCTCGGATGTGACAAAACGGATCGCAGACCTCGATATTGCGATCTCGTTTGATCCGTCGGTCCCCGCCCTGCTTTCAAAAGAGGGCTTCGACGCGACCTACGGAGCGCGTCCGCTCCGCCGCGCCGTGGTGCGGCTGGTGGAAGATCCCTTCTCCACAGAAATGCTCGAAGGGCATATCAAAGCCGGCGATACGGTAACGGCAAAAGCCGACGGCGATCACGTCGTTTTTGAAAAGGCAACTTCAAAGCAAGCGTGACCTTTCGATTCAGAACAAAAAATTTCAGCTCGACAAACAGGGACCGGATTTTTTCCGAGTCCCTGTTTGTTTTTTTTCAGAAATTTCCTCATAATGCTTGACAAATTATATCGGATGCGATATAATAAAGAAAAAAGGGGGATAGTATGAACGAAGATTACGCATTATTGTTGCTCGAAAATCAAGTTTGCTTCCCGACTTATGCGGTTGCGAATAAGATATTGCGCAGATATCAGCCCTTATTAAAGGAACTCGATCTTACCTATACGCAATACGTTACAATGATGGTACTTTGGGAAAAAGAAACCGTCAACGAAAAAGATTTGGTCAAAGCATTGTATCTGCAAGCCAATACCCTGACCGATCTTTTGAAAAAACTGCAAAAAAAAGGATTCGTTACCATTGGCAAGTCCGAATCCGACAAACGCAACATTGTGATCCGCCTTACGGACGAAGGCAGGAAGTTGAAAGAAAAAGCGGTTAACGTTCCCAAAACGTTGATCGAAGAGCATTGGCTGACCGACGAAGAAGTTATGCAATTCAAAGCATTACTATATAAACTATTGGAAGGAGATTGGTGCAAATGATGATCAAAGCAGTAAAATTCAGAAAAGACGGTTTTTACACGCAGCCTTTTGTATTCGGCGGCGAAGAGGGGATGGCTTCATTCGATCCTGCCGTTCGTTATCGCGGAAGTTTGCAAAATTATCTGATCGACACGGGCGACGAAGTGATCCTCGTAGATACGGGGCTCCCCGCCGGAACGCCCGAAGAGGTGCCGAACGAGCAAAGTATGCTCTACACCGGCAAAGATATTTGTTCCTATATGGAGGCCTTCCGCTCTCTCGGCTATGCGCCGGAACAAGTTACCAAAATACTCTTAACGCACAAGCACGCCGATCATTCGGGAGAACTGAAATCTTTCCCGAACGCCAAAATATACGTGTGCGAAGAAGAGACTTCCGCCGAAGAACTGAAAGGTCTTGCAAATATTATTCCCGTAACGTTCAACGACGGAGCGTATTATAATTTCCCCGAAAGTCAAAAGATAGCGGACGGCGTTTATCTGATCAAAGCAAAAGGACACACGAACGGCAACAGTATCGTGATCGTGGAAGACGGCGGACTTTTCTATATGCTTCACGGCGATATTACCTATGTGGACGAGGCGCTCTATCAAAACAAATTGTCGGTTGTTTTTGAAGACCTCGCCGCCGCGCGCGAAACATTCGACCGCGTGCGGAATTTTGTGCGCAACCATCCAACGGTATATTGCGGAACGCATACGCCGCAAGGATATGAAAATCTCGAAGCCCGGCGCGTGATGGATTTGGATCATCCCGTTCCAACCACCCTTGCCGAAGTGGATTTTTCCAAGAACCAGGCGAGTGGAAAATATGTATGTTCGATCTGCGGTTATGTTTACGATCCTGCCGAACACGACGGCGTAGCCTTTGAAGACCTGCCCGATGATTGGAAATGCCCCCGTTGCAAGCAACCGAAATCAAAGTTTAATCCGGCATAAAAAGGAGAGCGCCATGACAGTTTATGATTTTCATGTTTTTGCCCAAAACGGTGAAAAAGTAAGTTTGAGCAAATTTGAAGGCAAAGTATTGCTCATCGTAAATACGGCAACCAAATGCGGATTTACCCCTCAATACGACGCTTTGGAAAAAATGTACGAAGAATTGAAAGATCAGGGCTTGGAAATTCTGGATTTCCCTTGCAATCAGTTTTTCCGCCAAGCACCCGGCAGCGACGAAGAAATAAATGCTTTTTGCACATTAAGATTCAACACTAAATTTACGAGATTTAAGAAGATATCTGTAAAGGGCAATGAAGCAGATCCGCTTTATCAATGGCTTATCTGTCAAAACGAAAAGGGTAAACCGCAATCGATAAAATGGAATTTTACCAAGTTTTTGATCAATCGCAAGGGTGAAGTTGTGGGGCGATTTGCACCCACAGAAAAACCGGAAGATTTTCTTGACAGAGTAAAAGAAGAATTGAACAAATAAAAGGCAGATTATGGAAAACATCAACAGAGAGAAAGAAATTATCAAAACGAGTTTCGTCGGGATCATCGGAAACGTCTTTTTGGTTGCTTTCAAAGCATTCGTCGGGATCATCGCCGGTTCGGTTTCCATTATCATGGACGCCGTCAACAATTTTACCGACGCACTTTCAAGTATCATTACGATCATCGGAACGAAACTTTCCGCCAAAAGAGCGGATAAAAAGCACCCTTACGGTTACGGTCGAATCGAATATATGACCTCCACGCTGATCGCCGTTCTGATTTTGTTTGCAGGCGGCATGGCGGTATATGAGTCGATCCAATCTATTATCGCAGTTGCGATCGCGGTCAAGAACGCGATCGGATTGTTTTTCAGAAAGAAAGGACAAAAGATCGAAAGTGAAGCGTTAAAAGCTTCCGGGATCGACGCACTTTTCGACTCCATTCTTTCCACGGCTACCCTTATCGGTATGTTGGTGGCAAAATTTGCGGGTTTTTATGTGGAGGGATATCTTGGTATTGCGATCGGTTTGTTTATCTTGAAGAGCGGACTGGGCGTTATGAAGGAATCCCTGTCGTCTATGATAGGCGATCGTTTTGAAAGAGAATACGTCGTGGCGATCAAAGAGGAGATCAATAACATCGACGGAGTTTGCGGATGTTATGACCTGATCTTAAACAGTTACGGCCACAACAAAAACATCGGCTCGGTTCATATCGGGGTAAGCGAAGCATTGACGGCAAAAGAAATACAGGCGATCGAAAGAAAAATTTCAATGCTCCTGTATAGTAAATATCATACGATCATGACGGTTGGTATTTATGCGGAAAACTTATCCGATGCAAAATCAAAAAATTGCTTGAAAAGTACGCTTGATATCATTCATAAATATCCTACCGTATTGCAGATACACGGTTTTTATCTGGATGAAGATGCCAAAACGATCCATTATGATCTGGTCGTATCATTTGACGATCCCGAACCCGAAGAAACCATTCAAAAAATAAAAGAAGAAACCGAACTTGCGAACGACGGCTATACCGTGTTCGTCCAATATGACCAGGATTTCAGCTTGTCCGAATAAACCAGAGGAAACGTTATTGATAAGATCATTATCAATACGCAAAAATAAAAAGGAGGTTAAGCATGAACGAAAAAGGATTGATTCTCGAAGCGATGAAGAAAGCAGGCGAACCGCTGAATGCGGGAAAGATTGCCGAGCTGACCGGTCTTGACAGAAAAGTTGTTGATAAAGCAATGGCAGAGATGAAAAAAGACGGTTCTATCGTTTCCCCTGTTCGCTGCAAGTGGGAACCCGCAAACTAAACAGCTGTTTTCACTTCAAAAACAAAAAAGGAGTATCGACTGAACTTTGATACTCCTTTTTTCATACGATCTACCGAGATTTGGCAATCCCCTTTTTCAGAAAAAGCTTTTTTTGAAAATGTATTGCATTTTCGCGTGGGCGGTAGTATAATAAGTCGGAAATCATTTGAAACGGGAGGCATCCCTTACGGAAACCGCATCTCAAAAAGGCGTTCTCGTCGATTTTTTGAAGAAGAACGTTGTCATGTTCATCGCGCTCGTTGCCGCTGTCGTAACGTCTGTTATCGTCCCGCCCGATCGGGAATACCTCGGCTATTTCGATTGCAAGACGCTTTCCTGCCTGTTCTGCGTACTGGCCGTCGTTTGCGCCCTGCGTAACATCCGCTTTTTCTATCTGCTCGCGCATCAGGTCGTGCGGATGTTCAAAAATGCGCGGATGTGCGTCATGGCTCTGCTCTACATCACCTTTATCGGCTCGATGCTGATCGCAAACGATATGGCTCTTTTGACCTTTCTGCCCCTTGGGTATCTGGTGTTGGAATCGACCGGCGAGCGGAAGTATATGGCAAAGACCTTTATTTTGCAAAATATCGCCGCGAATCTCGGCGGTATGCTCACGCCTTTCGGCAATCCGCAAAACCTCTATCTTTACAGCAAATTCAGCATCCCGGACGGAGAATTTCTCCGCATCATGGCGCCGTCCTTTCTCCTTTCCATCGCCCTGATCACGCTTTGCTGTATCCTTTTCATCAAAGCCGAGCCGCTTGCAATCGCAGAAGAAAAGATCTCTCTCCCGCCTCTGCGCACGACCGTTTATCTGTTGCTTTTCGCACTCTCGATCATCATCGTGTTCCGTCTGATCCCCTATTATATCGGGCTGATCGTCGTGCCGGTCGTTCTTCTTTTCCTCGACCGCCGGGCGCTTGAAAAGGTGGATTATCCGCTCCTGCTGACCTTCGTTTTCTTCTTCATCTTCTCCGGCAATATGGCAAGGATCGGCGCGGTTCGTACCTTCTTCTCGTCTTTACTGGAAAAGAATACGCTGATTTTCAGCGCGCTCTCCTGTCAGTTCATCAGCAACGTCCCCTCGGCGATCCTGCTCTCGCAGTTCACCGAAAATTACCGGGAGCTTCTGATCGGGGTGAACATCGGCGGCACGGGGACGATCATCGCCTCTCTCGCCTCCCTCATCACTTTCCGGGAATTTACAAAACGGCAACCGCAGGCAACCGGGAAATATCTGCTCGAATTTTCGGCATTCAATTTTGCGTTTCTCTTTATTCTGATTCTTTTTAATACGTTCGTTGGATGAGCAGAAAAGAAGAAATCTCCACGGAGGTTTCTTTTTTTCTGCTTTTTCCCACTTTCGGAAAAAGTTTTCGGGAAAGTTTTTCCCAACTCCCTTGCAAAAAGACAAATCTATGGTATAATGGAAGCAGGCAAACCATATCTTGCACAGGAGGTTTCCATGAAAGACAAACCGAATCGGGTTGCCGGACTGCTTGTTTGCATCCTCCTTGTCGGGATACTGACCTCCTCGATCCCCTTCACCGTTTACAGTTCGGAAATTTCCTTTACCGGAGAATCTGCAAACTTCTATCAGTCCCTGCTCGACGCAGGATTCCCTGCCGACTATGCCAAGCCTCTGACCGAATTACATCTTCTCCACCCCACTTGGGAATTTGTGCCCCTGTTGGTTACCTCGCAAAACGCCTCCCTCACCTGGGACTACGTTCTGCAAAAGGAATCCGCGTCGCCCGGGATCAACGTCATCAGCGCAGGGAGTTCCTACGCCGCCTACCGTCATGCAAGCAATCAAACGCAGCCGGAACCCGGTTTTTATCAGGCGTCCGCACAGGCGGTCGCATATTTTCTGGATCCCCGGAATTTCCTCAACGAGACCGATCTGTTTCAGTTCTGCGATCTTTCCTTTTCCGAGCAGATCGGAGAGGCGGGACTCGGGGCAGTTTTGCAGAATACGTTTATGGAAAATTCTGTTTTGGAAAACGGAAAAACCTACGCAGAATACCTATATGAAACCGGAGCGGAGCTCGGGATCAATCCGGTTTATCTGGCCGTGCGGATCCGGCAGGAATTGGGGGCCGACGGAGCAACGCCCGTCATCACCGGCACCTGCGGAACCGTACTCTGGAACTACTATTCAAACCAAACGCAAAAAACCGCGGACGGCAGAGCCGTCCTTCCCCCCGCGCCCGGAACGTGGGAGCAGAAAGACCTGAAAAAATACGACGGACTCTATAATTACTATAATCTCGGCGCAACCGGAAACGGGATGTTCGACATCTATCTGGGAGCAATGAAGCGGGCTTTGACCGGCACTTCGTCCAAATCCGCAGAGTGGGGGTCTTCCGCTTGGAATACGCGCTGGAAAGCCCTTTACGGCGGCGCCTATTCTTTGGCGAAAAACTACGTTGCAACCGGTCAATACACCCTGTATCTGCAAAAGTTCGACGTCAACCGCAAGGCCGGGCAAAACGCCTTTGCGCATCAGTATATGGCAAACGTTTCGGCGGCGTTGACCGAATCGCGGATCCTCTTCCGCTCCTACGTGGAATCCGGTGCGCTCGACGCCGATTGCGTGTTCCGGATTCCGGTCTATTCCGGGATGCCGGAAACCGTCTCGAAAGACCCTGCAAACGGAACCTGCGCCATGCTTGCGCGCGCAACCGACCGATACAGATATCATGTTCTCTTCACGCAGCCGAGATCGCTTTCCCTGACCGGGCAGGCGGCTTATCAATCCGTTTCTCTGTATAACGGTGATATTCTCCATCTTTCGGCAGCACTGGAACACACCTATGGGGTCGCCGGGGTCGAATACCGTTTGGACGGAGATGACTGGATCCGGATCTCGGAGAACGGGACGCTCGATCTCTCGATTGAGATGGACTTTTCGGAGCACAGTGAGCATATACTGGTGGTACGGGGCGTTGCCGACTACGGATTCCGATCAGGCACCACCGAAAAGAAAAACAACCGCTATTTTTTGGTCGCCGTTTTCTACATTGATATTCTGCCTCCTCCCTCTGCTACCGTTACTTTTTCAGACAACGGCACGACAGTGGAAACAACCGTTTTATCCGGGGGAGAGATCGTTTTGCCCGCGCCCTCGGAACCATTCTTTCTGGGCTGGATGTCCTCAACCGGATCTCTCCTCCCGCCCGGTGCGCAGGTAACGGTCGACGGGGACGTTACCTATACCGGCATTCGACTCGCACAATTCAAAGTCGTTCCGGGCGCGGCGATCCCGCTCTCGGGTGAACCGGCACTCCGGTTCTATGCGATCATCGACGGGGAAAGCGCGGCGATCTTTGACGCATTGCCGGAGGGATCGTTCCGGTTTGAAGCCGCATTCCATGCCGATACCGGACGGATCGACCCGACGGAAGTTTTGCTTTCCGAAAAGACCGATTCCACCGGTCAATCCTGGCTTTGTCTTACCGCAGAGACCGGTTCCCTGCTTGGTGCGTCCGATACCGCCCTTGACGCAACGTTTACCCTGCTGATCACCTATGCGAACGGAAGCTCGCGGTTCTTTTATCCGACCGGAGGAAGCCCCATCCGCTCCGTGCGGCAGGTTGCGGAATACGTACTGCGATCCGCTTCCGATTCTGATGATCCCGAAACGTTGGATTACCTGAACAATCTTTTGAAAAACTGACCCGAAAGGAATTTTTCCGCTATGAAAACATTGGGATATTACAACGGAACCGTTGCAGAGCTGGATCAAATGACCGTTCCGATGTTGGATCGCGCCTGCTACTTCGGCGACGGCGTTTACGACGTTACATACAGCCGCAACTATCGCATCTTTGCATTGGAAGAGCATCTGGAACAATTTTTTCGGAGCGCCTCCCTGCTTCAAATTTTCCCGACGATCACGAAATCCGAGCTTGCCGATCTGTTATACCGCCTGCTCAAAAAGATGGATTCGGGAGATCTTTGGGTTTATCTGCAATTCAGCCGCGGAACCGCGCCCCGTACCCATGCCTTTCCGGTCGGGGAGGTCGCGCCGAATCTTTGGATCATGCTCAAACCTGCCGTGATCCGGAACACCTATCAGCCCATGCGCTGTATCAGCGGCGAAGACACCCGTTTTTATCACTGCAACATCAAATCGCTTAACCTCCTCCCGAACGTGCTTGCAACGCAGGCGGCGGCTGCGGCAGGCGTGGATGAATGTATCCTGCACCGTGGAAATACCGTTACCGAATGCGCGCATTCCAACCTCTTCATTTTGAAAGACGGCACGCTTCTGACGCACCCCGCAAACGAATTGATCTATGCCGGAACCGGGCGCGCGCACCTGCTCTCTCTCTGCCGTTCGCTCGGGTTCCCGACCGAAGAACGCACTTATACGGTCGATGAACTGTTGGCGGCGGATGAAGTGCTGATCACGTCCGCCTCCGCGCTTTGCGTACGCGTACTCGAACTGGACGGCAAACCGATCGGCGGCAAACGGCCGGAACTCATCAAAACCTGGCAGGACGCCCTGCTCCGTCAATATTTACAGGAGACAGAGGCATAATCACCCGATACAGAACGGCGGCGGTCAAAAAATGACCGCCGCCGTTCTGTATCAAATTTGTTTCTGCACGCTTTTATATTCATCGTAAAACCGATAATACGGACATCGGCGCGCACCGCTTTGACAGACCGCGCCCCAATCATCCTGATCTGCATTCACCGAGCAGAAGTAGGCGTCTGTGATCTCATCATAGTCGTAAAAAACACAACTTTCGCAGGAACCGAATTCCCGTTTTGTTTCCGCCATAAAACCCTCGTTCAATCTTTGAGCAACTGTTCAAGCAGTTGCATTTTTTCACCTGCATATTGATATGCCCCCTTGAAATCCTCCGTCTCACGACAACAGGTTTCAAGATCGCAAAGAACCAGGTAAAGCTCCACTTCATTGAGCGGTTCACCTGCCTGCAAAAGGGATTGCAGAACTTCTTTTGCCGCGCGGTGATCCTTTTGCATCATAAAGGTCCGGACTTGCAGATGCCTGCCGAAGAAGGAATGCTCCTCAAATTTCTCCGGGTAGTCTTTTGCAGGTTGCAGGTTTCCGCTATCGATCGCATCCAGCGCATTGACGTACGCGCAAAACGGCGTTTCCGCAAGCGGGAAAACCGGCTCGGAAAGCTCCGGATGTTCAGAATACAGGGTCGGGGAAATGCGTTCCATAAACCGGAAATAGATTTCCGCAGTTGCCATGATATGCGGCATACGGTAAACGGTTTCGGAGGCGTACTGCAACGCCTCGTCCAACATCTTGCAGGACTGTCGGATCTTCCCCTGCCAGAACGCTTCGGTTGCAATTTCCAGGTCGCATTCCGCGAGCAAAAGACAGATTTCATCATCCGGTTCGGAAAAAGCAGAGTGGCATAAAGATCTGCATCCGGCGTAATCTCCCTGCCGGAACGCCTGCTTGACGTTCGCCAAACCGTTCATTTTTTCATAGAGGATCTCGTCGCCCTCTTCCGCTAACAGAAACCCTACCGGAACATTCAAGCGACCCGCCAGATAAACAAGCGTGGAAAGAGACGGTTGCGCCGAGCCGTTCTCGATATAGCTCAGCATATTCCTCGTAATATGCGTTCCGGCAAGCTCGGATTGCGTCATCAGTTTTGCGGTGCGCAACGACCGAATCTTTTTCCCAACGTTCATACGCGGACCTCATCTCTTTCCACAGTTTCGTTTTGATCTACTAAGTTATTTCGTTTTTGCATGGTGAAAAGGAAACGCTTCTTCCTTATTCCTTCGAACCTCGGATCCGTGTTTGCACCCGGCTCCCTGCCTCGGCGATGGCAGACCCACATCTTTTGAGCAGATTCTCCACCCTGCCGGTCAACGTTTTGGAATAGATATATTTTTCCGCTTCTTCCTCTAACGTCTGAAAATTCTCCCGCACCGCCTGCGCGATCAGGGCGTTGATCTCCTCGGAGGTTTTGGAACAAACGGCTTTTTTTGCAAGCTCCGCCTGCTCCATCCGGGCCTGATATTCCTGCTCCGCTTTTTCCTCAATGGCTTTCGCCTTTGCTACCGCCGGCGCGAGCAGTTTTTCGTAATCTCCGTCCATTTTCTTCATCAAACGGTCGTAGGAAACCGCTTTTTCCGCCACCGAAAGGTCGCCGCCGGCCAGAAGTTCCAGTCGCTCTTCCAGCTCCTGCACCTGTTTTTGCAAATCTGCGATCTGCGATGATTTCTGTTGCAGTCGGGTCTCGATCTCATCTTTGAGAAAAGCGTCAACCTCTTTTTTGTTATATCCGCTCAATGCCGTTCTGAACCGTACCGATATTTCAGACATTTGCATTCCTCCGAATCCAACGAAATAAATCCAACAAGTCTCCTTGTTTATCATACCATAAAAACCGGGTTCTTGCAATCATTTTCGCGCCTTTTTTTGATTTTCGTCGAATTGCACAATCAGGAACGCAGAAACGGGAGGTCCCTTCCGAAAGGGACCTCCCGCCGTCTGAAACGAAGGATCAATACAATCCCCGTTTGATATAGCTGGTGTGGAGCACTTCGTGCGCCTTATGGCTGTTGGGCTTTCCGAAGAACTCATCGTAGAGCTTCTGCACCGCGAGGTTATCCTGCGATTTGCGGAGCTCGCTCTCTGCGTCGTCCTTGTAGAGGACTGCGGCACGGATGGCGCGCAGGTCTTTGCTCATACGCACTTTCGCGGGCTGAATGGGCTGTCCGCCGCCGTTGACGCATCCGCCCGGGCAGGCCATGATCTCGATGAACTGAACGTCCAGTTCGCCGTTTTTGACCTTGTTGAGCAATTCTCTTGCTTTACCGGTGCTCGAAGCGACCGCAACGTTCACGGTCAGGTCACCCAGCTTGTAAGAAGCCGTCTTGATGCCTTCGGTTCCGCGGACTTCCGGGAATTCCAGCTTTTCGAGCTTCTTGCCCAGAATGATCTCCGCCGCATAGCGCAGAGCAGCTTCCATAACGCCGCCGGTCGCACCGAAGATCGCGCCCGCGCCCGACCCAATATCAAACGGATCATCGAACGCGGTATCGGGCAGATTCTTGAAGTCGATGCCGGCTTTCTGGATCATTCTGCCCACTTCTCTGGTCGTGATCGCGTAGTCAACATCCGGAACGCCTGCCGCGCTCTGATCGGGACGTCCGACCTCGAACTTCTTTGCCGTGCAGGGGATCGCGGAAACCATGCAGATATCCTTGGGATCCCAGCCCATCTTCTGAGCATAGTAGGTTTTGACGACCGCGCCGAACATCTGCTGCGGCGACTTGCAGGTGGAAAGATTCTCGGTGAATTCCGGGAAATAATGCTCGCAGAACTTGATCCATCCGGGCGAGCAGGAGGTGATCATCGGGAGAACGCCCTTGTTCTGGATGCGTCCGATCAGCTCGGTCGCTTCTTCCACGATGGTCAGGTCTGCCGTCAGGTTCATATCGTAAACGCCGTCAAAGCCGAGTGCTTTGAGCGCCGTTACCATCTTGCCTTCGGCATCGGTGCCGGGCTCGTAGCCGAAGCATTCGCCGATCTGCGCACGAACCGAAGGAGCGGTGCAGATAACGACGTGCTTATCGGGATCGGCGATCGCCGCAAACACCTTGTCGGTGTCGTCCCGTTCATAGAGTGCGCCGACCGGGCAGGAAACGATGCACTGTCCGCAGTTGATACAGGAGGTATCGGCAAGACGCGCCTCGAACTGGGAGCCGATATAGGTATCGAATCCGCGGTTGTTCGCGCCGATCACGCCGATTCCCTGCACCTTTGCGCAGGTTGCGACGCAGCGGCGGCAAAGCACGCATTTGTTGTTATCCCGGATGATGGGCGACTTATCGTCGATCGCATAGTGCGTCTTTTCACCGGCAAAGCGAGACTGATCCACGCCGTATTCGCGGCAGAGCGTCTGCAATTCGCAGTTGGTGGAACGAACGCAGGAGAGGCACTTCTGGTCGTGATTGGAGAGCAGCAGTTCCAGATTCATTTTCCGGGACGCGATGATCTTCGGCGTGTTGGTCTTGATCTGCATTCCGTCGGTGCAGGGATACACGCAGGAGGTCACCATTCTCCAAGGCCCGAGCGCCGGACCTCTCATTTCCGCCACTTCGACCAGACACAGACGGCAAGCACCGATCTCGTTGATGTCTTTGAGATAGCAAAGCGTCGGAATATCAATATTTGCCTGTTTGGCGGCTTCCAGAACCGTGGAGCCCTTTTCAACGGAATATTCTTTACCGTTGATTATAACTTTGATCATATCCATTTGTCCACAATCCCCTTTCTTAACCCTTGGTAATGGCGTTGAACTTACAATTCGTCATACAAGCGCCGCACTTCACGCAATTTTCCTGCTTGATTTCCATCGAAGCAAGCTTATGGCCCGGAGCCGTGTAATTTGTTCTGACGATGGTAGAGGCAGGACAGTTCTTCGCGCACATTCCGCAACCGATGCACTTCTCGGGATCAATCTCATACCGGACGAGCTTCTTGCAGACGCCGGCAGGACATTTCTTATCCACGATATGGGCAATATATTCGTCGCGGAAATACCGCATGGTGGAAAGAACGGGGTTCGGCGCGGTCTGTCCGAGTCCGCAGAGAGAAGCCGACTTGATGTAGTTCGCCAGCTCTTCCAGACGGTCGAGGTCTTCCATTTCACCGTTGCCCGAGATGATCTTATCCAGAATCTCCATGAGGCGTTTGGTACCGACGCGGCAGGGCGTGCATTTTCCGCAGGATTCGTCGACCGTGAAGTCGAGGAAGAAGCGGGCGATATCCACCATACAGTTGTCCTCGTCCATAACGATGAGTCCGCCCGAACCCATCATCGAGCCGATGGCGAGCAGGTTGTCATAGTCGATGGGCGTGTCGATATGGGAAGCCGGAATGCATCCGCCGGAAGGTCCGCCGGTTTGCGCGGCCTTGAACTTCTTACCGTTCGGAATGCCTCCGCCGATCTCTTCGATGATATGGCGAAGCGTCGTTCCCATCGGAACTTCCACAAGACCCGTGTTCTTGATCTTGCCGCCGAGCGCGAACACCTTGGTTCCCTTGGACTTCTCGGTTCCGATCGACGCGAACCAGTCGGCACCGTTGAGGATGATCTGCGGAATGTTTGCGTAGGTTTCTACGTTATTCAGGATCGTCGGCTTGCCGAAGAGTCCCTTGATCGCCGGGAACGGCGGACGGGGACGCGGCTCACCGCGGTTGCCCTCGATAGAGGTCATCAGCGCGGTTTCTTCTCCGCAGACGAAAGCGCCTGCGCCCAGACGGATGCTCAAATCGAAATTAAAATCGGTGCCGAAAATGTTCTTGCCGAGCAGACCGTATTTCTTCGCCTGTTCGATTGCGATCTGCAACCGCTTGACGGCGATCGGGTATTCTGCACGAACGTAAATGTAACCCTGATCGGAACCGATGGCATAAGCCGCGATCGCCATTGCTTCAATAACGGCGTGCGGGTCGCCTTCCAGAACCGAACGGTCCATGAACGCGCCGGGGTCGCCTTCGTCGGCGTTGCAGCAAACGTATTTCTGCACGTTGCCGCGGTTGCCAGAAGCGAATTTCCATTTCATACCCGTCGGGAAGCCGGCGCCTCCGCGCCCGCGCAGACCCGATTTCAGGATTTCATCAATGACGCCGTCCGGAGTCATTTCGGTCAGCACCTTTCCCAGTGCTTTGTAGCCGTCCATGGCGATGTATTCATCAATGCTTTCCGGATCGATGATGCCGCAGTTACGCAATGCCAAACGGCGTTGGGTCTTATAGAAAACGGTATCGTTCAGAGACGTCTGAACTCCCGTTCCACATGCTTTCTCACTCATCTGCTTCTTCCTCCCGATTACGCTTTGTTGGCGTTGGCAATGAGGTATTCCTCAACGACCTTGCCGCCCTTGATATGTTCGTCCAGCACTCTCTGTGCCTTTTCCGCGGTCATTTTGACGTAGGTGACCTTGTCCTTGCCCGCCTGGAATACTTCCACGACCGGCTCGTACTGACAAATGCCGATGCATCCGGTCTGCACGACCGTTACACGATCCAATTTTTCCCGCTTGACACCTTCCGCAAGCGTTTCAAAAACCGGGCGCGCACCCGCTGCAATTCCGCAGGTCGCAAGTCCCACCACGATGCGGGTATCGTTGCTGCCTTCGCAAAGGATCACTTTTCCTTTCATTCTTTCCCGGATCTCTGCGAGTTCTGCCAAAGATTTCATATGATTCTCCTTTTTCAGATTTCAGAATTGTTTTCAAACGTATTTGGCGAGGATATCTTTTACGTCTTTCTTTTCCAGTTTTCCGTAAACTTCCCCGTTGACCGTCATAACCGGCGCGAGTCCGCAAGCGCCGAGGCATCTGGTCGCCTCAACCGAATACTTGCCGTCCGCAGACGTGCTTCCGATCGGAACGTTCAGCTGCTTGGAAATCTCATCCAGAACGTCTCCCGAACCCTTGACGTAGCAAGCCGTCCCGAGGCAAACCGAAATGGCATACTTTCCGTCGGGATTGAGCTTAAATTGAGAATAGAAGGACGCAACGCCGAAGATCTCCTCCACCGAGACACCCGTCTTGGCGGCAATGATCTTCTGCACTTCGATCGGCAGATATCCGTAGATCTCCTGCGCCTCCTGAAGGATCGGCATCATCGCCCCTTTTTCTCCTTCATGTTTTGCAATGACCGCAAGCAGTTTCTCTTCCTGCTCTTTTGTTCCGTGAAACTCAACCGTAGTCAGTTTCTTTTTCATAGGACAAACAAACCTCCTCGATAAAATGGAATTCTATGGGATGGAACAATGCTCGGTGCGGAAAACTTCTTCCGACACACAACACCGATATATTATAACACATTGATAAAAAAAAATCAATATAAAATCAAAAGAAAATCGGAGAAAAAACAATTTTTTCTCCGATTTTCGTGTGAATTATCAGTGGATGATGCACCTTTCGGTGTCTTTATCGAAAATATGCAACCGCTCCATCTCAAACGCAATGCGAATATTCTCGCCTGCCTGCGTTTTGGAACGGGAAGAAACGCGCGCAATCAGCTTCCCTTCTTCGCCGACGTTCAGGTAGAGATAAATCTCCGCGCCCATCAGCTCGGTAACGTCCACATCCGCGTTCAGCGAAGCGTCAGCGTGCTTCTTAACGTTTGTAGGATCATCGTAAATACATTCGGGACGCAGACCGCAAATGACCTCTTTCCCAATGTATTCCTGCAATGCGGGAGCTTTCGCTTTATCATCCGGCAATTTGAGTGCGTTGCCCTCGTAGATGAAATAAACGCCGTCCTCTTTCTTTTCAAGCGTGCCGTTCAGGAAATTCATCTGCGGTGTGCCGATGAATCCCGCAACGAAAATGTTGACCGGTTCGTCGTAGAGCTTCTGCGGTGCGTCCACCTGTTGGATCAGACCGTCCTTCATAACGACGATTCTGGTCGCCATCGTCATTGCCTCGACCTGGTCGTGCGTAACGTAAACGAAGGTCGTCTGCACGCGGTTATGGAGCTTCGTCAGCTCGGTTCTCATTGCCGCACGCAGTTTTGCGTCCAGGTTGGAAAGCGGTTCGTCCAGCAGGAAGACCTGCGGATCACGCACGATCGCACGCCCGAGCGCCACACGCTGTTTCTGACCGCCCGACAACGCCTTCGGCTTCCGGTCGAGCAGGTGAGTGATGTCCAGCGCACGCGCGGCATCTTCTACTTTCTTTTTAATTACTTCCTTCGGAACTTTGCTGAGTTTCAGCCCGAACGCCATGTTTTCAAACACGGACATATGCGGATACAGCGCGTAGTTCTGGAACACCATCGCGATCTTCCGATCCTTCGGCGCAACGTCGTTGACAAGACGGTCGCCGATGAAAAGCTCGCCTTCGCTGATCTCTTCCAATCCTGCGATCATACGCAGCGTGGTGGATTTTCCGCAACCGGAAGGACCTACGAGAACCAGGAATTCCTTGTCCTTGATTTCCAGGTTAAAATCCGAAACCGCGGTAACGCCGCCCGGATACTTCTTGTAAATATGTCTGAGTGATAGACTTGCCATTTGTTTTCCTCCTGTGTTACATACGCAGACCGCTATCTTTCGATAACCTATACTATTTTACCAAAAATCCGCTCAAAATGGAATATGCCAAAGTCCCAAACTTTTGCGAAGCATTTTGTATACATTCACTAAAAAGAGACATTTTCAGACAGTTTCGCGTTTTTATGAGCAAAATACTATTTACTTTTTCTTTTTCATGGTGAGCGCGATCCGTTTTTTGGCGAGGTCAACGCTCAAAACCCGCACCTGAACCACATCCCCGACCTTCACGACTTCCGAGGGATGTTTGATAAACCGATCCGCCAGTTGCGAGAGATGCACCAGCCCGTCCTGATGGACTCCGATATCCACGAACGCGCCGAAATCGATGACGTTGCGAACCGTTCCGGTCAGCTCCATATCGGGTTTCAGATCCTCGATGCTGAGAATATCATCCCGCAATACGGGCGGCGGCAGTGCGTCCCGGATGTCGCGTCCCGGCTTCTGCAATTCCGAAATGATGTCATTGAGCGTCGGCACACCGATTCCCAATTCTTTGCATACCGCGTCTTTTCCGATTTTCTCCACGTCGGCGCCGAGTGTCCCGAGCCTTCCCGCGCGAACGTCTTCTCTGGTATATCCGAACCTTGCCAACAGCTTTTCCGCCGCCTCGTAGGATTCGGGATGCACGCCGGTATTATCGAAGATCTCTTCCCCTCCCGGCACGCGCAAAAATCCCGCCGCCTGTTCGTATGCTTTCGCACCGACGCGCGGCACCTTCAACAGCTCTGCGCGAGAGGCGAATTCTCCGTTTTCCTCTCTGTATTTGACGATGTTTTTCGCAGAAGCAAGATTGATCCCGGCAATATAGGAAAGGAGCGAATAGGAAGCCGTGTTCACGTCCACGCCGACGGCATTCACGCAATCTTCCACCACGCCGCCGAGCGCCTCATCCAGACGCGCCTGTTTCATATCGTGCTGATATTGTCCCACGCCGATGCCCTTCGGGTCGATCTTGATGAGTTCGGCGAGCGGGTCCTGCAAACGGCGCGCGATCGAAACGGCACTGCGCTGCATAACGTCAAACTCCGGGAATTCCTCCGCCGCCAGTTTGGAAGCCGAATAAATAGAAGCTCCCGCTTCGCTCACAACGATATATTTCACATCCCGGTCGATCTCTTTGAGCAGGTTGGCGATAAAGATTTCACTCTCTTTTGACGCCGTTCCGTTTCCGATCGCGATCACGTCGACGCTATGCTTTTCGATCAGCCGTTTCACGGTTGCGGAGCTTCTTTCAATATCCTCCCGCGGCTTAACCGGGTAGATCACCGCCGTATCGACGACTTTTCCGGTGCGGTCGACCACCGCCAGTTTACAGCCGTGGGCGTAGCCGGGATCGAATCCCATCACGGTCTTGCCTTTGAGCGGCGACTGCATGAGCAGATGCGAAAGGTTATCGGCAAAGACTTTGATAGCGCCTTCGCTGGCATTGTCAAAAATGTCGTTCCGGATCTCGCGCTCAATCGAGGGGGCGATCAAACGCTCATAACCGTCGGTGATTGCCATTGCCACGTGTTCGGTCGCCGGACTGCCGTTCGTTTTGAGGATCCGTTTCCGCAGTCCTGCCAGAACGGTATCCTCCTCCACGGCAATATCCACTTTCAGGTATCCCTCTTTTTCCCCTCTGTTCAAAGCGAGAACGCGATGCGGAAGCACCTTCGGCAGCGCTTCTCCGTATTCGTAGTATTGTGCATAGACCGAATCTTCGTCCTTGGCGGCTCTGGAATTGAGCGTACCGTTGGCAAAAGTCAGCGCGCGCAATTCCTTGCGGTATTCCGCGTTGTCCGAAATCATTTCCGCGAGAATATCCCGCGCGCCCTGCAAAGCTTCCTCAACCGACGCAACGCCTTTTTCTTCGTTGATAAACGTCGCCGCCTGTTCCTCAATTGGGGGCGTATAAGTCTGCTCCTGCGCGTAAAGCAGTTCCGCGAGCGGTTCAAGCCCCTTTTCTTTCGCGACCGACGCGCGCGTTTTGCGATGCGGACGGAACGGGCGGTAGATATCGTCTACCTCGGTAATTGTTTTGGCATTGTCGATGGCTTCCTGAATTTCGGGCGTCATCTTCTCCTGCGCGGCAATCAGCGCGGAAACTTCCTCTTTCCGCTTTCCCAGATTGCGGAGAAAATTCAGCCGGTCGTTCAGGTCGCGCAGAACGCTGTCGTCGAGACTCCCGGTCACCTCTTTGCGGTAACGCGCGATGAACGGGATGGTGTTGCCCTCGTCGATCAGCGCAACGGTCTTTTCCACCTGATCCTCTTTGAGATGGAATTCTTTTGCAAGCGTTTGGATGATATTCATGAAAGTTCAGATTCCTTTCCTTCTGTTTGAGCTTGAATTTCCCGTGAAAGTGCATTGATCTCCTGCGCCGTCAGTTCCCTCCACGAACCGCGCGGGAGACCCGGGTCGAGAGAGAGCGGACCGAAAGAGATCCGTTCGAGCGCGGTTATCTTATTTCCGACCGCTTCCATCATGCGCTTGATCTGATGGTATTTCCCTTCGGTGATCGAAATGACGCCGCTTGACGCGGTATCCATCCGGATCCGGCAGGGCTTCGTTGTATATCCGCCAATGTTTACTCCCTGCTCCAAAAGACCGATTTTTTCTTTCGGAAGGGCGTCTTGAAGCGCAAACCGGTAGGATTTGGTAACATGGCTTTTGGGAGCGAGCAACCGGTGCGAAAGAGCGCCGTCGTTGGTCAGGAGCATCAGCCCGAGCGTGTGTTTATCCAATCTGCCGCAGGGGAAGATCCCCATGCGCAGGTATTCGGGTGGCACCAGTTCCGTCACGACCGGATCGTTCCCGTCCTCGGTCGCGCTGACGTAGCCGTCCGGCTTGTTGAGAAGCAGATAGATGTATTTCCGGTACAGAACCGGCACACCGCAATAGACGACCGCATCGGTCAATTCATCGACCGACTGATCCGGTCGGTTCGCCGGAACGCCGTTGACCGTGACCTGACCGGCACGGCAGGCGCGAGCCGTTTCCCGGCGTGAAGCGATCCCGGATTCGGAGAGCAGTTTATCCAAGCGCAAGAAAGTTTCCTCCGATTATGTTTCTGGATTTATTATACAGGATTAACGCCGAAAAGTCAAGAGCCGTTGCCGGAAAGAATCAAAGTTTTGAAAAGGGAGAACCCGTTTCCCCGGCGTGGAAAAACGGGCTCTCCCCTTTTTGATCCGCTCCTCTTTCGCAAACAGCGGCGAAAGGGGACATATTATCCTTGTGTGGAATAGTTGGGCGCCTCTTTGGTGATGCTGATGTCATGCGGATGGGATTCGCGCAGCCCCGCGTTGGTGATCCGGACGAATCTGCCGTTCTTGCGCAGGGTGTCGATATCCGACGCGCCGCAGTAACCCATCCCCGAACGCAATCCGCCCATGAGCTGATATACGGTATCGGCAAGCGGACCTTTGAACGGAACGCGTCCCTCAACGCCCTCCGGCACAAGCTTTTTGTTGTTTTCCTGGAAATACCTGTCGCGCGAACCGTGTTCCATAGCGGCGATCGACCCCATTCCGCGATAGACCTTGAACCGTCTTCCTTGATAGAGCTCTTCCTCTCCGGGACTTTCTTCGCATCCTGCCAGAAGAGAACCTACCATAATGGAAGATGCGCCTGCCGCGATCGCCTTGGTCATATCTCCCGAATACTTGATTCCGCCGTCCGCGATCACGGGAATATGATATTTCTCTGCTTCCTCCGCCGCGTCAAAGATCGCGGTCACCTGCGGAACGCCGATGCCTGCCACGATTCGCGTGGTGCAGATCGACCCCGGTCCGATCCCGACCTTGATCGCGTCCGCCCCGGCAGAGATCAGATCGTGCGCGGCTTCCGCCGTTGCAATATTTCCGGCAATGATCTGAGCTTCGGGATAAGCGTTCTTCAATTTTTCAAGCGTGCGCAGAATGTTCATGGAATGACCGTGCGCCGAATCCAGCACCAGAAAATCGACTCCGGCGGCAAGCAACGCGCCCGCACGTTCCAACACGTCCTTCGTTACGCCGACAGCCGCTCCGCAGATCAGCCGTCCGCGCGAATCTTTTGCGGAATTGGGGTACTTGCTGGCTTTCTCAATATCCTTAATGGTGATGAGTCCGCGCAGGATCCCGCCCTCGTCCACGATCGGCAATTTTTCGATCCGGTGTCTGGAAAGGATCTCCTGCGCCTTGATCAGATCGGTTCCGACAGGAGCCGTGATGAGGTTATCCTTTGTCATCACGTCCCGGATCGGGATTTCAAAATCGGTCATGAACCGCATATCCCGGTTTGTGATGATTCCAACCAGCTTTTTCTTGTCGTCGCAGATCGGCACTCCCGAGATCCGGAATTTGTGCATCATCTCTTCCGCCTCGCGCACGAGGTTTTCGGGATGCAGGAAGAGCGGATTTGTGATGACTCCATTTTCGCTTCGTTTCACGCGGTCGACCTCGTCCGCCTGCTTTTCGATGCTCATATTCTTGTGGATGGTGCCGGCGCCGCCCTCTCTTGCCATAGCGATCGCCATTTCGGCTTCGGTAACGGTGTCCATCGCGGCACTGAGCAACGGAATGTTCAGCGTGATGCGATTGGTCAACCGGGTTTTCAGCGAAATATCCGCCGGCAGAATATCGCTTTTTGCCGGAACCAGCAGCACATCGTCAAACGTCAGTCCTTCTTTCCAAAATTTATCCTGCATTTTCATAAATAACCGCCCCTTTCCCGTTTTTTCCATTATACCAGAAAAATCGGATTTTGTCAATCGCTTCCACATTTTTTCCGACGTTTCCGAAAAACGCGGATTTGGGAAACGTCCTTCTCGAACGACCGTCATAAAAAGCGCGATCCCGGCATAAAATAAAGAAGATTTTCCGGAAAGGAGCCGATCCGATGAAACATAGTTTTACAGCTGTTCTATTCCCTGTTCTTGCCGCTGCGATCGTTCTTTCGGCGATCTCGATCCCGCTTGCGTTTGCCGGATCCCGGGATCAGGTTGCGGCAAATACGATTCCTGCCGGGCAATGGGTGATCGTCATCGACGCGGGACACGGCGGCGAGGACGGCGGAACTTCCAACGCCGAGGGAACGGTTCTGGAAAAAGATCTGAACCTGGACATTGCCGAAAAGCTTTACGCACTGCTCTGTGCCAACGGGATCCCCTGCAAGATGACGCGCACGGCAGACGAGCTTTTATACGATAAAAGCAGCGATTATCAGGGACGTAAGAAACAGCAGGATCTCTCAACGCGCCGCGAGATTGCGGAGGCGACCGAGAACGCCCTGTTTCTCAGCATTCACATGAATTCCTACCCCGCACCGCAGTACAGCGGACTGCAAGTGTGGTATTCTGCGAACAACGAATTATCAAAAATCGTGGCGGAAACCATCCAGAGCAACGCCAAGTCAATTCTGCAACCCGAAAACAACAGACAAGTGAAACCTGCCGGGAGTAATATCTATTTGCTTGACCGTCTGCAATGCCCTGCCGTCCTGGTGGAATGCGGCTTCCTCTCCAACCCCGAGGAAGCGCAAAAGCTGAGCGAGGAAAGCTATCGGGAAGAGCTTGCATATCTGCTATTTATCAGTTTATCACAACTCCGGGGAACGATTTCCTGAAAAAACGGGGTTTTCCTCTTGATTTCCGATCCGGTTTCCTGTATAATAAAGGAAAAGAATCAGATCGGAGAACGAAAGATGAAGGGACTGAAAACGGTTTATATCTGCACCGAATGCGGTTATAAATCCTCCAAATGGATGGGAAAATGTCCGAATTGCGGCGGTTGGAACTCGTTTGCGGAAGACGTTGAGCAGGTTGCTCCCGCAGGTGCGGACAAGCCGCGCCGCGTCAGTATGCTTTCGAGCGGAGAGAACAAAGCCGTCGGATTTCAGGAGATGGAAGTACCGACTTATATGCGCCAAAAGACCGGGCTTGCCGAGCTCGACCGCGTTCTGGGCGGCGGACTCGTGCACGGTTCGGCGGTGCTTCTTTCCGGTGAGCCGGGCATCGGAAAATCCACCTTGCTCATGCAGATCTGCGACGCGCTCGGAAGTACGCGAAAGATCCTTTACGTATCGGGGGAAGAATCGGGCGGTCAGCTCAAATTGCGGGCAAAGCGGCTCGGCGTTGTGGGAAGCAGTCTTTTGATCCTGACCGAAACCAATATCGAAAATATCCTGCACGAGGCCGACAGCGTGCGTCCGGATGTTCTGATCATCGATTCGATCCAGACCGTTTATTCGGATAACGTCAACTCCACGCCGGGAAGCGTGGCACAGGTCAAGGAGTCGGCACTTTTGCTGATCAACAAGGCAAAAGCCGACGGTATATCGGTGATCATGGTGGGACACGTCAACAAAGAGGGGAGCATTGCCGGTCCGAAAGTTTTGGAGCACATGGTGGACGCGGTTCTCTACTTTGAGGGCGAACGGCAACAGTCCTACCGGATCATCCGGGCGATCAAAAACCGCTTCGGTTCGACCAACGAGATCGGTGTTTTTGAAATGGGAGACAAAGGACTGATCGAGGTGGAAAACCCCTCTGAAATGCTTCTCGCCGGCAGACCGAAAAACATTTCCGGCAACTGCGCGGTCTGCACGCTCGAAGGAACGCGTCCGCTGATCGCGGAGATCCAGGCACTGGTCTCGCAAACGCCCTTCCCCGCGCCGCGGCGCACGACGAACGGGATCGACTACAACCGGATGTGCCTTATCATCGCAGTCCTGGAAAAGCGGCTCGGGCTGAAATTTTATCAAAACGACGTTTACCTGAACGTGATCGGCGGACTGCGGATCGACGAACCGGCATCCGACCTTTCGGTGGCGCTGGCATTGATCTCTTCCCTGACCGACCGGCTGATCCCGGACGACCTGATCGCCGTGGGAGAACTCGGACTTGCCGGGGAATGCCGGGCGGTGACAAATCTGGAACAGCGGGTCAAGGAAGCCGCGCGGCTCGGGTTCACAAAAGCGATCGTTCCATACCGGAATCTCGAAAAGCGGAAGCTGGAAATTCCCGGCATCGAGCTGATCCCGATCAAGGGGATTTACGAAACCCTGCGCCTGCTGACGCCGGGCGAAAAATAAGAAAAAGCGGAGGAGCTGTCCGGAAGAACAGCTCCTTCGTTTTTTATCCGATGAACATCTGCGTCCAGTAGTGCCCGTCGGCAACGTAGCCCACTCCGATCTCGGTGAAGGACGCGTTGAGAATATTTGCCCGGTGACCCGGCGAGTTCATCCAAGCGTCCACGACCGCCTGCGGCGTCGTATATCCCTTTGCAATGTTCTCCCCCGCCGTCCGGTAGGAGATATTGAAGCTCTTCATCATATCGAACGGAGAGCCGTAGGTCGGACTCTGATGCGAAAAATAGTGCTTGTCGTGCATATCCTGCGACTTATACCGCGCCACGCGCGAGAGCTGCCAGTTTGCCGCGAGCGTTCCGAGCCCGTTTTCTTTGCGAATTTCGTTGACGAGCCGGATCACTTCCCCCTCAAAGTCGGTGACCGCAGTATCGTTGAGCGGAATATAGAGAATATCGCCCGGGTAGATCCAATGCGGATCCTTGATATGCGGATTCGCCGCGATGATCTCGGAAAGTCCGATCTCATACCGGACCGCCAGTTTCCACATCGTGTCCCCCTTGACGACCGTATGCTCTACCGTCTGCGCCGCCGTTTCGACTGCCGTCGGCTCATCCGCCTGCACCGCCACGGAACCGAACGCGACCGCAAAGCAGATCAACGCCGCCGAAAACAAGGAAATCTTTCTTTTCATAAAACCTCCACACGATCTCTGCTTTTTCGGGATCGTAGGATTAGAATATCCCGATCTGCCCGATTCATGTCAAACAAAATCGTCCACCGGCGGCGATAGGTGGATCGTTTGCCAAATTCTCTTTCCAAACACAAAAGCGACCGCCTCCCCCGATGCAGAAGCGATCGCTTTTTGTCCGAATTTTTTCAGTGCTTTATTTCAGTCCCAATTCTTTCATCATCGAATCCATCGACTTGATCTTGGAAGAATCCTGCCGTATGGTTCGGTTGACCTTTCCCCAAGACTCTTTCCGGTCTCTTCCGAACATTTTTTTGAAAACACGGTGCACGTAGCAGAACGGAAGCAACAGGCAAAACCGTTTAAGGACCGGATACAGGGAACACATCTCCCGATAGGGCAGAAAAACCTGACCGAGCAGATACGGGATCCTGCCTTTTTTCTTTGCGATATCCACCGCCTGTTCGGATTCACGCGCTCCGTAAACGCCTCCCGACAGAATATATTTACCCGCAGCTTCGGAGAACGCGTCCGCCGTCTCCTGGCCGTCAAACCAGCGATCCGCCAACGCACAGACGCACCGGTAAAACCGCACCAGACCGCATTGTTCCAGAAGCGGCATCAATTCCCTTTCTTCAAAGAAATTCTTTTGCCTCATGATCCACAGATCCAGAACCGAGCGCAGACCGCACCCGCCGTGCAGAAAGTGATATGACATATGGGCGATATGATGAAAAGCATAAAACGCCGGTTCTTCCGAATATTCAACTCCTTCCGCCACAGCGGAATACTCCCAAACTTTTGCGAGAAGACCGTCAATCTGCTCCATTTCTTCCAGAATATTATAGTGCAATTCCAGATGAACGCCGCTTCGGAAGAGTGAAACATCGTGGTAATGTTCTTCGCCGTCGGTCGTGAAGCCGTCATCCTCCAACCGCGCCACAGCGCAGGAAAGATCCTCCTTGTGGATCAGAACGTCGATATCGCAGCTGGTACGCATCCACGGCTCAGGATAAAGCTCCCGGATCACCGTTCCTTTCAGGGGAATAAACGGGATTTCCTCCCTCTGAAAAACGGTACGGATCCGCCCTGTGATCTCGCGGATCCTTATTTCGCGGTAGGCGGCCGTCATCAGCTCCCGGTTATATTCACCGGTGAGCGGATCGTCATCCGGCAAGAGTTCATTTCGGATCAGAGCGTCCGCCGCAAGATGACAAACGTCATGCATTTTCGCCAGCCGGAACAGGCGCGGATCCCGAAAGGAGAGCGCTTCGTCCGGCAGCGGTTCGCCGGAAAATTCGTTTCGCAAAAGACAAAACAACAGTTCGTCAACCAGCATTTGCCTGCTCTCCTTTCCAGAATTTGAAATACGTTTCGTTAATCCCTGCGGAACAGATCTCGGGTGTATATTTTTTCGGCGACGTCGTCCAGACAGCTGTCGTAGCGGTTTGCAATGATGGCGTCACTCCGGCGTTTGAACGTTTCGAGGTCGTTGACAACAAGACTCCCGAAGAAGGTACTTCCGTCCGGGAGCGTCGGCTCATAAACGATGACCTGCGCACCTTTTGCCTTGACCCGTTTCATAACGCCCTGAATCGAGCTTTGCCGGAAGTTATCGCTGTTGCTTTTCATCGTCAGCCGGTAGACTCCGATCACGCAGTTACGCTCGCTTGCCTGATCGTATGCGCTGTTTGCCTGATAGTAACCCGCTTTGGTCAGCACGCGATCCGCGATAAAATCTTTCCGCGTCCGGTTGCTCTCCACAATGGCATGGATCAGGTTTTCGGGAACGTCCTTATAGTTGGCAAGCAGCTGCTTGGTATCTTTCGGCAGACAATAGCCGCCGTATCCGAACGACGGGTTGTTATAATGCGAACCGATCCGCGGATCGAGGCAAACGCCTTCGATGATCTGTCTGGTATCCAGACCTTTCATTTCCGCGTAGGTATCCAGCTCGTTGAAATAGGACACGCGAAGCGCGAGATAGGTGTTTGCGAAGAGCTTGACCGCTTCCGCTTCGGTGAAGCCCATATAGAGTGTGTCGATGTTCTCCTTGATCGCTCCCTCCTGCAAAAGTCCGGCAAAGGTATGCGCCGCCTCGACCAGCCGTGCGTCGTCCGGATCTGTTCCGACGATGATTCTCGACGGGTAAAGATTATCGTAGAGCGCTTTGCTTTCCCGCAGGAATTCGGGGCTGAACAGAATGTTCCGGCTGCCGGTCTTTTTGCGGATGCTCTCGGTATATCCGACCGGGATCGTGGATTTGATCACCATGATCGCCTCCGGATTATATCGCATCACCAGATCAATGACCGCCTCGACCGCGGTGGTATCG
>CAMYUQ010000014.1 GCA_947302045.1 uncultured Clostridia bacterium
CGATGCCTTGCGTCATGCCTGCATTGAGGAAGTACAGAACCTGAACGGGAGCATCCGGCTGGACGACGCGATCAAATGGCAGGAGCCGAATTGAGTTTCAAAAATTGCGACGCATAAACAAAGAAAAGGCTCCCGCCGGATGGCGGGAGCAAATGGCATTCAGACTATAAGATGGGAACGCCTTCTTTAGCCACGGATTTATAAAACGGAATCGCTTCAAGAAATTGATGGAAAGTCTTGGAATCCTTGATTGTCACCGTGATCAGAACATCATTTTCCATTCCGAGGTCGGAGGTCAGTTGCCGGAAAGGCGGCTTGAATTGATGTAAGGAATCGCGATCAACATCTGCAAGGATCATAATATCAATATCGGATTCAGCGTCAAAATCGCCGCGAGCATAAGAGCCATATAGGATTATTTGTTCCAATCGGTTACCAAAAACGGATTGTGCCTGTTGTGCGATTCTGTGCAGAATACCGTCCAACTTGTTCTGATCGCACATTATAGGTTCTCAACCTCTCTGATGATTTCATCAAACGCTTGATCCATCGGTTGAACTCGACCGAATTTAATGTCCTCTGCCGATTGTTCGAGATGGGCATACAATTTGATTTTTGTATCCGATTCCAAGCTGTATTGACGGAGTTCAAAATCACCCAACTGATTCTGGTCACGCATATCGTAAGCCTCCTTCCTGAATGATTGTGAAACTATTATAGCATACTCGCAGAGGAACATCAACCATTTTAGCAAAAATCAAATTGATAACTTTCTGATAACTTTCCAAAAATCGCTGGATATTTGAAAATCTTTGTGGTACTGTTGTGTGCTGACAGGATGGTGGTAGGCGTGACACTTAGATCAATAGACTCCCGCACCATGTCTTGTCACGCCATGAATTTGCTTCGCAAATTCCAATGAAAGGATGTGATTCGTAAGTGTCAAAACGGCGTCCGAATGGAGACGGAACAATCAGAAAAAGGCCGGACGGAAGATGGGAAGCACGCATTGTGGTCGGTCATAAAAAGAACGGATTGCCGATCTACAAGTCGGTCTTCGGCAAGACGCAAAGCGAGGTAACGGTGAAACTGCACACTATGATCGATGCCTTCCGCGGCGTGGATCTGACCGAGGATTGCATGGTAACGCTGGACGGTTGGCTGGATCGGTGGCTTGCCTATATGCAAAAGATTGTCCGTCCGACAACGCTTAAGAAGTACGTCTTCTACGCCGATGCCTATGTCAGACCGTATCTCGGAAGCAAAAAAATATCGGCGGTGTCGGTTGCCGACGTGCAACGGCTCTACAACAAACTGCAAAAATCCGGTCGGGTGAACCCACACCCAAAGCTCGGTCATGAACTGTCCGGCAATACAGTCCGGGCGGTTCACATGATGCTCCACGAAGCGTTGGAGATGGCGGTGAACGAACGCATCATCGCTTCCAATCCAACTGACGGAACGACCATCCCGAAACTGATCGTAAATGAGATGAAAGTCTGGAACAGCGGACAGCTCAAACGGTTCCTTTCGGCAATCGAAACCGATCCCGTATGGCATGACTTCTTCTATACCGCCTGCATGACGGGACTGCGCAGGGGAGAACTTTGCGGTCTTAGGTGGGAAGATTTTGACGAAGCCAACGGTCGGTTACAGGTTCGGCACGCGGTCATTATCATGCCGGGGGGAGAACTGATTCTCGGAGAACCGAAAACAGAAACCGGAATCCGGGAGTTCGTCCTACCGCCAAGCGTGACGGAAATGCTCCGTCGACGGAAACAGATCATCAAATCGGAATGGATCTTCCCGCAACTGGAGGACTCGTCAAAGCCGACCAACCCCAACGCGGCATACCACAAATTCAAGTGGTTACTGAAAAAGAACGGTCTGCCGGAGATCAAACTGCACGACCTGCGCCACACCTTCGCCACGCACGCGATCGCGCTCGGCGTGGATGAGAAAACGCTGGCAGGCGTCCTCGGACATACCAAGCCGAGCTTCACGCTCGACCGATATACCCATGTGACAAGTGAAATGCAGGAGCGCGCCGCCGGTATCATGGGCGACGCACTCGGAAAGATTCTCGGAAAGGAGCTGAAAGCGTGAGAAAACGAAAGAACGGACAAGGCATGATCCGCCAGCGAAAGGACGGCAGATGGGAAGGACGGATCGTGATCGGCTACAACGAAAAGAGTTTGCCGATCACCAAAAACGTTCTCGGAAAGACCAAACTCGAATGCGAGGAAAAACTCAAAGCCCTGTCTGAAACGGTACGGAAGCCGACCGAAAAGGTCAGCGCGAATATGCCGTTCGGAGAGTATATCGACTATTGGTATCGCACCTTTTGCGAACCGGGCATTGCCAAAACCACACGGCACAAATACGAGAACGAGATCTATCTGCACATCATCCCGAAGCTCGGTAAGATCCCGCTTGCCTCGCTGAAAAAGAGCGATCTGCAACAGTTCTATGCCCAGCAGAAACGAAACGGAAACCTCGACCGGAACGGACTCGGCGATACCGAACTCTCCGGCGCGGTCATCCGCTCCATGCACACACGCATCAAATGCGCGCTCGACCAAGCCATGCGGGAAGGTCTGATCTTCCGCAATCCCGCGGTCGGATGTACGATCCCGCCCAAGAAAAGCAAGGAAGTCAAGGTCCTCTCGCATGAGGAAATGCAACGTCTGATGATCCAAGCGAAAGAGGAAGGGATTTATGAAATGATCCTGCTGGCACTTGCCACGGGACTTCGGCGGGGCGAACTGCTGGGGCTCCAATGGGAAGATCTGAACTTCGGGACGGGCGAGTTGAGCGTGCGCCGGGAATACACACCGATGGGCTCGACCTTCATCATCAGCACGCCCAAGACGAGAACTTCGACCAGAACCGTCCGCCTACCCGAATCGGTGTTGGAAGTCTTTGACGAGTACCGGAAACGAGTGGATTCGGAATGGATCTTTCCATCGCCGATCGATCCAAGCCGACCGATCAGTCCTTGCTATTGCGGGAACCGACTTTCCGAAATGCTCCAACGTGCAGGATGCAAACATATCCCGTTTCACGGACTTCGCCATACTTTCGCAACCACCGCGCTTGAAAACGGTCTGGACATCAAAACGCTTTCGGAGATACTCGGTCATTCGTCCGCAGAAACCACGCTGAACGTCTACTCCCACGTTACCGCCGAGATGGAACGGAACGCGGCACAGAAGATCGACAGCGCGTTCGGCACGCAGAAGCCCCGTGACGCGACGGAACCGGAAGATGGGCAAACACCCGACCCAACCCCTGAAAACGCCGCATTCGAGCCGTGTCGGGGCAAAAAACGCAAACCCGGCACCGGGTGCATCTCAAAGGTCAGCAAAAACACCTGGCAAGGCAAATATACGCCGGTGAACCCAGATGGGACAAGGCAATGCCATTGCGTTTACGCGAGGACGAGAGAAGAGTGTGAGAGGAAACTTGATGAAATGATAGCCAAGCTGTCTCAACATTTCACCCAGATCTCTTGAAAAAATCGTCGAAATGTGATAGAATATAGATAATATCACCGATTTGAATAAAAAAGGAGAGAGCCAAAATGGAAACAGCAATGCCAAATGTTGTGTATCATTATTGCAGTTTGCCAACTTTTTTGAAAATATTCAAAACCAAAACCATATGGCTTTCTGACATTTCAAAGTCAAATGATTCTATGGAATTGAAATGGTATTTTGATCAATATCGCAATTGGCTTTTGGAACACGGCTCCGCTGATGATAAAATTAACCTGCTAAAAGCAAGAAACGGAAAATCAATTTTTTCTCCTGAATCTTTTACTTTTTATATGGCACAGACTCCGATATATCCTGCTTGGGCATTTTGCCTTTCAGAAGAAGGCGATTCGCTTAGTCAGTGGCGGGCTTATTCTGACAACGGGTATGGTATCTCCATTGGATTTAATGCTAAGTATATATTTGACTTTTCCTTTTTTATAGATAAATATCGCTTGGTATTTAAAAAAGTTTCATATTCCGAACAGGAGATGCAAAATTATTTTCCTCAAAATCTTTCTTTTGAAGAAGTTGTAAAATCTCAATTTGTAGCCCCTTTTTTTAAAAATCCATCATTTTCTGAGGAAAAAGAATGGAGATTAGTGATTATATATTATGAGTTCCCATTTGAAAAAGTGATCTTGCCAGATCAATCGAAATATAATTCAAGCCTTTTTAAAATTGAACAATTCGGTTATAATGTGAACAATAATCAGTTGGTTTCCCATTTTGAGCTTGTTTTCAATGACCTTAAAAAGGCAATCAAGGAAATCATTATTGGTCCGAAATCGAGAGAAACGGTAGATGGCATAAAATTGTTTTTAGTTTCACAAGGGCTTTTGAATGATATGGATGATGATTCTATTAGTGTTAGAAAATCAACTTCCAGTTATCAGTGATTTTTATATTCTACAATCGCAAAATGATACAAATATAAACCGCTTGGATGTATATAGCAACGACTCAGAAAAGGAAAAATGAGAGTTCAAAATTTGCCCCGCAGTAAACAAAGAAAAGGCTTTCGACAAGTTCTCAAAAAAACAACACGAATATTATTCTACAAAGAAAGAAGAATGAAAAATGGGCTTATTTGGATTTTTGAAAAAACGTAAAAATAAAAGTATTAACAGCAATGATTGCAATTTGACTACAGAAAAAGAGTTATTTATTGGCGATACTATTCAAAGGGATGTAACACAGGAAGTTGCTATTTGCATGAATGAGATGAAAATAACTTCTATGCCAATTCTGAAGTTTTTCCATAATGATAACGGTCTCTTTGAAGGCATCTATTTATCATAAATCAATGATCCGCAAGTTGAAATGATAAAAGAGAGCTATGGTGAATCAAAGTATTTATCTTTGCTTGGATGCCATGCGTTTGGAGCAGGTGCATATATTACACTTTGCCAAGCAAAATTCAAGAAAGTGGTTGAAGAATGGACGATTGAAGAAGCAAAGCAAATTGATGCTGCATTTAGAGAAACAGACCCATATGAGCTGGCGATTAGATCATTAGGTTTTTCGCTTGATGGAAACAACAAAAAATGTTTAGACCACATTGTTGGTGTAGGAGTATTGGCATATTGTACTGCAACAGGTCCAGCAAAAATGAACAGAGAACACCTAAAAGTTTTTATGCACGTGATGTATAATGCAGGAATAACGCTTGTTTTGAAAGAATAAACTTTATTTTATCTTTTGTAGAATCTCATAAAAAGACTTCCGGCGGATCCTGAAAAGGACGATGCCGGAAGCCTGATTTTTCTGTCTATGGTCAAATATGTGGTCAAGGATTTTCGGGAAGCGGAAAATCGGAGATTTGAGGCAAAAATTGAACGAAATAACGCCGGAAATCGGAGATTTCCGGCGTTATTTGGTCTGAGTGACACGACTTGAACGTGCGGCCTCTACCACCCCAAGGTAGCGCGCTACCAACTGCGCCACACCCAGATGCTCTTTTCAAGCCCGTTTATTATATCACTTTCTCTTTTGTTTGTCAAGCATTTCTATTATATTTTTTTCGCAGTTCGGAAAAATCGTGGCGTGCTCTCTCCTGATCGCTCAAAATTTGCAATAAGAAAGGACGCCTTTCGTTTCCGAAATGACGCGTCCCTTCCCTGCTTTCAGAGTAAAATACAGATTAGTCCGTTGCTTCCCTCGTTGATGATCCGCTCGAGCGTTTCCGAAAGCTTTTTCCTCGACGCCTCCGGCATATGATCCAATTTTGTATGCAGTCCCTCGTTTACCAACTCGTAAAGCGACTTTCCGAACATATTCGATTTCCAAATGCTGATCGGGTCTTCTTCAAACTCTTTAAGCAGATATTTCACCAGATCCTCCGACTGCTGTTCGGTTCCCACCATCGGATTGATTTCTGTTTCAATGTTCGCTCGGATCATATGGATCGACTGTGCCGCCGCCCTGAGCTTGACGCCGTAGCCGCCCGATTGCTTGACGATCTGCGGCTCTTCCAAGCGAAGATCCTCCACGTCCGGCATGACAATCCCGTAGCCGCTTTCATTCACCTGCTCCAACGCTTCCGCAACTTTATCGTACTTTGCTTTGATTTTTGCAAGTTCGCGCAGCGTTTCGATCAGCTCTTTCTCTCCTGCAACGTCAACGCCCGTCAATTCACTGATCACTTGATAGTAAAGTCCGTCCGCGGGCGTAACCGAAACGCTTGCCTTCCCCGTTCCCAGATCGATCCGTTCCACCTCCGAATCCGAGAGGTACTCATTCCCGTTCAATTCCGCAAATGCCGATTGAATATCCCCCGTTTTTTCCACCTTTTCGGCACATTGCCGCAAAGAGTTCAGAAGGGACTGCATGATCGGATGGGTGGGATCAAGCGCCTTCGTCCATTCCGGCAGTTGCAGGGTGATCTCGGTTACCGGAAATTCTCTCAGAACCATTGCAAGGATCTCCCGGATGTCTTCCGCATCCAGATCCAGACAACTGACCAGTGCAACCGGAACACCGTACTGTTCTTCGAGCGAGACAGCAAGTTCATGCGCTTCCGCACTGCCCGGATTGGCACTGTTGAGAATGATCGCAAACGGTTTTCCGAGTGCTTTGAGCTCCCGCACGATTCGCTCCTCTGCTTCCACATAGGAATCCCGCGGGATTTCACCGATCGAGCCGTCGGTTGTGACAAGCATCCCGATCGTGGAATGATCGTTGATGACCTTTTGCGTCCCCATCTCAGCCGCCCGGGCAAAGGGCATGGGATCCTCCTGCCAGGGGGTTCGCACCATGCGTGGCTGCCCCTCTTCTATCACGCCGGCCGCGTCCGGGATCAGGTATCCGACGCAGTCGATCATACGAACCCTCATTTTTGCGTTGTCATCCAAAACAACCGGAACCGCCTCTTCCGGAATAAACTTCGGTTCTGTAGTCATCACCGTTTTGCCTGCGGCAGACTGCGGAAGTTCATCCCGCGCACGGTCTTTGGAATACCCCTCCCCCATATTCGGCAGGACGACTTCCTCCATAAACCGTTTGATAAATGTGGATTTCCCGCTCCGGACAGGTCCCACAACACCTACATAAATATCTCCGCCGGTACGCTCGGCGATGTCCTGATAAATGGAATGATCCGACATTCTTTTTCCTCCCCGTATGCCTGCAAATGATTTTGCTAAACTATATGTGAAAAGGATCTTTTTTAGAACCGTTTTGCCTCCTTTTGAAAAATTTGAAAAAGAAATAAAAAAATGTCAAAAAAGGGGTTGACATTTTCAAAATTTGTGGTATACTATCTTCCGGAAGCACAAAACGGCAGATGCGTTCGGTGTGAGAATTGAATAGGCTTTTTTCGCATATCGCACTGCCGGATCTCTGTTCGTTTCGATGAATCCAAGGCGGTGCTATCTTTTTGGTCTTTGCAGCTCCGGCTGTTCAGATAAAAATAAAATTCCGGGAGGAAAAAAGAATGAACCTGACTTATCAAGTCAAAGACAGACCACCATTCGGTAAAAACCTGATTTATGCTTTGCAACAGGTACTTGCCATCATGGCGGCAACCATCGCAGTTCCGATGATCATCGGAAACGGCTTGACCCCTGCAGCCGCAATGTTCGGCGCCGGAGTCGGAACGATCGTTTATCTTCTCTTCACACGCTTCAAAAGCCCTGTTTTCCTCGGCTCTTCCTTTGCATTTCTCGGTTCAATGGCGGCAGCGTTTGCAGGTGCTACGTCCATGCAGCTCGGCGCGCTTGGACTGATCCTCGGTGCTGTTTCTGCAGGTCTTGTCTACGTAATTCTTGCTCTGATCGTTAAGATCGCGGGCGTTAAATGGATCGGCATGATCATGCCGGCGGTCGTAATCGGTCCCACGGTTGCGATCATCGGGCTTTCCCTTGCCGGAAACGCGATCGGCGACCTCACCAAATCGGACGTTGCAGGCGGTTCTTCCTACATCGCGCTGATCTGCGGACTCGTTACGCTGTTCGTAACCATGCTGGTTTCCACCTACGGTTCCAAGCAACTCAAGCTGATTCCGTTCATCATCGGTATTGTCGCCGGCTACGCCGTTGCATTGATCTTTACCCTGATCGGAAAAGGCGGAGCTGATACCTTGAAAATCATTGATCTGGACGGATTCAAGTCTGCTCTGCTCTCCGCAGAAGGAAAGGTCACCTTCAATACCTTCTTCAAAGTTCCCGACTTTACCTTCCTCGCCGCAGGCAAGGGATTAAAAGATATGAGCGCCCCCTACGGTGCAACCATTCTGATCGCCTACGTTCCGGTTGCGTTCGTCGTATTCGCAGAGCACATTGCCGACCATAAGAACCTCTCTTCCATCATCGGAAAAGATCTTCTGGAAGATCCCGGACTTTCCAACACCCTGCTCGGTGACGGTATCGGTTCTATGGCGGGTGCGTTCTTCGGCGGATGCCCCAACACCACCTACGGTGAATCGGTCGGATGCGTTGCCATCACGGGCGTTGCATCCACTTGGACGATCCTGTTCGCGGCTTTGATGTGCATCGTCATCTCCTTCTTCACCCCGTTCGTTGCCTTCCTGGATTCCAGTCCCGCTTGCGTAATGGGCGGCGTGTGCATCGCACTCTACGGCTTCATCGCAGTATCGGGTCTGAAAATGATCCAGCACGTCGATTTGAACAAGAACCGCAATCTGTTTGTGGTGTCTGTCATCCTGATCGCAGGAATCGGCGGTCTGTCGCTCTCCTTCCTGGTTGACAAGACCAACAATATCTCCATCACAATCACTTCGGTCGCCTGCGCTTTGATCCTCGGAATCATCACCAATCTGATCCTTTCCAGAGAGAAAGACGATCTGGGCAAATAAAATCGATTTGACAAAACGAAATCCCGGCGGTTTTTCCGCCGGGAGTTCGTTTTATTATTTTGTCTGTCGCTCCGCCCACTCGGAGGCAAGGATCGAGCAAACGCCGACCGTCACGTAATTGTCCTTGATAAGCATTGCTTCCCGCAAATAACCCTCAAAGGTCATTCCCGCTTTTTCCATCACGTGACGGGAGGGTTCGTTCCCCTGCATGAATCTCGCCTCGATCCGATGCAGCTTCAATTCGGAAAATCCGAATCGCAAAATCATCTCCAACGCCTCCGATGCAATTCCCCTCCCCCAGTAATCCGGGTTGATGACGTATCCTACCTCTGCGCAGTCGCTCGTGCAGTGAAAGCAAGTAAATCCGCAGGTCCCGATCATTTTACAGTCCGGTTCATAAACGATCGCCCAATCGTAAAACATTCCTGCGGAATAGCGGTTGGAAATATATTTCAGGTAATCCCTTGTGTATGCGCGATCCGGATGCGGTTTCCACGTCAGATATCGCGTAACGTCCGGGCGGCTGGCATATTCATACATATCCGGCGCATCCATCTCCTCCAAACGCCGAAGCGTCAGACGGTCCGAATAAAGCTCCGGCAACCGGGAAAAGACCCGGTAGATCAGTTCTTTTTTCATGGATTTCGTCCCTTCTCTTCATTCCAGCTACCATTATAATCCAAAACCAAACCCTTTGCAAGGATTTTCAAAAAAAATTCACGAGATTTTGAAATCTCTCTTTTTTTTCCGGGGAGTCTATGTTATAATAAAGAAAAAAGAAAGGGGGATTTTATGGACTACATTGTAGAAGAGATCCTCGCGGGAGAACTGGTTCCGGTTCTGCTCGGCGTCTCGCGCGAATCGATCGAGACGGCACGCCGGATGTTTCGGCAGCATCGCGTCATCTCGCACGTGTTCTGTGACAAAATCCCGCCCTTTCTGCGTCTTTCGGTCTGCATGAAATTTCACACCGTCCGGCACAGTGCAAACGGACGTCTGATGGTGACGGCATTGCAGGATTTTGCCGAAGAACTGAACCATGCGGATCTGATTTTTTATCTGATCCCCTGCACCGAAAGATATGCGAATCTGATCTGGCGCAACCGTGCGGAACTGGAATCCCGGTACGTTATCGCAAATCCCGCGGAAATGCGCCGCGTCTGGTTCGGCAAAACCGAGGAAAAGAACGCGACGGGAAGGAGGTCTACAACATGAAAAGAAATCCTTTGCTCGGCGTTCTCGGCGGTTTGGGTCCGATGTCCACTTTCTGGTTCTGCGAAATGCTGACCGCGCATACGAAAGCCGAAACCGATGCGGATCATATCGATATGATCATCAGCAGTCGGGCAACCACGCCGGATCGGACCGCGTTTATTCTTGGAAAATCCGGGCAGGATCCGCTCCCGGTCATGTTGGAAGAAGCAGATCGGTTGCACCGGGCCGGCGCGGATCTTCTGGTGATTCCCTGCAACACCGCGCACTTTTTCTACGAAGGATTGGCGCGGAACTGCAAAATTCCGATTTTGAATATCATTTCCGAGACGGTTTCATTTTTGCAAAAGCGCGGCATCCGCACCTTCGGTCTACTCGCTACCGAGGGAACCGTTTCCTCCCGTGCTTATCACCGGGTCGCAACGCCGCTCGGAATGACCTGCCTGACGCCGGATCCGGAGGAACAGCGTGAAGTTACCGAGATCATCTACGGTGCCGTCAAGCAAAACAAACCGGCGGATTTCTCCGCCTTTCTGCGCGTTTCTCAATCGCTTCTGAACCGTGGATGCGAAGCGTTGGTTCTCGGCTGTACCGAGCTTTCTCTTTTGCGCCGCGATGGACTTTTGCAGCCGTGGTATGTGGATTCTCTGGAAGTATTGGCGCACAAGACCATTCTTGCCTGCGGGAAAGAGCCGGTCGGATTTCCGGAGTCGTTCGCCGTTCTGCGGGAGGAACATCCATGAAACTCGCTTCTCTGCTCTCCGAAATCGGGATCACGCCACTACAGGAATTACAGACCGCAGAGGTCGGGTCGGTCACGCAAAATTCCAAAACGGCGGCGAACGGCGATCTGTTCGTTTGCCTGCGCGGTGCCCACGCGGACGGGCATTCCTTTGCACCCGCCGCTTATGCAAACGGCTGCCGTTGGTTTGTTGCCGAACAGGAGCTGGATTTACCGTCTGACGCATCGATCTGGTACGTTCCGAACACACACAGCGCGCTCGGAATGCTTGCCGCCGGGTTTTACGGACATCCCTCCCGCGCGTTGATCACCGTCGGCATCACCGGCACAAAAGGAAAAACCACGACGGCCTGCCTGCTTTCCCAAATTCTGAACCGCAACGGCATTTCCTGCGGTTATATCGGCACAAACGGGATACAATATGGGCAGGTTCGGATTGAAACCGAAAATACCACGCCCGACGCCCTGACCTTGCAAAAAATTCTTTCGCAAATGCAAAAAGCAGGATGCAAAGCCGCCGTTCTCGAAGTTTCTTCGCAGGCACTCCTGCAAGACCGCGTTGCCGGAATGACCTTCGACACCTGCCTGTTTACCAATTTTTCACGCGATCATATCGGTCCGCTCGAACATCCCGACCTTGAAAATTATTTTGCCTGCAAGCACCGTCTGTTTACCGAATTCGGTGCAAAGACGGCGGTTGTGAATCTGGACGATGAAAAAACGTCAGCCATGCTTGCCGGGGCGACTGCCGAGAATGTGATCGGTTGCTCACAAAAGCAAGCGGCGGGTTACCGGGTAACCGAAGCGATTCCCTACCGAATGGAAAACGGATTCGGACAGACGGTCACGTTGGTTCACGGCAAAACGGAACACCGCTTTCATCTGCCGCTCATCGGGAGCGGAAACGTCAGTAACGCGTTGCTTGCGATCGCCGTTGCCGCAGAGCGGTTCGGAATTGCGGTTCCAAATGCCGTTCAACCGCTTGAAAGCGCAACCGTTCCGGGGCGCTCCGAATGGATTCCCCTGCCAACCGGCGCCGTTGCGGTGATTGATTACGCGCATAATGAAGCAAGTCTGCGGCAGTTGCTTCTTTCCCTGCGGCCCTTTTGCACCGGGGAACTGATCTGCCTGTTCGGATCGGTCGGCGAGCGCACAAAAGAACGCCGGATCGCGCTCGGGACCGTTGCCGCGGAATATGCGGATCGCTGTATTCTGACCTCTGACAACCCGGGGGAGGAACCTCCCGAACAAATTCTGGATGAAATTGCGGTCGCGTTCGTGCCTTTCAACACGCCCTACGTGAAAATTCCGGATAGAGCCGACGCCATTCGGTATGCCGTGCGAAACTCCTCATCGGGCGATATTTTGGTGCTTGCCGGAAAAGGGCATGAAACCTATCAGCTCGTCGGCAGAAAAAAAATCCCCTTCTCGGAGCGGGAAATCCTGCAAACAGCACTTGCCGCCGATCCCGTTCGCTGACCGACCAACGATAAAAAAGTTCCTTCCCATGACGGGAAGGAACTTTTTTGCTTTACTCAATACCGCTTCCAGGTCCCCCGGCTGAACAGGATCAGGATCGGAAAGATCTCCAATCTGCCTGCCAGCATATCCAGGATCAGCACCGATTTGGAAAGGATCGAAAGCCCCGCGTAATTCGCGCTCGGTCCAACCTGTTCCAATCCCGGGCCGATGTTGTTCATACAGGCAAGAACGGCGGTCAAACTCGTGGTGACCGTGATATGATCGATCGATACCAGAATGAAACTGACCACCAGGATCGCCGCGTACGCCGCCAGATAGGCATTCGTATTTGCAAGAATTCCCTCGTCCACCGCGTTTCCGTTGATATGGACCACTTCCACCCGATTCGGGTGCAGGAGCTGCCGGATGTTGCGGCGCAACCCTTTCAGGATCAGGAGCAACCGCGCGCATTTGATCCCGCCGCCGGTACTGCCCGCGCAAGCGCCTATGACCATCAGACAGACCAGAATCACTTTGGAAAAGGTGGGCCACGCGTCAAAATCGGTCGTCGCGAATCCGGTGGTGGTCATAATACTCGAAACCTGGAACGAGGAATGCCGCAGCGTATCCCAGAACGAACCTTGATAGAATTTGTTCAGCATCAGATTCAACGTGATCGCCCCGACGGATCCGATCGCGATCCCCCAATACAGGCGGAATTCTTCGTCTTTCAGAACGTTTTTGACCTTTCGGATCAGGATCAGATAATAACAGCTGAAATTTACGCCGAAAAGCATCATGAATACCGTGCAGACGTTCTGCGAATAGGAACTGAACCCTGCCAAGCTGTCATTTTTGACACCGAAACCTCCGGTTCCGGCCGTTGCGAAAGAGGTGCAGAGTGCCTCATACGCCGACATCTCCCCAACCACCAAAAACAGAAAGTCCAGAAAGGTCAGCAGAATGTAGATCAGGTAGAGGATCGCCGCCGTGCGGCGCATTTTGGGAACCAGTTTCCCAACATTCGGTCCGGGACTTTCGGCACGGAGCAGGTGCATGGTGTATCCGCCGTTCTCTCCGCCGATCGGTGCCAACGCGAGCAGAAAAACCAGAACACCCATACCGCCGAGCCAGTTGGTAAAGCACCGCCAATAGTTGACGCCGCGCGAAAGCGACTCTACCGCCGGAACGACCGAAGAGCCGGTTGTGGTAAAGCCCGAAACCGTTTCAAAAAGCGCGTCGATAAACTGCGGGAGCTGCCCGGAAAGCCAATATGGAGTACAACCGAACAGGCAGATCAGGATCCAGCCGAACCCGACGCAAACAAACCCGTCCTTGGCGTAAAATCCGGCAGGTGCATGCCGCGTCAGGATCAGGAGCAACCCTGCAACCGCCAGGCATACTCCCATTCCGATCAGGAAAGAATACCCGACCCAGCGGTCATGGTCATAAAAGCAATAGATCACGGAGGGGATCATAAAGAACGCTTCCAATATCAAAAGGAACGCGTTGATCCTGCCGATCATGCGATAATTCATTTCTCTGCCCTCCGATCAAGCAAAGATATCGTTGAATTGACCGATGATCTGGTTTCCGCTCGATACAATGACAACCGAATCTCCGACTTCGTAATGAGAATCACCGTTCGGGATCTCGATATATTGTCCCCGAATGATCCCCACGATCAGAACGTTTTCACGGATCTTCAATTTTTTCAGAGGAACATTGCAATGCATTGCGCTCTGATCGATCGAAAATTCGATTGCTTCGGCGTTGCCGTCCGCGATGGTGTGCATCGTGACCGCCGCGCCGGTTTGATTCTGCATCGCACGAACGTACCGAATGATGGTATTGCAGCAAAGACTCCGGGGGCTGATCATGCTTCCGATCGAAAGATTATCGATCACCTGTGAATTTTCGATCCGGCTCATCTTTGCAATGACCTGCGGAACGTTATGATTCTTTCCGTAGAGCGCGATCACCATGTTCAGCTCATCCAACCCTGTCAGCGCGACTAGCGCGGAACTTTGCGCCAAGCCGATCGATTCCAGGAAAGAAAGACTGCTGGCGTCTCCGCATACCACCTGGATCCCCGGAAGCTGATCGGCAATCGAACGGCACCGTTCCGGGTCAATATCCACCAGCTGTACGTCTATCCCGCTCCGCGGAAGAACACGTTTCAGAATGCCGGTATCCCGATCCTCCGTTGCGTGCTTTTGCAGTGCCTGCGCCAGATAATAACTGACCTTTCCGCCTCCGACGATCATAACACGCTCCACGCGGCGCGTAATGATCCCCAGATTTTTCAGCAGAACGGACAGTGTGTCGGTCGGCGCGGTTACAAAGATTCGGTCGCCCTCACGCAAAATAAAGTTTCCGTCCGGGGTGACGGCATTACCTTCCCGTACCACCGCACAAACAAGCACCTTGCATTTTACGATGCTGTTCAAACTGTTCAGCGTAACGTCCCGGAGCTTACTATCGGCATCGATGCGAAGTTCAACGATCTCCATCCGTCCTTTTGCAAAACTCTCCCGTTTGAGAAAACCGGGATATTTGATCAGGCGTTCGATCTCCGCCGCCGCCTGCTGATCCGGATTGACGATCATGGAAATAGCAAACGCATCCCGCATCGCGTAGGTCTGCTCAACATATTCGGGATTCCGGATTCTGGCAATGGTATGAAGATGGGGATTGATCCAGTGCGCCGTGGTACAGCAAAGCAGATTTACTTCGTCCGATCCCGTTACGGCGATCAGCAGATTTGCCTGCTCCACGCCGGCCTGACGAAGGGTTTCCATCGTTGCGCAGTTTCCCTGCACGTACATAACGTCGTATCTGCCGACGTCGGTTTCCAGAACAGACGGATTGGAATCTACAACCGTGACGTCATGCTTTTCGACAGAGAGTTGTTTTGCCAGTGTTTCCCCCAGCTTTCCGTCTCCCGCGATCAGAATTTTCATAAGAGAGGTCTCCTTCTTTCTCAAAATACCGATCAAATATTGTAGCTATTATAGCACGATTCCCCGTTTTTGTCAAGTTTTTCCGCCTGTTTGTGATAATGAAAAAAGATTTCGCCCGTTTCTGCCGCAGTCGAAATCTTTTTTATATCATTTTCTTTTGAACCGATATCTGCCGTCGCTTCCGAGCGGGATGATCCGGAAGGTTCCCGGATCATCCGGATCCGGAACCGTCAGTCCGCCGATCCCGCAGGATCCGGCATATTCCGCCGCTTCCGAAAAGCCGTAGAGCAAATTCTGCGCGCAGTGCGCGTCGGAAGAAAGCAGGATCCGCCCCTGTTTCTGCGCGATCCAGCGGAGCGCATAAGCGGACGGGTAGGGTTCTTTCCGGTATCCTTGCGCGATCGCTCCGGTATTGAGCTCGAAGATCATATCCCGATCCAATAACGCATCCAATGCGTCCAGCATCGGTTTGCGGTATCGCAGATCCGTATCATCAAACAAACTTTTGTCCTGATTGTATTTCTGCACCAGATCAAAATGCCCGATGATCCCGCATCCGGTCTTCTCCGGCAATCCTGCAACGGTTTCGTAATATCTGCGCACCCAGCGGAAAACGTCGTTTTCAAAATGTTCTTTGATATCCCGCAAAACGATCTCTTTCCCGTCGTCCATCTGACAGGGCGTTCCGTCGTCCGCATAGATCCGATGCACCGAACCGATCAAAAAATCATATCCGTCGCCTGCCGGATCGGAGTAATAATCCTGCTCGATCCCGAGCAGAACGGCGATCTTTCCGCGGTATTTCTCTTTGAGCTGAAGGATCTCTTCCCGATAGCGGACGGTATTTTCCGGCGTCATGCACCAATCGCAGTCGGTCAGATAGGAATGCCCGGAAAAACCCAGGGCCTCCATGCCAAGCCCGATCGCCGCGCCGACCAGTTCCTCTGGGGTATCCTGCCCGTCACAATAGCGCGTATGCGTGTGCAGATTGCATTTCGGAAATTTCATATCATTCTCCGCGTTCAGCTTTTGGTTTTCAGATGTTCCTCGATCAGACCCCGCGTCATTTCCGCCAATTCTTCAAGCGACCGGTTCTGCACCGTTTCCTTGTCGATCACAGCCAGAATATCCATATCGACCCTGGTTCTCCGCCAATGAAGCGATTTCCCGACCTTTTCGGTTCCCCAAACCGTCATCACAACGATCGGCGAGCCGGCTTTTTTCGCAAGGTAGAACGCACCGGTCTTGAAAGGAAGCAACTCGCCGGTTTTGGAGCGCGTCCCCTCGGGATAAATGCCGAAATCCGCCCCTTCCTCAACCATGCGTTCCGACGCTTTTTTCAAGGTTCGCAGAGCGCGCATCCCGTTTTCACGGTCGATCGCAAGATATCCCGCCTGTACCATAAACGGAGAGGCGATCGGGATTTTGAAGTTGGATTCTTTGGAAATGAAAAGGATTTTCCTGCGCCGCAGAGCCGCAACGGTCGTCATCGGGTCAAACACCGATCGATGATTGCAAGCGATCACGCAGGGCTCCGGCGGAAGTTTTTCGGCACCGCTCAAACAAATCTTCACGTGCAGGATCTGCATCAGCCATCTCATGAAAACCGGAAAATTTGCCAGAGCAAACCGGTTGGAGCGCTTCGGCTCCCGATGTCCGAGAAGCAATGCCGCGATTGCAAGATAGATCATATAAAGCAGGTTGCAGGCAAGAAACAGTCCCGGAATGAGCGCAAACAGCCACCACGGGCTGATCTGCCCCCCGAAAACGATCCCGCAACTGCCGAGGACTGACAGAACCAGAAAAACAGCGTTGAGCATAGTGTGCTCCTTTTTCGATTATACCCCTGCTTCCGCAGGTTCTTTCTTTTTTGCCAACGCGGCGGACTCCACCTCGTATTCGGTAACGCCCAGAATGGTCTCCCCGTCGATCTGCAATGCAACCGGCCGGTCAAATTTGACCGAAATACGCTTTCCCTTCCGGATCGCGACCATATCGGTATGCGAGACGTGTTTTCCTTTGGAAACGCCCGAGAATACCAACAGCGTTTTGATCCGATTTGCTTTATACATAACCGCCAGCGAAACGAATCTTTCCTTATTCAACCGATCCTGATCGGGTGTGATCATCAGGCCGCCGCCGTAGTACCGTCCGTTCATCGTCGGCGCGATCCAGACCTTCTCAAAATGTTCGATTTTGCCGTCGACCGTCACAGTCGCGTTGGTAGGCGTATAATTGAACAGCAGTCCTTTGATCGCGATTGAAGAATAGCTGATCGGTTTATCCGACTTTTTGGCAAGTTCGTCACCGACTTCGCAGCACCAGCCGTCCAGACCGTAGCCAATACCATTGAGAAATTTATAACGTTTCCCGTTGACGATCACGGTGGGCAGATCCTTGATGTATTCATTGATCCGGATGAGCCCTGTTTCACCGGGAGCTACGTCTCTTTGGAAGTCGTTCCCGCTTCCGGTCGGATAGTAGAAAAGCGGAGATGCGGAATCAATTCCGTCAATCGCATTGGCGAAGCGGTTCAGCGTGCCGTCACCGCCTGCCAAAACAACCGAATCATTCTCTGCCAGAGACGCAAAAAATTCCCGGAAATCTTTGACCTCGCGCACGTCTGTGAATGCGAGCTCCTGATCTCTGAGAAGTTCTTTGAGCTTTTGAACCCGATCATATCCCTTTCCGCTTCCGGCGAGGGGGTTATAAAGAATACGGTACATGTGAAGAGTTCTCCTTTTTTTCAACTGAAAAATATTTTTGTTGATAAAAACGACATTCTATTGTATCACATTTTTCCGGTTTCGTCAAGTCATATTTCGACCTTTTTCGCGCCCGTGCCGTTTTCCCCGTTAAAAGATATGAGAAAACCGGAGAACATAGACCGTCGGCTCAATCGGATCGGGTCATTTTCTTTTTTACGATACAAATCGGAACGGGCAGTATCAACCCCGCAAGGCAGAGATAAACAAAGAGGTTTCCAATATAAGAATACAGGGTTCGCGCCGAGCGGAAGGTCACCGTGCCGATGGAATACCCTTGTTGCAGAGGCGGAAGTTCTCCCTCTGCCTCTCCCCGGTTGTCGATCAGCACCGAGATACCCGTGTTTGCCGCGCGGATCATATCCCGCCCGGTTTCGATCGAACGAAGTTTCGCCTGCGCCTCGTGCTGATAGACCGCCGCCGAATCATAAAACCAGGAATCGTTGGTGGAAAGGATCAAAAGTTCCGCGCCGTCGCGCACACTCCGGATCGCCAGATCCTCATAGATGGAATCGAAACAGATCAGCGCCCCGACCCCGCCGTATTCCGTCTCAAACACCTGAGAGTCTTTTCCGGGTTCCAGATCTTCATCCAGCATTGAAACTTCCGAGAGGGGAGGGATCAGCGTCATGACCAGTTTCCGAAGCGGAACGTACTCCCCGAACGGGACCAGATGCCTTTTATCGTAGGTGACCGCGGAGATCTCTCCCTCAGGTGAGATCATAAAAATCGAATTATACAGATTATCCGCATCGTCGGTTCGTAACGCACCGACAAACAGGGTGACCCCGGTTTCCCGCGCAAGATCAGACAAAAATTCCTGTGACTGCGGAACGAGATTCAATTCATAGGGCAGAGCCGTTTCCGGCCAGACGATGATCTGCGCGCCGTCTTCCGCCGCGGCGCGCGTCAGATCGGCATAGATCTGCCGCTCCTGGGCCGTGGAGATCCATTTTTCCGTGGAAGAAATATTCGCCTGAATTGCAGCGACGCGCACCGTTTTGCCGGTTTTGACATCGATCTTTTGCCAAATCAATCCGAACAGAAGATTTCCCGCTATGATTCCGACCGACAAAGACAGGCAAAGCACCTTTTTCCGGTTTCCGAAAAACGCTTCCGCCAGCAAACCGCCAACCGAAACCAAGAGAAAAGAAACAAAATAGGAGCCAAACCACGAAGAGATGCCGAGCATCGGCAAAAGGCGGATCTGCCCCAGCGCAAGCCGTCCCCACGGAACTCCCGCAAAGTTCAGAGTCGCCGCCCATTCAAATACGCTCCAAAGCGCCGCAAACGCAAAGGGACGCAAAATCGGTGCGCGCCTGAATATTCCGCATCTGTCAAGCAGACGGAGCCACAAAAACATCAGTCCGCCGACCGACGCACGCAGAATAGAAAGTCCGATCCATGCCGCCGCGATCACGGCAACGCCCGCCGCGCCCTCCAATCCGGCAAAATCCAACGGGTACATGGAAACGAACCAATGATACACGATGAAATAGAAACAAAAAACGGTAAAAAAGCCGTACCGATACGCTTTCCATAAACTCACGCCGTCGGTTTTGCAGAGGCGGAATACGGCAACGCAAACCGGGATCATGGAGATCCATTCCAGAAAGCCGATCTGCGGAAAAATCAGCGTCAGCGCGGTCAGAACCGCGCCAAATGCAAGCAATCCGTGCAACAGGAGTGGTTCTTTCGTTCTCATCCGTTCAAAAACTCCTCTCCCGGCGGGATCTGCTGAAAATCCTTCAAGAACCAGATCTGCTCGGACGGTATGGAAAAGCTTTTTCCGTTCAAATATTCCAGAATCCCTCCCGGATTCCGGAAAGAAAAGGACAACCGATAGGCATAGAGCGCCTGATATTTATATCCTCTGACCCGGTCTTGCCGGTTGATCCCGTATTTTCCGTCCCCTACCAAAGGATGTCCGATATGCGCCAGATGTGCCCGGATCTGGTGCGTCCGCCCGGTGATCAACTCCACTTCCAGAAGCGAAATTTCACCTTCTTCGCAGATCACGCGATACCGGGTAATAATCTCTTTCCATCCCTGCCTGGGTTGATCCGATATCTCCACCTGATTCGCCGCGCTGTCCTTTTTGAGATATCCCGTCAAGGTATCCTGCCGGCGCGGCATCCTGCCGTGAACAGCACAAAGATAACGTTTCCGAAGTTCGTCCTGCCGGATCTTTTCATTCATCAGGCGCAGTGTCTCCGCGTTTTTCGCGGCGATCACGATCCCGCCCGTATTGCGGTCGATCCGGTTGCAGAGCGAGGGCGCAAAGGACTGTTCCGCCATCGGATCATATTCTCCTTTTTGGGCAAGATACGCCTTGACGTGCATGATCAGCGTATTTTCTCCACCCGCCGTATCCTCGTGAACCAAAACGCCGGGACGCTTGTTCAATAAAAGAATGTTTTCGTCTTCGTACAGAACGTCGATCTTCGGCGCGATCCGCAGCAGGGCGGCTGTGTCCTTCCCCGGCAGGTCAAAAAACTCATCCCGCAAAAAGAGCTGAACTTCATCTCCCTCGGCGAGCAGATAATTCGGTTGCGTTCTTTCCCGGTTGACCTTGATCTTTTTGGTGCGAATGGACTTATACAGCATAGAAAGAGGAAGCCCCTTGACCGCTTTGGTCAGGAACTTATCCAGCCGCTGTCCGGCGTCGTTTCGTCCGATTTTCAGAATACGCATAGAATCAAACGGCGGAGAAACGAGTTGGTTTCTCCGCCCTCCTTGCAAATTTTGATTAAAGAGTTCCGAAAATACGGTCGCCCGCATCTCCGAGACCCGGTACGATGTACGCGTTCTCGTTCAGATGGTCGTCCAGCGCCGCAGTGTAAATATCGACGTCCGGATGCGCTTCCTGCACCTTTTTCACGCCCTCCGGCGCGGAAACCAGACACATGAACCGGATATGCTTGCATCCGTGCTCTTTGAGCATATGGAGCGCGTCAACGGCAGAACCGCCGGTCGCGAGCATGGGATCCACCAGAATGACGATCCGCTCCGAAATATCCGGCGGAAGCTTGCAGTAATATTCTACCGGCTGATGCGTTTTGGGATCGCGGTAAAGACCGATATGCCCGACCTTTGCCACCGGGATCAGACTCAGAAGCCCGTCCACCATGCCGAGTCCGGCACGAAGAATCGGAACGACCGCCAGTTTCTTTCCCGCAATCATCTTCGCCGTCGTTTTGCAGATCGGCGTTTCGATAGAGATGTCTTCGAGCGGCAAATCCCGCGTCAGTTCATATCCCATCAGCATCGCGATCTCTTCGAGCAGTTCACGGAAATCCTTGGATCCCGTTTTCTTGTTTCGCATGATCGAAAGTTTGTGCTGAATCAGCGGATGATCGATAATGTGAAGTTCACTCATTGGATTTTCCTCCGAAATTTTTTCTCATGTAGATTATACATCTTTTTCCGCCTTTTTGCAAGAGCAAAATTCAAATTCCTGTCGTTTTTTCGGAAAAATTCTTTACAACAGGTCAAAATCGTGGTAAAATAAGGAGAAACGCGATTAAACTTCCAAAAGCACAGGAAAGAAACAGGGGATTCAAATGCAAAAAGCAATGCCGACGGCAGGCATTTACACACTCGGATGCAAGGTCAACCAATACGAATCGAAAGCCATTGCGGAAAAGCTTTCCGCAGAGGGTTTTCTTGTTTTGCCTGCACAAGAATCCTGCGACGTTTACATCATCAATACCTGCACCGTCACCGGAGAGAGCGACCGCAAGGCAAGACAGATCATCCGGCGGGCGATCCACCAAAATCCGAATGCCTATATTCTGGTGACCGGGTGCTTCTCACAGGTCTCCCCCGAATCGGTCGCTAAAATTGCGGGAGTTGACTTCGTTTGCGGCAATGCCGAAAAGCAGAAAGTCGTTGAAATGGCAAAAAAGCTGGTCGCCGGCGGCAGAAAACCTGCCGTTTCCGAAGTGTGTGCCGAGCAGCCGGATATCTTCGGCTTTGAGCCCATGCGCATCACCTCCTTCGACCGGACGAGGGCATACGTCAAAATCGAGGACGGATGCGAAAATCACTGTACCTACTGTATCATCCCCGCGGCGCGCGGCAAAGTTCGCTCAAAAAAACCGGAGGAAGTTTTGGAGGAAGTCCGACGTCTGACCGAGGGCGGATGCCGGGAGATCGTATTGACCGGAATCGAAACGGCTTCCTACGGTCGGGATCTGCCGGACTGCGATCTTGCGGAACTGCTTGCCCGGGTGGACCGGATCCCGGGCGTCGGTCGGGTACGGTTGGGGTCTCTCGATCCCTCCCTGATGCGGCAGGCGTTTGTGGACAGGATCTCCTCGCTCTCTTCCCTGACGCCGCATTTTCATCTTTCCCTGCAAAGCGGTTCGGACACCGTGCTGGCACGCATGAAACGAAAATACAATTCTCAAATGGCTCTGGCAGGCATGGAACGCCTTCGCCGCGCCATGCCGGAGGTTCAGTTCACGACGGACGTCATCGTCGGATTCCCGGGGGAGAACGAGGAAGAGTTTGCCGAAACGGTCTCCTTTATCCGCCGGGCGGAATTTTTGCATATTCACGTTTTTCCCTACTCCCGCCGGAAAGGAACGCTTGCCGCGGATATGAAAGATCAGATCCCGGAGCAGATCAAGCACCAAAGAGTCAAAATTCTCTCGGCGGAGCAGGATAAGGTGCAAAACCAAATTTTGGATCGTATGGAAGGCAGGGAGACGACCGTTCTGTTCGAAACTTTCCGGAACGGGTTGGCATACGGTCACACCCCCGATTTTCTGGAAGTCGCCTGCCCTTCCGAACAACCTTTGCACGCGCAGATTCTGCCGGTCCGGATCGGGGGACACAAGGGCGGTATCTGTTTCGGATCCATTCAAAGACGGTAAATCATACGAGTTCCATGCAAACAATCCTCCGCTTTGTGATCTGAATTTTCTCTTTTTTTCGGTCGGTTTTCATTTTTTTCGTTAAAATCGGAAAAATTTTGAAAAAATACTTGCAATCGCGTCCGGAATATGCTATAATATGCGGTGTTGTATGTAGATATTGCCCCGTAACCACACGGTGAAGCGTTTGTTCAGGAGGTGTTCAAAATGGCAAAATGCTGCATTTGCGGTAAAGGAGTTGTGTTCGGTCAGAACGTTTCTCACTCTCACCGGAAAACCAACAGATCGTGGAAGCCCAATATTCGCAAAATCAGACTGGATGGCGAGAAAGCAATCAACGTTTGCTCTCGTTGCCTTCGCACCATGAGAAAGGCTTAAAGGCGCGATAAAGAGTGTGGCAGGCACAGAAAGTGTCTGCCCTTTCTTTTGCCGAGGAAAAACGCAATGGAAGCAGAAAAGATCAAACGCATCAACGAGCTCGCAAAAAAGAAGAAAGAATCCTCCCTTACCCCGGAAGAAGCTCTGGAACAGCAGAACCTGCGCGAGGAATACCTGCGGGAATTCCGGGCAAGTTTTCGCGCGCAGTTGGAACACACGGTGATTCAACGCCCGGACGGTTCGGTGACGCCTCTTTCCGAATTTCGTAAAAAAGAGGAAGACTGATGGGAAAATCCCGGAAAAACACTTTACAAAGTAGCTCGGATATGTTATACTAACGGTAGAAAAAACAAATGCGGAGGCGTTGCTATGCCCGAAATCTATCATACCGCCTCAGCGGAAGAGACAGAACAGCTCGGCTACCGTCTTGCCGAACAGGTCAAGGATCGGAAACTGCCGCCCTTTCTTGCTCTTTACGGTGGACTCGGCGTTGGAAAAACCGCTTTCGTGCGCGGCTTTACCGCGGCGATCGCGCCCGGTGCGCCGGTTCGCTCTCCGACCTTTGCACTGGTCCACGAATACCCTGCCGTTCCGCGTCCGGTGTTTCATTTTGACCTCTACCGGATCGGTGGCGAGGATGATCTGATCTCCATCGGATTTGACGATTATCTTCATCGGAACGGGATCATTTTGACAGAATGGAGCGAAAATATTCCCGATTTTCTGCCGGATTCCTATCTGGAAGTAACGCTTGAAAAGGATGATCCGCACGATCCGGACAGCCGGAAAATCACCGTCCGGGAGATCGGTTGCGAAACGAAGGAGGTATCGCGTTGAAGATTCTGGCACTCGAAAGTTCCGCGATCGTTGCATCGGTTGCGCTGACCGACGGAGAGACCCCTCTGGCGGAATATACTCTCAACCGAGGCAATACGCACAGCGAATCGCTCCTGCCGATGGTAGAATCGGTTTTGGAAAAAAGCGGTGTTTCCGTCCGGGACGTTGAATTGTTCGCAGTGAGTGCTGGCCCCGGTTCCTTTACCGGTGTGCGGATCGGCGTTGCGACCCTGAAAGGGTTGGCATTCGGGCAGAACAAGCCCTGCGTCGGCGTTTCCGCTTTGGAGGCACTTGCCGAAAATTTGTCCGGCTTTCCGGGCATTCTGGTATGCCCTGTGATGAACGCCCGGCGCAATCAGTTTTATACCGCCCTGTTCCGAAACGGAGACGGCGGGCAGGAACGGTTGCTCCCCGATTCGGCACTCTCTGCGGAAGAATTGGATGAAATATTAAAGCAATATAACGAGCCTGTCCGGCTGGTCGGGGACGGTTATGATCTTGCCAAGCGACTTCTGACCGTTCAGACAGCCGAAACGCCTCCTCGCCTGCGGTTGCAGAGCGCCTGCTCGGTCGCCGCCGTTGCAAAGCGGTTGGCAGACGCAGGCAAAATATGTGATGATAAAACGATCGCTCCGGTCTACCTCCGTCCCTGCCAGGCGGAGCGGGAACGGAACGCGCGCATCAAAAAAGAAAACGAATCCCGAAAGGAAGAAACGCTATGAACAAAAAGATCACCATCGGCTCTGATCACGCAGGGTATCGTTTGAAGCTGCAAATCATCGACCATCTGCAAAAAAAAGGATTTGAAGTCATCGACGTGGGAACCGATTCCGACGCCAGCTGCGATTATCCCGTCTTTGCGCACAAGGTCTGCAAGAATATTCAAGACGGCGTGACCGAACTCGGCATTCTTATTTGCGGAACCGGGATCGGGATGTCCATGGCGGCGAACAAGCATCGCGGCATCCGCGCCGCCGCCTGCTCGGATACGTTCAGCGCACGTCTGACCCGGCAACACAACAACGCGAACGTTCTCTGCTTCGGGGAACGCGTGGTCGGATACGGTCTTGCCTGTGATCTGGTAGATAACTTCGTTGAAACCGAATTTGAAGAAGGCAAGCACGCCAGACGCGTGAACCTCATTACCGAGATCGAACGGGAAGAATGCAACCGGTAAAGGAGGGATCCCATGAATCCCGTTGAAAAGCAGATTCTGGGTAAGGTATTCAGGTCAAAGCAAAAGACCTTCACGTCTGCTTTGATCCTTGCCGCCGGAAGTTCCACGCGCATGGGCGGTTCTGATTCCAAACAGTTCCTCTGCGTGGGGGGGATTCCGGTTCTTGCGCGAACCCTGCTGGCATATCAGAGAGCGGAATGTATCGACGAGATCGTTGTAGCGACCCGCATTGAAGATATTCAACGCGTGGAAAAGCTGGTTGCCGACTGCAATATCACCAAGCTGACCGCCATTGTAGCAGGCGGAGTGGATCGCGTGGAATCGGCGCATCTGGCGCTCGATCACATCAGTCCGAAAACGCGCTTCGTTGCCGTTGCGGACGGGGCTCGCTGTCTGATCCGACCGGATGAGATCGACCGCGTCTGCCGGGCGGCATATCAAAAAAACGCCGCCGTTGCGGCTTGTCCGATCGTTGACACCGTCAAGCGCGTCGGCGCTCTCGGAAACGTGAGGGAAACGCTGAACCGGAATGAACTTTGGGCGATTCAAACGCCGCAGGTTTTCCAGATCTCGCTTTACGCGGCGGCAATCACCCGCACCGAAGCGGACGAATTTCCGGTCACCGACGACTCCTCGATGCTCGAACATCTCGGCTACGGTGTTTATACGGTACCGTGCAGTCGCAACAATATCAAAATCACAACGCCGGAGGATCTGATTCTGGCGGAGGCAATTCTGGCGGCGGAGGAAAAAGCAGAATGACGGAACCGAATTTCAGGATCGGACATGGATATGACGTACACCGGTTGACCGTTGGGCGAAAGCTCATTTTAGGCGGCGTGGAAATTCCGCATGAGGTCGGTCTGCTCGGGCATTCGGACGCGGACGTATTGGTTCATGCCGTCATGGACTCTCTGCTCGGCGCGTTGGCGCTCGGCGACATCGGAAAGCTCTTTCCCGATACCGACCCGGCATGGGAAGGTGCCGACAGCTTGGTTCTGGCGCATTTTGTTGCCGATCGTGTTCGGGAAGCAGGTTGGCAGATCGGAAACGTGGATGCAACCGTTCTCGCGCAGGAACCGAAGCTGGCTCCTCACATCAAAAAAATGCGGGAGAACATCGCCGCCGCGCTCGATATTCCGACCGATCGCGTCAGCGTGAAAGCAACCACGGAGGAAGGGCTCGGGTTTACCGGGATCAAACAGGGGATCGCCGCACACGCGGTATGCCTGCTCTTCCGTTGACGTATTGCCCCGGCGGTACCGGAGCAACACGTCTATCCTCAGCACCCGGCAAGCGAATAGATCCATCCGCACGTCTTCCCTTTCATAATTCCCTTTCGTTCCCGGGATGCGTGTCTTCACCAAAGTATATGTGTTACTTCACTTTTTTGACAAAACCCGCCGTCTTTCGATGAAAACGGCGGAACACACAGGAGGAACTGATATGATTTACATCGCGCCCTCTCTTCTGGCCGCCGATTTCGGCAATTTGGAAGCCGCCGTCAAAAGGATAACCGATGCAGGCGCAAATTATCTGCATTTGGACGTGATGGACGGTGCGTTTGTTCCGAATATTTCTTTCGGTGCTCCCGTGATTGCCGCCCTGCGCCATAGAAGCAAGCTGATCTTTGACGTTCATCTGATGATCAATGATCCCGTCCGTTATCTCGACGACTTCGTGAAAGCCGGTGCGGACATCATTACGATCCATCTCGAAAGCTGTTCCGACCCCGGAACGGTTCTGCGCGAGATTCGCCGGCGCGAGGTGCGTTGCGGTCTTGCCATATCCCCCGCAACGCCGGTTGAGGAAATTATTCCCTATCTTTCGCAGATCGATATGGCCTTGATCATGACGGTGGTTCCCGGATTCGGCGGACAAAAATTCATGCCGGATATGCTCGAAAAGGTTCGGACGGTTCGCCGTTATGCAAACTCCCAAAAATTGAATCTGAATATTGAAGTGGACGGCGGACTGAACGCCGAGAATACACCGTCCGCCGTTGCCGCAGGCGCAAACGTCATTGTGGCCGGATCGGCAATTTTCGGTGCGAAACGGCCGAAAAGCGTGATTGCCGCTATGCAAAAAGCGTAAAAAAACAGAAAAGCGGAGCAGAATCCATTCCCCGGATCTCTGCTCCGCTTTTTTGTTTTGAGCCAATCAGTCGGCGTAAACGCTGACTTTCTTCTGCGATCTGCTCGCGTGCTCAAACTTCACTTTTCCGTCGATCAGCGCGTAAAGCGTATAGTCCTTTCCAACGCCTACGTTTGCGCCTGCGCGAACAGCCGTTCCGCGCTGACGGATGATGATATTGCCCGCCAGAACCGACTGACCGTCCGACTTCTTCACGCCCAGACGCTTGGACTCGCTGTCACGTCCGTTCTTGGTGGAACCAACGCCCTTCTTATGGGCAAAGAACTGCAAACTGAGTTTCAACATCGTTTTGCTCCTCCTACTTTCGTTTTGCGCGGAATCAATCCGCATAAGGTCTGTCCTCGACCGAAACGGTCAGATAATCTCCGTACTCTTCGAGCATATCACCAAGTTGCAGATAATACCCCATCATGATCCCCGAGACGGCATACCGCTTGTAGTCATCCGACTCAAATTCGGGAAGCGCCGCTTTGGCGCGCACCCGGATCCGGGTATCGCCCTCCTCGATCTCATAATCGACCGCGGAATCATACGCAACCTCAATGGTGTTGATCAGAAACATGGTCATCGAAGAGATTGCCGCGCAAAGAATATCATCGCCTGCTTCTCCGTAACCGGTATGCCCCTGTTCCTCGAAGCCGTAGAAAACCCCACCGCTTCTGTAAAACACGATTTTCGTCATGTTTGTTGCCTCAATCCGACCGGGATATCAGCCCTCGATCTTCAGAATCTGAACCTTGGTATAAGGCTGTCTGTGACCGATCTTTTTCTTTTCGTTCTTCTTTGCTTTGTACTTGATCACGTAGATCTTCTTGTTCTTGCCGTTTTTCAGTACCTTAGCCGTTACCTTTGCGCCGTCCAGCACAGGCGTTCCTACACGGAAGCCCGCGTCGTCACTCACTGCAAGAACCTGATCGAATACGATCTCGTCGCCCTCGGCAACATCGAGCTTTTCCACAAACACGATGTCCTGCTCAACAACTTTGTACTGCTTTCCGCCGGTTTCAATCACTGCAAACACGAAAAGCACCTCTCTTTCTCTAAGACTCGCTGACCTATGGCGGCGTCCGAATTCGGGCGCACTTAGAAGAGCCAATTTCAAGCGGTACGCCTATTATAGCATGAAAACAACCCCTTGTCAAGCATTTTTTTGAAAAAATCGGAAAAATCCGATCAAAAATGCCGGAAAAGGGGTTATATTTCAAGCTGTAAGTCAAAAAGGCAGGTCAAAACCTTTTGCATTTCAGGCGGCGGCGGACAGGTGATATGGATCGGCTCTCCCGTTACCGGATGCAGAAAGCGCAATTCCCCTGCGTGAAGAACCTGTCCGGCGATCCAATCCGGATGCTGCTTCTGAAACTTCGTTCCGGCGCCTCCGTAAACCGGGTCTCCCAAAAGCGGATGCCCGATGGATGCGAGGTGAACGCGGATCTGGTGCGTTCTGCCGGTTTCCAGTTCACAACGCAAGCAGGAGAAGGTATTCCCTGCCGCCGACGCTTCTGCCAAAACCTTCCAATGCGTTACGGCACTGCGCGACCGGATCTTTTCGTTTCGGATCACCGCCATTCGTTTCCGGTCGATCGGGTGCCTTCCGATCGGCGCGTCAACAGTTCCTTCCGGCGATCCGAAACCGCCGATTGCCACGGCATAATAGACGCGCGCAACCTTGTGTTCCTTGATCTGTTCCGCGAGTTTCCGGTGTGCCGCATCGTTTTTCGCGACAACCAGAAGTCCGCTCGTATCCTTGTCGATCCGGTGAACGATTCCCGGTCGGATCACGCCGCCGATCCCGGATAACCGATCCTTGCAATGCCAGAGCAACGCGTTGACCAGCGTTCCGTCCGGATTCCCCGCCGCAGGATGCACTACCATTCCGACCGGTTTATTGACGACCAGAATATCATCGTCTTCATAACGGACGTCGAGCGGCAGATCCTGCGGAACAGCTTCCGCCGGTTCGGGTTCCGGCAGATCAATTTCAACTGCGTCCCCGACCTGCACGCGCAGATTCTTTTCCGCCGGATTTCCGTTGACCAGAATATGTCCGGTTTCGATAAGCCGCGCCGCCGCAGACCGCGTCAGATCGGTTTGTTCCGCAACGAATTTATCCAGCCGCAGATCTCCCGGTTCCCGGACTTCGACGATCAGCCAATCACTGTCCTGCATCATCGGTTTGATCACGGGGAGTTTCCTCCCCTGCTCCCGGTTCGGGTGGAGTTACGTTCTTCCGCTTTTCTTCCCTGATCGCCGTCAGGATCAGATATACCGCCAGAATACCGGCTCCAACACACACAAACGAATCGGCAACGTTGAAAACCGCAAAATCGATCAGTGCAACGTAGATAAAGTCCACCACCGATCCGGTCGACAGCCGGTCGATCATGTTTCCGATCCCGCCGCCGATAACCATTGCAAGCGCAACTTTCGCCCACATTTTTTCTTTGCAAAACCGGAACAGGTAGACCGTTAATCCCAGAATCGCCACCGTGGAAAAGACCATAAAGATCCAGCGATGATTGCTGAACATTCCGAATGCCGCGCCCTCATTCCGCACGAAATGCAGGTGCAAAACGCCCTTCCACAGCGGGATCTCTCCCTGCGGTTGCAGATAGGCAACCGCCAGTGCTTTGGTCAACTGATCGAGCCCGACGACTCCGAGGATCACCAAAGCAAGAATCAGAATCTGAATCATGTTCCACTCCCGATATCAAAGTCCCAGAATCTTTCTGCAACGCTCGCAGAGGAATCCGCCGTCCTCGGTATGCACAC